>JARGFS010000040.1 GCA_029211095.1 bacterium | reverse complement strand
TTGTGCCCGATTCGGACTCGAATGTGTGGTCTACATGGGGGCAGAGGATATAGCCCGGCAAGCGCCCAACGTTCAGAAGATGAAACTGCTGGGGGCCGAGGTTGTTGCGGTCGAGTCCGGTTCCAAAACGCTCAAGGATGCCACCAATCAGGCTCTGCGTGACTGGGTAACCAATGTCCGCAGCACATTCTACATTATTGGTTCAGTGGTGGGCCCGCATCCATACCCGATGATAGTCCGGGACTTTCAGGCGGTGATCGGACAGGAGACAAAACGTCAGTCACAAAAGCTGTTCGGAAGATTGCCGCATCTGATTGTCGCCTGTGTTGGGGGTGGTTCCAATGCCATAGGCATCTTCACAGACTTTCTTGCCGACAAATCAGTCAAGTTAGTCGGAGTGGAAGCTGCCGGGTGCGGGCTGGGAACCGGCAAGCACTCCGCTTCGCTTCGGAAAGGAGAACCGGGGGTCCTTCACGGTTCCTACTCATATCTACTGTTTAACCGGGACGGTCAGATTCAATTGCCGCACTCGGTTTCAGCCGGATTGGATTATCCCGGCATTGGTCCTCAGCACTCTCATCTGAATGATTCCGGTCGGGTTAGCTACGGTTCCGCAACTGATCGGGAAGCTGTTGCGGCTTTCAAACTGGTCAGTCGCCTCGAAGGGATAATCCCGGCGATGGAATCATCGCACGCCATTGCCTGGCTCGTAAAGAACAGACGCAAAGTTAGAAAAAACGACAAGGTAGTGATCTGTCTTTCCGGGCGGGGTGATAAGGATATGAGCATCATAGAAGAGTGGCAGGACAAATGAGCAACCGTATCAAGAATCTGGTGAGCCGGGACAGGGACCGCAAATTACTGATACCTTATCTTACCGCCGGTTTCCCATCTATCAAAGAGACGATCAATCTGGCCAGCGCGGCAGCTGATTCCGGCTGCGATATGTTGGAACTCGGCCTTCCGTTTTCCGATCCTCTGGCCGATGGTCCAGATATCCAGTTCTCCTCTTTTCAAGCTCTTCAACTCGGATTGACTTTTGATGATATCTTCGTTGCCGTAGAGAAAATTCGGAAACATGTTGATATCCCCCTGATTTTTATGGGGTATTACAATCCTCTGATAGCGCATGGTGTCAGGAGTTTTGTCCGCAGAGCCGCCGACGCTGGTATAGACGGCCTCATTATTCCTGATCTTCCGGTCGAAGAATCAGCAGACTTCAGGCAGGCCTGCTCCAAACAGGCTGTTTCTACCATCTTCCTCGTTGCCCCAACTTCCTCCGATGAGCGGATAGAATTGATCGATAAAAACTCCACCGGCTTCGTATATGCAGTAACCGTCACCGGCGTTACCGGGACCGGAAAAGTTTTTGACAGATCGACCGATAACTATCTTAAGAAACTCCGGTCCATTTTGGAGAATAAGTTCGTGGCCGGATTTGGGATTTCATCGGCGGCCGATGCTCAAAGACTGGGTCGTCTAAGTGACGGGGTTGTGATTGGCTCGGCCATTGTTAAGCTTCTCAGGCAGGGAGCGAACCAGAGTGATCGCCGAAGGACACTGGAGAAATTTCTGAAAGTTATCAGAAAAGCGATTTGATGGACAAAAAAGAGATCAGCAAAATCCGTGAACAGATTGATGAGCTTGATCTGAAACTACTCTACCTGTTGAATCAAAGGGCAGAGTTGGTTGTCGGTCTGGCGACAATCAAGCATGCCGAAGGGAAGAAGCTCTTTGATCCCAAGCGGGAGAAGGATATCTTCGTCAGGATTACCGAGAAAAATCCCGGACCGCTCCCACCGGATGCTGTGGTCAGGCTCTTTGAGCGCATTATTGATGAATCCCGCCGCATTGAACGAACCGAAGTTTATGACCGGAAGAAGGAATAGTTAGTTCTATGATTATCATAATGGATGAGAATGCTTCTCCGGATCAGATACAGTCAGTAGTTGCCCGCCTGCTTGACAACGGCTTTGATGTCCATCGATCGACCGGAGCAACCCAGGTTGTGCTGGGCGTAGTTGGAGATACTCACAGTGTTGACCTTCGGGACTACGAAGTCATGGACGGCGTCCAAGAGGCGATCCGCATCACCGATCCGGTCAAACTGGTTAGTCGAACATTTAAGCCGGATAATAGTATCGTCAAAGTCGGCAAAGCTGAGTTTGGCGGAAACCAGGTGGTCATGGTGGCCGGGCCCTGTTCAATCGAATCCCGCCAGCAGATCAAGGATATTGCCGCTTTTGTCAAAACAACCGGTACCCATCTGCTCCGGGGAGGAGCCTACAAACCGCGGTCTTCGCCATACTCATTCCAGGGGCTCGGGGAAGAGGGACTGAAATATATGCGCGAAGCGGCCGACGAGAACGACCTTGGCGTAGTTTCCGAAGTTATGGACAGAATGGACATCATCCCGGCCTTGAAATATGTGGACATGATCCAGGTAGGGGCGAGGAATATGCAGAATTTTGCTCTTCTCAAAGAGTTGGGGAAACTGGATAAGCCAATTCTCCTCAAACGGGGGATGTCGGCCACACTTAAAGAGTTACTTCAAGCAGCAGAGTATATCATGGCTGGTGGCAACCATAACGTGGTCCTGTGTGAACGCGGAATCCGTACTTTTGAGAGCTACACGCGCAACACCCTTGACATCTCTGCCATTCCCATTCTGAAAAAACTGACCCATTTGCCGGTTGTCTCTGACCCCTCACATGGGACCGGCATCCGGGACAAAGTTGCTCCCATGGCCAGAGCTTCGGTGGCGGCCGGTGCCGACGGCCTGATTATCGAAGTTCACTATGATCCTGACAAAGCGATGTCGGACGGCGCCCAGACGCTTTATTACGAGCAGTATGAGAAGATGATGGCTGAGTTGAGAATTATCGCTACGGCGGTAAACAGAACTCTCTGATTTTAACGTTGAATTTCCCACAAATCTGCGTATCCTAATCTACTTGGCGGCAATAGGGCGGCCAATTTTGTATGGTTTGAAATATTGAACACAACAACCGTCGACAAATTTAGGATGCAGTTCTCGGCAACGGCTGCTTTGGCTTTCCGGGAGCTCTACCCTGAGGCATATCAGGCCACCGGCGACAGTCAGGTCTTCGCGGCCAGCGACATTGCTGCCATGATTGAAAAGCCAAAGGACGCCTCGATGGGTCGGTTTGCCCTCCCTGTATTTCGATTTTCCAAACTGCTCGGAGCTAAACCACCGGAGATTGCATCTTCGGTATCCGGTAAGGTCAATAATCTGTTGGCCGACTCAGCTGAAGCAGCTCTGATCTCAACCGAGTCTATTGCCGGGTTTATTAATATCAGGACCGAACCGAAAGCTCAGGCCCAGGAAACTATAGGCCGCATTCTCGAACAGCGAGAGAAGTACGGGGCCGACAATTCAGGCAGGGACCAGACGGTTCTGGTCGAGTATTCCTCTGTAAATATCGCTCGTCCCTTCGGTGTCGGTCACTTAAGGACGACCATCCTTGGCAACTCGCTCCGACGGGTTTTTGGCAAGTTTGGCTACAACGTGGTCGGGATTAATTTCCTCGGGGATTGGGGCACCCAGTTTGGCAAGATGATTGTGGCCTATCAGAAGTACGCCGGGGAAGAGAACACGAACAAGGAGGATGTCAAAGATCTGGTCCGGCTGTATGTCCGCTTCCATGAAGAGGCCGAAAAGGATGACTCTCTGAATGACCAGGCCAGAAAGGCCTTTCAACTGCTGGAGCAGGGGGATGCTGAGATGCTCCACCTCTGGGAGCAATTCAAAAATGTCTCATTAAAGGAATTTCATCGTATATACGAGATTCTTGGTGTTGAGTTTGATGTCATCACCGGTGAAGCTGCCTTGAACGACAAGATGGAGCCGGTGATTGAGCGGCTGAAAAAGGCAAATCTAACTTCGATCTCCGATGGCGCTCTGATAGTTGACCTCAAAGATGACCAGCTCCCTCCCGCTCTCCTAAAAAAGCAGGACGGGGCCACACTCTATGCCACCCGTGATATTGCCGGGCTGGCCGAACGGTGGGAGAAGTATCACTTCGCCGAGTCTCTGTATGTGGTTGGCAGTTCGCAGGCCGACCATTTCAAGCAGGCATTTAAGGTGATGGCTATGCTTGAGGAGGCCGAAGGACTCCCGGAAGAAGATCGGATGACCGGCAAAGTGAAGCATATTCTCTTTGGGTGGGTAAAGTTTGGAGATAAGACTCTTTCGACCCGTGCCGGAAAAATCATCTTTCTTGAAGATGTACTGATTAGGGCGACGGAATTGGCTATGGAGAAAGTAGCCGAAAAGAGCCCGGAGTTGATTGAACAATCGACTCAGAAATCCGGTCTGGGTGACTATCCCAAGATTGCCGAGGATATCGGCGTTGGAGCGGTCATCTTTTCGCAAATGTCGGTCCGTCGCCAGAAAGATGTCAGCTTCATCTGGGAAGAGGTTCTCAGCTTTGAAGGAGAGTCAGGCCCTTATCTTCAGTACACCCACGCCCGACTTTCTTCGCTTTTGAAAAACGGCGGGTTGGAGATTACACCCGATATTGACTTCTCCCTTCTGGTCGGTGATGAAGAGCAACGGGTGATTGAACTTCTGGATGACTATCCTCAGGTATTGAAAGATGCAGCCCGCGACTATGAGCCATACCTGATAACGGCCCAGCTGCTGAAAATCGCCGCGGCCTTCAATAAGGTCTACCAGCGAAAAGATGAAACGGGACGCAGCGACAAAATTATATCTGACGATCTCCCCAGAACCCGGGCCAGGCTGGCTCTCGTGTCGGCGGTGAGAACAGTAATTGCCGATGGCCTCTATCTGCTGGGCCTGAAAGCTCCGGAGAAAATGTAACCATGCCCCGCCACATCAAGCAAATTTCAATCTGTGGGTTCGGTCTTATCGGCGGCTGTATGGCGCTTGATTTCCAAAAAGGGGGAGAGAAAAGGGCACCGGAGATTGTAGCTTATGACCGGGTCGGTGTGTTGAGAAATCTCAAGAAGGACCGACGGTTCAGAGTAAGAGCAGAATCCAGTTTCAAAGAGGCGATCAAAAACAGCGATGTGATCGTGCTGGCCGCTCCTCATCTGGCCAATGAAAGCTTGTTGAAAAGATTAGCGAAAACCGGAGGATTAAACGACTGCCTGATAGTCGACACAGGTGCGGTCAAGCAGCCGATTGCCCGGCTGGCCGCTTCATTGAAGTTTGGCCCCGGCGTCCAGTTTGTTGCCTCGCATCCGATGGCCGGACGTGAGCGCAAAGGGTTTGAGAATTCAGATGACCGACTGTTTCTGGACCATGTCTGGTATCTTGACGATTCAGTCGAATTGAACGGGATAAACAGAACTCGGCTGGACTGGATGGTGCAGCGACTTGGTGTTACCCCGGCATATATCTCACCGCCGATGCATGACGAATTGGTCTCAGAGATTTCGCATCTACCCCAACTGATCTCTACCGTCCTGGGCGCTCAGATTAATCCTGATCTGATTGAACTGGCCGGACCCGGCCTGCGTTCTATGCTGCGGTTGTCCGGCTCCCCATATTCTGTCTGGTCGGAAATAATAGATCAGAATCGCGAAGAAATAATCAAGGCGCTGGACACTTACGCTGATAATATTGCCACCGTAAAAAAAATGATTGAGAAGAAGAAATCTCTACAGGAGATCTTTGCTTCCGCAACCAGGAGTTATAAATGCTTATCGTAATGGAGAGCAATGCCACTGAGAAAATGGTGGCAAAAGTATGTACTGAAATCGAAGGGATGGGACTGACAGCTCACCCCATGCCCGGTGCAATTCGGACGGCCATTGGAGTAACCGGCAACAAAGCCCAGGTAGACTCTGACCGAGTCATGGCCCTTCCGGGCGTCAAAGATATAATTCATGTCACACAAGCCTTCAAACTGGTCAGCCGGGAGTTTTACCCGGAAGATTCGATCATTGATGTGGATGGGGTCAAAGTTGGCGGCAAAGATTTTGTCGTCATGGCCGGGCCATGCTCAGTTGAAAGTCGCGATCAGTGCTTTGCCATTGCGGAGCAGGTAGTCAAATGCGGGGCGACCATTTTCAGAGGAGGGGCCTACAAACCAAGAACTTCGCCATATAGCTTCCAGGGACTCAAGGAAGAGGGACTGGAGATTCTGGCGGCCGTGCGCGAGGAGTTCGGCCTCAAGATAGTTACCGAAGCTATCGACACCGATGTTATCGATAAAGTGGCCGAGTATGCGGACATTATTCAGATCGGCGCCCGGAACATGCAGAATTATTCACTGCTTAAAAAAGCGGGACGGACCGATAGAACTATTTTACTCAAGAGAGGGATGGCGGCCACGCTCGAAGAATTCCTGATGGCGGCAGAGTATATCATGTCCGAAGGAAATCGTAAGGTTATTCTGTGCGAACGAGGCGTCCGTACGTTTGCCGATCATACCCGCAACACTCTGGATCTGTCGGCGATTCCGTATGTCAAACGAAATAGCCACCTGCCCATAATCTCGGACCCCAGTCATGGAACGGGACGGAGGGACAAAGTGCTGCCTCTCTCAAGAGCATCGTTGGCCGTGGGAGCCGATGGACTCATGGTCGAAGTTCACAATGATCCGGCCAACGCCATGTCAGACGGACCGCAGGCTATCACCCCGGATATGTTCGAGCAATTGATGAACGAAATGCGCAGCATTGCCCCGGTCCTGAATAAGGTCTGCTCGTGAATCAGAGGCTCGACCCAGCCCGCAAGATTGGTGGGACGATCACAGTTCCCGGCGATAAATCAATAGCTCACCGGGCCGCCCTGCTGTCAATCCTGTCCAGTGGCCCCGTTGAGGTAACCAATTTCCCTGATAGTGTCGATTGTCACACCTCCCTTAAGGCGGCTGAAGTCATGGGGGTAAGAGTGAACAGGGAAGATGATAAACTACTCCTGATACCGCCCGCCACAATTGAACTTCCACCGGAAACGATCGTCGATTGTGGTAATTCAGGAACAACGGCTCGCCTCTTGTCCGGAATCGTGGCCGGTCGGGAGATGGAACTCACGCTTGTCGGAGATGAGTCATTGCAGTCGCGCCCGATGAAGAGAATTATCGATCCGCTCACGGAGATGGGAGCGGAATTTTTCTCCGAAGACGGGAAGATGCCTTTGCGAATCAAGGGGCACAAGCTACTTCCGTTTGAGTACCGCCTCCCGGTTGCTTCGGCCCAGGTAAAATCAGCTGTGTTGCTGGCCGGTCTGGCCTCAAACTGCACCGTCGCCGTACAGGAAGAATCCCTGACCAGAGACCATACCGAACTCATGCTGCAGCATCTTGGCGAAGGGGTGGAGATTCGGAAAATCAGCCCGGTGCCGGTACAGGATCCGCTCGATCCTCGAAAAAAGAAAATGCAAATGCCAGAGCCATTCAAGCGAGAGACTCGTTTGACTTCGCAGACCCGACTCACTGGTGGAAGCGTAGATATCCCGGGTGATATGTCAACGGCTGCCTTCTTTCTGGCTGCGGCTGCCATATCTGGGGAGACGATCACGGTCGAAAATGTGGGACTGAACCCGACCCGTACTTCCTTTCTGGACTATCTGAAACTGATCGGCTGCAAAGTCAGCATTGGCAAAAAGGAAGTAATATCGGGAGAGGCGCGCGGGTCGGTGACGGTGACCGGTGGAAAGCTGAATCATCGAAAAATCTTTGGTGAGATGACGGTCGGCCTGATTGATGAAATCCCGATTATCTCTGTCATTGCAGCCTTTGCATCCGGAACTACAGTAATTCGGGACGCCGCCGAATTGAGAGTCAAAGAATCGGATCGCCTGGAAGCTGTCGCTGACAATCTCAAACGGATGGGCGTGAAGCACGGAGTACTGGCCGATGGTATAGCTGTTGAAGGAGGACGGGAGTTTAGCGGGGCCGATTTTGTCTCTCAAGGGGATCACCGCATTGCGATGGCCTTCTCAATTGCTTCGCTCTTTTTGGTTGGCCCTTCGACTATCGATGACGCCGCTTGTGTCAGTATCTCCTGCCCGACCTTCTACGACCTGCTTGACCAGATCAAACAGTAACGGTGCCAATGAAACTCGGTTTACTTGGATATAATATCGCCTATTCAAAAACTCCGGCGATCTTTGAAGCCATTTTTGATGAGCTTGGTATTGTAGGAGAGACCTGCCTGTTCGATCTTCCCCCGAATGAATTCGACCAGTTTGCAGGCAGCCTCAGATCAAGAGAACTAACTGGTATGTCGGTGACCATCCCTTATAAGCAGCTCTGTCTTGGGCATCTGGACCAGACAAACGAAACCGCGCGTGACCTGGGCGCTGCTAACTCGGTGAAGTTCGATGGTCCGAAACTGACGGGGTATAATACTGATGTCTTCGGATTCGGTCTGCCGCTGTCAGTATTCAAAGAGAAATTGAGCGGCAAATCAGTTTTAGTTATCGGGGCGGGTGGAGCGGCTCGCGCGGCTGTATATGCTCTGTCAAATCAGATTGGTCTTAGTTCGTTTAGAATACTGGGGCGAGATCAAAACAGACTTCTGACCTTTACTGAACAGCTCTCTTCGCTGCTTAGTTCGGCCAGTTTCGATTACGGCCTGTTGGAATCCGGATTATCAGACTCTGATTGTCATAGCGGGTTGATTGTCAACTGCTCTCCGCTGGGCGGCCCCAATCTTCCGGATCAGAAACTTGGTTGGGATTGGTCACTCTTTGAACCTGGAACAGTTTATTATGACACCAACTACAACCAGAACAATCTGATTGTCAGGGATGCAAACGAAGCCGGACTGGTGACAATTGATGGCAGGCAAATGCTGATTGGCCAGGCATTGGAATCGTTTAGAATATGGACGGGGACAGGAGTTCCGTTTGAGCCAATCTACAACCGAATTTTTGGAGCCGATTAATGCCCAGGGTGACCAAAACTGCACCAATGATTTTTCTGATAGGCTTTTCCGGCTCCGGGAAATCGACCATCGGCCCGAAACTGGCCAAGCGCCTGAGATTGGACTTCTTTGATACTGACCAACTGATTGAGAAGCGGTGCAAAAAGAGCATTCCCCGCATTTTTGATGAAGATGGAGAGAAGTTCTTTCGACAACTGGAATCAGAAGTGATAGAATCCTTGAGCAGGAAGAGGAAAGCGGCGGTTGTTGCCTTGGGCGGAGGGGCCTTTCAGAGCAGGAACAATCGGGCCGTTGTTGCCGACATCGGCGTCTCAATCTATTTGAGTTGCTCCGTCAGGGAATTGTACCGCCGGTTAAGTCATGCAACTGATCGTCCCTTGATCACAGGCCGCGGTCGAGCGGCCAAAATAAAATTATTGCTAAACACTCGGACAGCCAATTATCGTAAGGCAGATTTATCCTGTTCCACCAGCGAGCGATCAGTGGCCGAATCTGTGACTCGCATAATCAAATTGCTGAAAGGGTTCAATGCCAGTAGTTAAAGTAAAACTGGGAGCCCGCTCGTACCCGATTACAATAGGTACGGGCGCGACCGACAAACTACCGCAGCTGCTCTCCAAAGTCAGGGCAGACGGACGGCTTTTTGTCATCTATGACTCGAGGTTTTATGCTCTCCATGGCCACGGCCTGTCCAGGAGATTGAAGTCTTCGGTTTCTGATTATACTGAACTTACCATACCGGTCTCGGAGAGATTGAAATCTCAGCGGACACTCAATCAACTTACCGACTTTCTACTGAGTGAAAAAATCAGCCGCTCTGACTTTGTTCTGGCCTGCGGAGGCGGTATCCTTTCTGATCTGGTCGGTTTCGCTGCCGCTTCGGTCCTTCGCGGAGTCAGGTGGGGGATTGTTTCCACCACCTTGCTGGGGATGGTCGATGCCGCCATTGGAGGCAAGACCGGGATCAATCATCGGCAGGGGAAAAACCTGGTTGGGGCTTTCTGGCAACCCTCTTTCGTAACCTGCGACTTAAACCATCTGGCCACACTACCGGAGAGAGAACTGATGGCCGGAATGGGGGAGATTGTAAAATATGCCGGACTTATCGGCAGCCGCATGCTCGAGGATTGCCGAAAATTCACGGATTGTGACGCTCGCACGGCTGACGGGCTGTTAACCCGGCTGATAGCTCAATCAGTTGCGTATAAAGCCGATATAGTTAGCAAAGATGAGACCGAGGGGAAACTCAGGATGGTCCTGAATCTCGGTCACACCTTTGGACATGCAATCGAGAAGTGCCAGAATTACGGAGGCCTTCGGCATGGTGAGGCGGTTCTGGTCGGACTCGTAGGAGCCATTGAGCTAAGCCGGATGGTCAGAAAGCCAAACCTTGCAAAGCTGGCCGAGTATGAGCAAATTGTGTTGCGTCATGTTAAAGCGCTGCCAAAGAAGAATTTGAGTAAAAAAGAACTGATTAATGCGATGGCTACCGACAAGAAGAGAAGTGGCCGGTCGAATCGGTTCATACTACTTGACCGACCGGGGAAACCGGTTATAATGGAAAACATCAGCAGCCGACTTGTCGGGCAAGCGGTTGACAAAACGCTGAAGAAGTATCTTCAACACGGAGGTTGAATTGCCGAAAATTCTGATCATCAATGGACCAAACCTGAATCTACTGGGCAGACGAGAGCCGGAGATTTACGGTATTGAAACCCTTGAAGATATCAATCAGCAGTTGAAAATGTTGGCTGCAGAGATATCGTTGTCGCTCGAGTTCTTCCAATCAAACTCCGAGGGGGAACTAATTGACTATTTGCAGAAGTTCGGATTCGATGCCGACGGGATCATAATCAACCCGGGCGCTCTGACACACTACAGTCTGGCCCTCAGGGATGCGATTGCGGATATTTCTACCGAGACAATTGAAGTGCACCTATCCAACATTCATGGACGCGAGGATTTCCGACAGAAGTCCGTTATTGCTCCCGTTTGTGTGGGGCAGGTTTCCGGATTTGGTGCTTATGGATACGCTATGGCAATCTCATACTTTGCCGGGCAAGAGCAGGAATAAGCAATATGCGGACTCGACCTAAACAGACCTTATCTCTCATATTGTCAACCATACTATTGACTCTGTGCGTGCTCCCCTCCACAGCAAATACCCAGAACGTCATTCCGCTCATGGACTCCCTGGAACATAAGCTGGATTGGATTGGCTATCGAATGTCCTTGGAATACTGGGACCTGTATACTACCGGACAGGCCGACTCCCTCAAATTCTATGAAGACCTCCGGCATTATGTCCTGAGCGATACTGAGGCGTTCGAGCGACTTGAGCAGGCAACTGAATTCAGAAACAACGCCAACAAGAGAAGGCGCGATCTGCTCTATTCCATGTTTGCATTGGGGAAGTACGAGTCACAACCGGACATTTCCAAGCTGCGTGATTCACTGTCACAGCTTAACATCACTCATCGCTCAGTGTACGATAGCGACACGGTTACCGCTAATTATCTGTACCAGCGATACCGCAGTCACTCCGACCGGGGAGAACGAGAGCGCGCCTACCGAGCCTGGGCTGAGATCGGGGAGATCCTCTCCGATGGCTTGGGCAGACTAATCCGGATCAGAAACCAGGCGGCTCAAAAAGCGGGCTATAATAACTACCTCGCCCTGATGTTCAACGAAAAGGGGATGGACCTCACCGAATACAAGCAGCTTCTGGCTCGACTGGATTCGCTGAGCCAACCGGCCTACCGGGACAATATCCAAGCAGCCTCAACCAGACTGGGGCTGGGCAAAATTGAACCGTGGGACCTCGGCTATGCGCATGCATCGGTACGCAGGCAGGTTGACCGCCTCTTTCCGGTCGACTCTCAGCTGTTGTATATCAAGCGCAGCCTCAAGGAGATTGGGATCAACCTTGATGCCATGCCGATCTACTTTGATCTGGAATCCCGCCCGGGTAAATCGCAATTTGCTTATGCCTTCACAATCCGGTCCGGCGAAGATATGCGCGTACTGGCCAATCTTACCGATGGCATCCTCAGCGCTCGGACCCTCTTTCACGAAATAGGACATACCCTGCATTCGGCCCTCATCACCCAGGAGCAGCCTCTCTTCCGCTCTAATCTTGAAGGGGCCTGGAGTGAGGGGATGGGACAGTTTTTTGCCGGGATGATGGATAACAATCTCTGGCTGGAAAAATACGGACACCTTTCATATTCACTTGCCAACGAGTACCTGAAAAGCAAACGGGAAGAAGATATCATATATCTTCGGACAACTCTGGCCCGATTGCAATTTGAACTGCTCGCCTATGAAAACCCTAATCGTGACCTCAACGATCTCTACTGGGACCTGGCCGACCAATACCTGATGCTTCCGCGGCACGAAGATATCAAGCCGTGGGCCAATATCATTCACTACGTCACCCACCCGGTCTATCTTGACAACTATCTTTACGCCGACATGATCGCAGCTCAAACACACGCTTATTTGCAGGATCATTATAATGGCGTTGTCGATAAGCCCTCAACCAAGGCATTCCTGATCCAGAACTACCTCCGCTTTGGAAGTCGGTATGCCTGGCAGGAGCTGCTCGAGCGTGGGACCGAAGAGCCCCTTAATCCTGACTACCTGATCAAGCAACTCGGGCTCAAATAGCGCTGGTCTGTCTCCGCTATTGATTTCGCCTGGCTCTGTCTGCCCGGGCTCCGATAATCTTCCATCTCGTTTAACGCTTCTGCTTGATTCTTCGGGTCATTAGATGTTATTCTTGGATTCAATGAAGACTAGATCAGACAATATCACCAGCGGCCCGATCAGCAAAGGGATTGTCTCGCTCGCTTTCCCGGTCGCGCTCGGAATGCTTCTGGAGTTTGCGCTCAACAGCACCGACTTCTTTTGGGTCGGCAAACTCGGTCCAGTAGCTCAGGATGCCGTGACCTCATCTATGGTTATGATCTGGACCGTTTTCGTTGCCATCTCTATTGTCTCGGTTGGTGTAACCGCGATTGTAGCCCGCTATGTCGGCGCGAAAGACTTTGACCGGGTGCGGCATTTTGTTCGGCAGGGGATGAGCATGGCTGTGCTGGTTGGAGTTGCTGTCTCGGTAATCTGTTACCTTTCGGCCGAAGTTCTCCTGGAATTTATGGAGACGCCAAAGGATTCTTTGGAAGCCGCCCTGCCATATATCCGACTCTTCTTTGCATCGAGCTTACTCTTTTTTGTTAGCGGCACCGCCTACGCCATTTTTCGAGCATCCGGTGACACTCGTACGCCGACCAAGATTGGTGCGGTAGTCGTAGTCCTGAATTTGTTATTGGACCCCCTGCTGATATTTGGATACGGTCCTGTTCCGGCTATGGGTCTTTTTGGCGCTTCGCTGGCTACCAGTATCTCTGCACTTGTCGGTACCATACTGATTATTCGACTGCTGGTGAACGGAAAGGTCGGCTACCAGATACCCGGCCTGTTGACCGCCCGCCCGATTCTGGCTGATATGATCAAAATCGCCCGGATTGGTCTCCCCATGTTTACCCAGCAGTTAGTCTTTGTCTCGGTCTACTGGTTCCTAATAAAAATCGTCCACCAGTATGGGCAGGAAGCAGCGGCGGCGATGGGGATCGGCAACCGGATGGAGTCATTCTCTTATCTTATCTGCCACGGCTTTTCACTGGCGGCATCGACTATGGTCGGACAGAATCTCGGTGCCCGGAAGCCGGATAGAGCAGCCCGTAGCGCGTGGGGCGCGGCTGGTATCGGCGTTGGAGTAACTATGGTCATTTCTCTGATCTTTGTTACCATTCCGGAGTTGATCGCGGGAATATTCACCGATGATCCAAAAGTGCTGGTCATTGCCGCCGACTATCTGATCATCCTGGGCATATCGCAGTCGGCGATGGCTGTGGAAATCATAATCGAGGGTGCCTTCAGTGGAGCGGGTGACACTATCCCACCAATGATGGTAATGCTGCCCGGTTCTTTGCTTCGGATACCACTCGCTTACTATCTCTGCTTTACTCTCGGTTGGGGGATCAATGGAGTCTGGTGGACACTGACAATAACTTCGATTGCCAAAGCGATAATTCTTGCCCTATGGTTTGGACAGGGGCGTTGGAAGCTCAAGGAAGTCTGATATTTTGTTGATTCAGCGGCGCTATTGCCTATAATTCAGAGATTATTTATTCCGCAATGTGAAAGGGACCTTATGTCGATAAAGTATATCAGATATCGGGATAAACTGGATAACTCAGTTGGGTTTGCCCGTTTAGGCACAGACGACCTGACCAAACTATCCGGACCCCCCTGGGCTAAAACCGAAGAGCAATCAACGGAACCGCTGACCGGCGATCGATTTGAACTGCTGGCTCCGGTCCAACCCAGCAAGATTATCTGTATTGGACTAAATTATCATGCGCACGTCAAGGCCTCCTATTCAGCCGATGAAGCGCCGGAGCGTCCCTTAATCTTTCTGAAACCCCCCTCATCAATTATTGGCCCCGGCGACCTGATTCATCACCCCAAAGAATCCGAACGCGTTGACTACGAAGCAGAACTCGGGGTGGTGATCGGACAGGCTACCAAAAACTGCCTGCTCGACGAAGCCATGGACGCCGTGTTCGGTTATACCTGCGTCAACGATGTCACCGCACGTGATCTGCAGAAAAAAGATGGCCAATGGTCTCGGGCCAAAGGGTATGACACTTTCTGTCCGGTTGGTCCCTGGATCATCACCGGGATTGATTACTCCGATCTTCTGGTGGAAGGTGTCCTTAACGGCGAAGTAAAACAATCAGGCAGTACGGCTCAGATGATATTCCCCATCCCCTTTCTGATCAGCTACCTGTCAGGGATTATGACCCTCATGCCGGGTGACCTGATCTCCACCGGAACACCGGCCGGAATCGCCCCGATGGTATCAGGTGATGTCATCGAGGTTCGCGTCAGCCAGATCGGGACTCTGAGAAACTCTATCGCATGAGCGAGCCAATTGAGGCATTGTCGGTATAAAGAGCAGAGGATGCCCGCCAATATGACCGAAAGACTGTATTACAAAGACTCCTGCCTACTCCAGTTTGAGTCTGTGATAACCGAGTCCGTACAGACAGAATCCGGCTATGCAGTCGTTCTTGAACGCTCCGCTTTCTATCCGACCTCCGGCGGTCAATTTCATGATACCGGCCGATTGAACGAGATTGAAGTGCTTGATGTCACCGAGACCGAAGAAGGTCAGGTTCATCATTTCACCAGTGCGCCCGTGGGGCAGGCTGGTGACAAGGTTGTTGGACGGATTGATTCACAGAGACGTTACGATAACTGCCGGAAACATACGGCTCAACATATTCTCAGTCATGCCTTTGTCGAGTTGTTTGAGATGGAAACGGTATCGGTTCACCTGGGCGATCAGTATGCTTCGATAGAATTGAACAATAAATCCGTGACTGAAGAACAACTCATGCAGGCGGAAGCGCTGGCGAACCAATTAGTTTCCGAAGCCTGGCCGATCAGAATTCGATTTGAAAATGAGGAAGAGGCGGCCAAACTCCCCCTGCGCAAAATGCCAGCTCGTTCGGGAGTCATCCGTATTATACAAATCGGTGAGCTTGAATACTCCGCCTGTGGCGGCACGCACTGCCGGAACACTTCCGAAGTTGGCACAATCAAGCTTGTCGGAACGGAGAAAATACGGGGAAATATATCGGTCCGGTTTCTATCCGGTCGTTTAGCCCGAGATGATTACTTTTCTCGATTTGAAGTAACCAACCGCCTGGCGACCAATCTTACCTGCCACTATTCCGACCTTGAAGAGCGCTTTGCCCGGACGTTTGAAGAGAACAAAGAGATTCGCAAGGAACTGAATCGATTGCAAGCCGAAAGGATGCCCCGGCTGGCCGAAGAACTGGCGAGCAAAGCAGGTACTGCCGGTCGAACGAGTCTGTTGGTAGAGTCGGTGGATCTGGCTAATCCCAAATTGCTGGGACAGCTTGCAGCCCTTGCCGCCGAAAACACCGGCGGAATCGTGATTCTAATCTCAGACAAACGGGCCGCCCTTGCCACCGCACCAGGCTCCGGTCACCATGCGGGGAAACTGGCCGGAGAGTTTGTCAAAGAGTTTTCTTTGAAAGGGGGCGGGGGAGAATATCAAGCACAACTGGTTGGGGTTGATTTGCAGGAGTTAGCCGCTTACCGGAAGATTGTCGAGAAGCAGCTTGACCAATCGTAACCGCGCTCTTGCTCTTATTACTTTCGTGGCAGTGCTCTTTGCTTCCGCATCAGGCATTCAGGCACAGGATATCCTTGAGGAGAATGAGATCAAGGTGGAGCAGGCGGGTGTGTTTGAACTGGCCCTGCTTGATGGCAAATATGTCACTTATCTTGTGCACGATGTAATCATAAGAACTTCGACCGGCCTCATCTACTGTGATTCGGCCATTCTTGCCCGTGGCGAATATGTAAATCTGAAGGGGAATGTCATAATCGATGATTCGGAATATAAGCTCTCCTCTGATTCCGCCTTCTATGATATCACCACCAAAGAAGCCCTGGCTTTGGGGAAAAAAGTTGAACTCTGGTCGTATGTAGATTCCGTCTATGCCGCCGGTCCCCATGCGTTTTACAATCGGCGGGATCGCTCCTTCTACATGGAGCAGCGGCCAATACTATATATCAATTATCCGGATACAACCTCTATGATTGAGATCATAGCTGACCGTATCGATCATATCCCATCGCATGAGCGGGCCGAAGCTCTCGGGAATGTGATCATCACTTCAACTGATTTTTCAGCAAGCTCAGGTTGTGCCGTGATGGATATTGGTGGCAAGGATCTGGACCTGTTTGAAAATCCGCGCGCGGTCAGCGGCCACTCCGAAATCACCGGCTCCCTCATCTCCATTTTGTTTGATGGGGATGTGATAAGCAAAATTGATGTCATAGATTCGGCCAACGGAGAGTTGAAGGAAGCAATTGACTCACTGGAAACAGACTTTGATCGCTCCGTTCTGAGTGGTCACCGGATGATCTTTGATTTTATCGGAGGGGTACTCAGGCGAGTCAAATGCTATGGACAGGCCTACTCCTGGTACTACCCTTCGTCACGAGGCGGCAAGGAGTTTCATCAGAATACGGTCTCCGGGGATACGATAGTTCTCGGAGTACAGAACAAGGCTGTCTCTGCCGTCACTGTTCAGGGAGGCGCGGTAGGGACTTATATCGGAGGGGACCGGGAGCCGCCGCTCGGTGATACCACTACCGTGCAAAAAGTGGATACGGTTGAGTACAGCGCCAGGTATATCGAATACAACCTGGTAGATTCGATGATAACCCTGCGGGAGGCTTCGGTGATCAACTCCGGCACCGTAACGCTTAGGGCGCACGATGTTTATTTTGATACCGATGATAAAATTATAGAAGCGCTTTCGGCCGATGTGAAGGCCGACACGCTTGATACTGCCCTGGTAATGACCGAAGACCTGCAGCCCAACGCGATCCCGGTAGTACTTAAAGACGGGGATAGTGAAATTTTGGGTGATTACCTGAAATACTCAATAGAATCTGAGAAGGGGCGGCTGATTCAGTCCAAGTCAGACTATGAGGAAGGATTCTATTACGGGGAGAAACTCTTCCGGGAGCAGAAGCATATCTTTTATGTCGACCGGGGCCGTTATACAACCTGCGATGCGGGTGATCCGCATTTCTACTTCTATTCCCCGCAGATGAAGATGATTCAGGATGACAAACTGATCGCGCGTCCGGTTGTCTTCTACCTGGAAAAACTGCCTCTGGCTATTCTCCCATATTATGTCTTCCCACTGAAACGTGGCCGCCACTCCGGTCTGCTTCCGTTTACCTTTGGCAAATTCCAGCGAGGGGATAGATACGTCAATGACCTCGGCTACTACTGGGCCGCCTCTGAGTATTGGGACATGCTGGGAGCTTTTGACTATCACGAAAAGAACCAGACCATCACTTTGAGGGCCAAGACCAATTTCAATAAGCGGTATGTTCTCAATGGATATGTCACCGGAGACTACGCCCGCGAAACAAGTTATGACAATAGTATCGCTGACGAAATTGAAAGGACGAGGTGGGTCGTTCGTGGTGCCTACAATCATACGATAACCCCCTCTTTCAATGTCAGGGCCAGCGGTGACTTTCAATCGGACAAGTCCTATTACAGCGACTACTCGCAGAACATTGATGAGCGACTGAACCGACTAACTAAGTCAAGCGTGAACTTTTCCAAGAAGTTCGGCAAATCGACATCGCTCTCCGGCTCTGTTTCACATACGGTAAATCTGGACCAGGAAACTCGTAACGACCTGCTTCCATCGCTGAATCTTTCCCTGCCAACGGTATGGCTCTTTGGAAGCGGAGGGAAGTCCGGCAGCGGAAACGACCAGAGTTGGTATCAGAGAATTACTTTCAGATATTCTCCTTCAATGCAGAATATCTCCAATCGGTCGACCGTGATAGACACTATTTCTTACACCTATGATACCCTGGGTGCGATAGTTAGCGCCGACACAGCCAAGTCGCGAAGTCGGCGCGAATACGCCAAGATCAATCACAACCCGGCCCTGAATCTTCCCACCTTTAAACCCTTTACCTATCTGGTCTTTTCGCCGCGCATCAGTTACAGCGAAACCTGGTTCAAGATATTTGAGACCGACCAATCTCTCGCCGCCGGGATTGACGCCACGACTACCTATCGAACATACTCGTACAACGGGGGTGCTTCGCTGCGCACTTCGCTTTACGGAACCATACATCCCAACGTTTTTGGTCTGACCGGTTTCCGCCAGGTTATCACACCTCAAGTAAGCTATTCCTGGTCACCGGAAATAGATCGACATCCTCAAATTCGTTCCTTTGCCGGGGGAGGAGCTGGCAGCCGCAAGAGTTCTTCGGTCACCATCAGCCTTGAACAGCTGTACCAAGCCAAGATCCAAAAAGGGGAAGCGGTAACCAATCTGGATAATCTTCTATCCATCCGTACGTCGACCGGTTACAATTTTGAAGCGGAGACCAAGCCGTGGTCCAGCCTTACTACCAGCTTTCAGTCAAGCGTTATGAGGAATCTCTCTGTTGACGGCAGTCTGACGCACACGTTTTACGATCCTGAAAACGACGACTTTGATTTCTGGTCTCCCGTTCTGACCAATTTCAGTTTCAACGCTCGTTTCAATTTAACCGGCTCCCGATTCATCTTTGATGAGGGAGTCTTACCGGCTGACGAGCGAGGGGATACGACCACCGGCACGACTCTCGGGGCAGACCCGTACAAGCCGGTTCTGGCCAATGCCGGTTCCGGATCCGGATGGTCGCTGTCCATGACCTACTCGTTCAATGAATCAGGGCGGGAGGAATTTTATCGCAAACAGGCGTTTATGCGGTTTAATCTCAGTTTCAATCTGACTCCTACAACTCGGGTTGCTTACTCGCAGTCGTACAATATACTGGACCAGGCAATAGTGAACAATTCGGTCAATATAGTTCGGAAAATCCACTGCTGGACCGGCAGTCTGTACTGGGTTCCGGTCGGATCAAATCGCGGTTTTGGGTTTAAGCTCTTTGTAACCGCTCTTCCGGAAATTAAGCTCGATAATGCCCATGATTCCTTCCTGGAGACGTTGGAGAATTAGGAAAACCCAACCGGAATAAGGGATTTCGGCCAGTAACCTCAATGTTTTTAGTTGACAGTTTTCAGCATTTCCCACTTTCTGCGCTTGTATGAGATTTTAACCAAAACCTTGAAACCCACGGAGGGGTACCATGACCAAGGATGAGATGATCACCATGATGGCCAAGAATTCGGGAATCACAAAAAGACAGGCCACCGAAGCGCTGACCACCTTTATGACCAACGTAACCGGTCAGTTGAAAAAAGGGAAAAAAGTCAGTTTCAGCGGATTTGGGACTTTCTCTGTCTCCAAGCGTAAAGCTCGCAAGGGGCGCAACCCTCAGACTGGCGCCGCTATCAGCATTCCGGCCACCAAGGTTCCTGTATTCAAGGCGGGGAAGCATCTGAAAGAAGCAGTTAAGAAGTAACTGTCATTTCAATCGATTTTAGGGCAGGAATAAACATTCCTGCCCTTTCTTTTTGTTGTTTTTGCACCAATACCGCGCGATTATCCTGAGATCATGGCACGTAAGAAGAAAAAGAAAAATGGCGACCGTAAGAAGCAGGCTCTGGGGATACTCTGTTTTCTGCTGGCCTTGCTTATTCTGGTTTCGCTAATTTCACACAATAGTCTGGATGATTCACGGCTGGCCGGGGATGTGGACAACCATCTCAACCCGTTCAAAATTAAATACAATAATCAGGCCGGTATGGCCGGGGTCGTGATTGCCTTTTACCTGCTGAAGACAATTGGCTGGCTGGCTTTTTTCATCCCCCTTGGATTGATTTTTCTCTCTCTACGACTGTTTGCTTCGGAGTTAGCCAACAGATTTGAGGTCAACAGTCTGGTTCTGTTTGGAACCTGCCTGATAGGGACAATGATCTACAACGTTCACATACTGGCTGAGCGATCCCTGGATATTGTCACCCCTACCGCCGGAGGTATAGTTGCCGACCGGCTGACTTTTGTCTCTATAAAACTGGTCGGCGAACTTGGCTCCTACATTCTTATGGGCGGACTCATACTCATTCTGGGAGTGCTTTTTACTTCATTTAGACCGGCCGCGGTTTCGTTCAATTTCTCTTTGCCCGGCAAGAGTGTCCTGTTTGGAGTCGGATCGGCAATCGGTAACGGTTTTAAGAGATTCTTCAGCTTCAATTGGCTGCCTTCGCTGTTTGAGTCCACACCTGAAGAAGATGATGAGGCTGAGTATGAAGATGCTATTGAAGAGCATGATACTATCCCGGAATCGGTCGCAGCGGAAAAAACAGACGGACTTTTCGACACGGATGAAGATGAATTTGAGGGGCATGATATAGAAGACGAACCAGAGCCGCGACTGACAAAAACAAAGAGCGGGCGGAAGCTGAAAGCGGTGAAGCCGGCGGAACAACTCCAGCTGGAATCGGTCATGTACAAGTATCCTTCCATTGAGTCCTTGTCTGAAAACCCGATCGATCAGCCCCAGGTGGATGAAGGGGAACTGTCGATGACCGCGCGCATGCTAGCCGAGACTTTGCAGACTTTCGGCGTCCGCATCGATGGAGAAATCTCCACTTTTCCCGGGCCGGTCATTACCCGGTTCGAGTTTAAGCCTGCCTCGGGAGTCAAAGTCAATCAGATTCTAAACCTATCGGATGACCTGGCCCTGGCGTTGAAAGCCAAGAGAATCCGGATCATTGCTCCCATCCCGGGCAAGGCCGCAGTCGGGGTTGAAATCCCGAACCGGTCTCCGCAGATGGTCGT
>JARGFS010000003.1 GCA_029211095.1 bacterium | reverse complement strand
TACACCGAAGACAAAGCGGCGATGTTTCTAACCGCTGGTGTAGGAAACTACGGCGGCTGGAGCGATATGGGCTTTTTTGCCGGATTCTCATACCGCACCATGGTATCACCAAAAGTTGGCATCTTCGTCCAGCCACGCTTTCACATGGTCATGTCCGACCCGGGTGTAAATCTCATCCAGGTGATTGTCGGGGCCCAAATGCCTCTTGGGAATAAATAGAGATTAGCTTCCAACAAACAAACCCGCCACTCGGCGGGTTTTTTTTTGCCATTTTCCAAATATCTACGTACAAAATCACTCTTGACATAATCTGATAATCGTGCCTTGGCGAATCGTGGAGACAGATTGAACGGATAATTCTGCATTAACCCCTGCTGATCGGAAGCCGGTACACAATCTCGCCATATTTATTGACCCGGCCACTGTCACTAAACCCGAGGCTCTTATACAACCTTTGTGTAATCGTATTCTCTTTTTCCACGGTCAGCTGAATTACCTGACAACTGTCGTGCCGGTAGGGCACAAATGAAAGCATCTTGAGCAGAGCCGCTCTTCCATAACCGAGTCGCTGGTAGTTTTTGTCTATGATAAAATCCGCCCAGCCGGTAGTCATCGGATGAGGAAGGAGTGTAGGACAGGTAGAACGATCCGACGATCTTATCTCCATCGTAGATCAGGTATGGATCAAGCTTTTCATCCCACGGTTTGATATAGGCAGCTGCCAATGACTCCGCCGCCGTTGGGCAAACTGCTGCTGCTCCGGGTGGATAGTGAGTTTCATCCCGGCTTCCCAGTTCTCCCGGTCATAAGGTACGAATTTCAGATTGGGATGTACTGGCATCGGATTGGCCCTGCTATCTCAAAGGAGGGTGGAACATCCAGACATTGGGCTCAATGTATAGGCCAACATCGGCACGAACATCAAACGTAACCGGGGTCAATGCCCCGGGGATAACATAGTCACCACTTTGCAAAAAGTGTATCCCGGTCCAGTCCTGCCATTCGCTTACCGTACCAGAGATTTGCATAGCCGTATGGCACGGCTTGATAATCTCCGCGCCCAGACTGTAATGGACCCGAAGCCAGGGATCAAACGGCTGACCATCCTCCCGCTTCCAAGTGATATAATCGTCAATTGAGATGAGCGGATAATTCGGTTTATGGTTGGGACGAACGGGGGCTACCATTCCGCGGGGACAGCTCAAGCGACCTAATTCTTTCATTGACGCTACCGCCTGGCGACTCATCCCCTTCCCCCGGTTTCCACCAAAAACTACAATCTGAATGGCGCACTGCATGTTGGGAGTTGCCCCGGCGTCCAGATCGGCAAAGCTCTTTTTCATCGCCCAATCCCAGCCATCCTCCGGTAGATCCTCAATCTCTTCGTTGTAGGACAGAGGCACCGAGTTTCCGACCGCAACAGTTTTGCCGCTTGGCTCTTCAATCATCACAAACTGATAATCCGGCAGATCCCGATAGAGGCGTTCAAAAAGTTCCGCAACCGGATCGTGCAGCATAAATTCCGGCCACTCATGGCCAATTTTCGCATTCGCTTCCAACACCAGTTCGGGCGATTCCGCAGCGGTAACGATTCTGTATTCTATCGGGTGGCGCATAGCGAGCGAAGTATTATCGCTGGCCCTCTGGAAGTCAACGGTATTCTATCTACGACCGGGCTGGCGGCGGGACTTCAGTTTCCTGATTCTCAGCCGCTGAAGTGTCTCACGAATACTGAGGTTTGGCCTTAGCGGAAGGCCGAATCGATTCTGGACCGACATAACGCTGTCACGGATTTCTCCTTCGGCCCAACACTCACGAATAGTGTATTCAAATTCTTTGAACTTCGTAACTGAGTTCGGAACCAGAAGTGACCAGCAGTTGGATGGTATTTCTGAGAGGTACTTCCGAAGGTAAGGGAAGTTTTGCAGTTGTTCTTTGATCTCCTGTTCTGTCATAATCAAACCCAAAGTAATCAAGTTAGTCGGCATTATCCGTTGTCAGTACACGTCTTAACCGGATTGTTGGAGAACAGGTTCCCGCGCTTCGAAAAATAATGGAGATTTATCGTCCACGATTGAGGTCGGTTTTCTCCGGTATAAAGAGAGGCCAGAGAGCTATCCTGCCCTCTGGCCCTCAAGTTGGGCGAGCGGTTTTAGGTCCTGCCCAGGACCTGACCTAACTACCTGAGCAGCAATGAGCTACTCTGGGGATCGAAAAACGTCTCATAACTCTCTCCTTAACAAATGGGTTCTGATTTCAGTTGACCGCTACTTCCCGGAAGATTCCTCGGTACAGCAGTCAGGGTCGCACTTGCAAGTGCAGGCAAAAACCGGCAGGCAGCAGCAATTGGACTTCTGCCCTTTGAAATAGTCACCTTCGACCTCAAAGCGCATCCCCTTGGGGGTTTCCGTGACTCGAATGAATCCCACTTCTTTTTCCATTTCAAATTCCTTTCAGTTAAATGTTCATATAAGTATATGGCTATATATCAATATTTGTTCCCAAATTTTTTTACTTTTCTTCCTTTTTTGTAGGAATCACCACCGGAATTGAGAGACAATCACAGAATCCTGAGCAGCAATTCTGAACCGAAGAGTGGTTGAGACTGTAAAAAACCTGTTGCCCTTCACGCTTGTCATTGACAGCACCCACGTCCCTGAGAATAGCCAGGTGACGACTGATAGTCGGTTGCGAGAGTCCGATTTCTGCTGTTATCTCATTGACATTCAGCGGCTTTGAAGATAGCAGCCAGAGAATCTTGAGGCGGGTGGGGTCGCCAAATGCTTTGAAATACTTGCTGTATGCTTTCTGATCCATCGATCTTCTCCCAGATCCAGTTACAGTCTCTCGCCGGTCATATACTTATAACAATAAGCATATATAACTACACCGGCCAAGTAGAAAATGTTTCCGAGAAATTGAATTGTCAGCTCCGAAAATCGGCCCGGAACCGGTTGGCGACCAATCAGGGGGAGTGTCTCAGACGGTCCAGCCTGATAGCGGCATCTTTGAGTTCCGGAATATCCTGGTCTCCTTCGCGCCAGAGATGCAGGAACTCCGCATAGAGCCGGGATGCTTCGTCAACCCGGTCTACCTCTTCCAGAGCGGTCCCCCGCCCACTTGTGTCGAAGAAGCCGATCTGGATACTGATACCCAAACCAATATCGCCGATCTGACCTATCTGGTTGAGTACCTTTTTAACAGCGGACCTATTCCGCAAGACTGCTTGTAAAGCATCAATCCGGCAACGGATAGTTGGTGGTATGGCGGCCACTTACAATCGGGAGTAGTCAGGAAACTGGCTGCTCCTTTGTTTTACCAAATATCAGCCTTCAGCTAAAATCAAAAAAGAGTAGATTCAGACCAACTTTTGTATAAACAACAGAAGCTCAAATCAATCTACAGTTGTCTGAGAAAATTTGTAACCAAAATCACGCCTCAAACATCTTATAGCGAATGCGCGAAACTAACGAGCTCTTTTGGGAGCTGCTCACGCCTCACTACCAGGCCATTGGTGCCTTCTGCAGTCGGCTAACCGCTGATCCGGACAGTGGCAACGATCTGCTGCATGATGCCCTGATGATCGGACTGAGAAGTTTTCCAAACCTTCGGGAGACCGGTTCATTTCGACCCTGGTTGTACCGAATTGTCGTGACTACTTATCGCGCGGAATTCAGGCGTCCCTGGTGGAAAAAAAGAGTCACCTACAGTGAGGAATTGACAGCCGACCTGAAAGCGGTCGACAGCGAGAGTTCAATAGCCACCCGGCGCTGGCTGGAGCGGGGACTTGATGCCCTCAATCCAGCCGAAAGAGCGACTATCCTCCTCTATGAATTACAGGGCTGGACTGTCGCCGAATTGGCCGAGCTGTTGAACAGGTCTGAGAGCGCTGTCAAAACTGAGCTGCACCGCTCTCGCAAGAAAATGAAAAAGCGGTTGGTCGCATTCATTGATAGAGCGGAGAAGCTCGGACAAAGCTCCAAGAGAACTGAAAGGGAAATTCCATGCGTTGCCGCGAAGTCCAAAGCCGATTAGAAACTGTCGATTCCAGATTGAGCTTTTCTGATCTGCCGGATGCAGTCCTGGAACATATTAAAAGCTGCCCCACCTGTTCACGAGAGGCAAAAGCAATCCAACTCTTGAATCAGTCGATTAGACGGGAGAGAGTAGCTGATGTTTCCGGAGTAGTTTCGCTTCAGTCAATGCGGGATTCTCTGGAACAAAGGGAATCGGTGCGCTGGCAGTCAGGGCGGGAGAACCGACGGTGGCGTCCGGCGATTGGAGTGGCCGCGGCCCTGCTCGTTCTAGTTGCGGCTCTCTGGCCGCGACAGGAGGCGGAGATTGTTGGCTACGAAGTCATGGTCTCCGGAATGGAGCGGGAGTACATTGAAGACAGTGATCAAATGTGTGACCTGTTGATGAATCTTGGATTGTCCGATGCCGACATTCATCATCTTGGTTGTGACAGCACCTGTCGCTTTCATATTGTCCTCCTCAAGACAGAGTCCGAAGCAAGACTGGTGGCTGGCGCTGTCTCCCGGATGCAGACCGGGGAGATTGAAACCAGTATCAGGCCGGTCACCGATAATCGGCAGGGCCCAAACCTGCTATAACAGAACATGAATTTACCAACGGAGAAAAAAGATGCCCAACAGAACCATATCAAAACTTACCGGTTTCATCCTGACCATGACATTAGCCGCTGTAATCGGCGGTACCGCCCAGGCTGGTACACCCCGGATGGAGATATCAACGGACGTTTTCAATTTTGGTTACGCTCCGCAGCATGCCAAAATCAGTCACAGTTTCTGGCTCAAATCAGCAGGGGATGATACGCTTAAGATTGTGAAGGTCACGCCCGGTTGCGGCTGTACCAAAGCGCCGCTGGACAAAGATGTGCTCCTTCCGGGAGACAGCGCTCGTCTGGAGATAATATTTTCCACCAAGACGTACCGCAACCGGATAACCAAAGCCCCAAAAATCACCACCAACGAAGGGGGCACCGACCGCAGTATCAAAATTATGACGCATGTCGTCTCGCGCCCGGACTCAACCTATCCGATAGTTATCTCCCCTTACAAATTGGACATGTCTCAATTTACCGAAGTAACACGGGATCGCATCTCTTTTACGCTTGAGAATGTTTCGGATCAGGAGATTCGGCCAACTTTGGTCTATGCGCCGAACGACATCATGGAAGTCAGTTTGCCGGAGCTGATAGGACCGGGAGAAAAGCAGGACGGAATGGTTTTGCTCAATAAGCAGGTTCTGGATAACTCGTTTGAGAAATCCTTTACCATTGAACTGAATGACGAAAAGAACACCCGCTTCACAATCCCGATCAAACGGACAGTCCGCACCATGAGCCAGAAATAGTCTGCAGATAAAAGAAGGCGGGAATAGCTCCCGCCTTTTTTCTTTGTCGGACATAGATTACTCTATCCCTGACAACTCCAATTCTTTGACCGCCGGTTCTACTTCTTCCGCCGTGATGGCTCTCTTCTTGATCAGCGAACTGGTATTTCTTCTGATTGAGTTGATAGCCAGGAAAGAGGCCGGCAGAATTATCAGAAGGATAAAGGTTCCAAAGATCAATCCGTAAGCAACCGAAACCGCCATTGGAATCAAGAATTGAGCCTGACGACTGGTCTCAAGAATCAGGGGAGCCAGTCCGAGGGCGGTTGTCAAGGAGGTCAGAAGAATAGGACGGAGACGGGCCAGGCCGGCATTGAATACGGCGTCATAGACTTTCTGCCCCTGGCGAAGATACCGGTTGATCTGATCAACCAGCACAATACTGTCGTTAATAATGATACCGCTTAAGGCTATGACCCCAAAGAGTGAGAGCATGTTCAACTGTAATCCATGAATTCCGTGTCCCCAGATGGCCCCAATCATTCCAATGGGAATCAGAGAGAATATAATTATCGCCTGCAGGTATGATCTGAAAACCAGGACCACCAGAATAAACATGCCTAACATAGCCAGTGGGAAGGCGGTCTTCATCGACTTTTGAATCTTGGCCTGATCGCGCGACTGCCCTTCAAACGAAGCTCTGACTCCCTGCACCTGGCCAAGCACCCGGGGAATGACATCTTCTTCAATTTCAGCTAAAATCGGCGGGAGGTCGTCAGCGACATCGGCCTGGTTGGCTTCGACTTTCACTTCGCGCATCCGATTGAGATGACTGATCGAATTGATTCCTCGCTCCACTGTATAGTCGGCCAGCTGGCCAAAGGGATACTCCCGTCCATCGGGCGTACGTATCCTAATCTGGTTAATCAGGCCGAGTGACCCCCGGTCTGCATCGGAGTAGCGCACCCAGACCCTGATCTCATCCCGACCGCGTTGAATGCGTTGAATCTCCTTGCCAAAGAAACCCTGCCGCACCTGCCCGGCAATATCCTGAAGAGTCAGGCCGAGCGCGTGGGCGGCTGGCTTGAGACTGATGTTAAATTCTCTTCTCCCTTTCTGGTCCGAATCGGTCACATCTCGGAGCGAGGAGAAATCTTTCATCTCAGATATAAGCAGGTTTTTTGCTTTCTCCAGTTGGTCATAGTCGTTACCCAGCAGGCTGATGGAGACCGGTTTTCCAAAGTGCCCGGCCCGACCAAAAGTGATATTCTGAACTTCTGACAGCTGGCCCACTTTCTCACGGATGCGATTGCCGATCAGATAACTGTCCATGTCCCGGAATTCGCCGTCCATGAGTTGCAGAATCAATTGCCCGGTGTGAGCCCCGCTTTCGCCCAGGTCATTGCTGCCAAGAATGCGACTGATCCCCAAAACGACATCTTCGCCATCCGAACGCTCTGATTTGAGTTCATCGTTCACTTCCCAACACTTGGTTTCAATCTGCTGCAGTAGTGAATCGGTATCAAACTCCTGACGACCGGAGACCAGCGTAATGTTTATCGGCAGGGTATCACCATCGATAAAGGGGAAGAAGGTCAAACCGATTACGCCCCCTCCAATCAACCCAACCGTAAACAGAACCAGCGCAATTGGTGTAACCATTGTTATCCACTTATGCCTGAGCGTCATCCTGAGCAACGGGGCATACAGATCATGGGTCAAGTACGCAATCCCTTTTTCAATTTTCTTGCGAATAGGATGATCCTGCTTGTGCGGTTTGAGCCCTTTGGAGTGAGCCAGGTGAGACGGGAGAATTAAGAAAGCCTCGGCCAATGAAAACAGCAGGGAAGCGCTGACTACCAGGGCCATCTCCCAAATGAATTTTCCCAACATTCCATCAAGAAAGAAAAAGGGAAGAAAAGCAAGCACTGTCGTCAGTACCGAAGTTGTGACAGGGGCAATGACTTCTATCGTCCCGTCCACGGCCGCCTGCACCGCCGACTTGCCTCGTTCATAATTGGCAAAGATATTTTCCCCCACCACAATGGCATCATCGACCAGAATACCTACCACGATAATCATGCCAAAGAGCGAGATGACATTAATGGTAATCCCCCACATAGAGGCTACAATGAACATCCCGGCAAAGGAGAAGGGAATGGAGATCGCCACCCAGAACGACAGCCTGAGATTAAGGAACAGTCCCAGGGCCACCACAATCAGCAGTAGTCCGATCATACCATTCTTAACCAGCAGGGCTAAACGCTGTCTGAGCGGAACGGTGCGATCATCAAGAACCAGAGCTTTGACATTTTCATTGTTGTCATTGAACTCGGCAATGTGGGCAATAGCTTTTTCGGCAATACCGATAATATCTTCGCTCTCGGCCTGGTCAATATTCAGGACCAGGGCGGTCCGGCCGTTGTAAAGACGCTTGTCCGGGATGTCTTCCCACTGCTCCTCAACGCTGGCAACATCCCCTAAGTGTATAACCGATCCGTCCGAGTTGCCGCGGATTGGAATATCGTTCAATTCATCCGCATAGTAATTACGGCCCCAGGCCCGGATTAGAATCTCTTCATCTTTGGTCTCAAATTTACCGCCCGAGATATTTACATTGGCATTGCGTACGGCGTTGGCGATCTCATCGAATGTCAATTGGTAGCGGCGAAGGTCCGCTTCGGATACTTCGATTGATATTTCAAGCTCCGGAAGACCTTCAATAGCAACCTGCGAAATAACATCCGACTCAAGCAGATTATCACGCATCTGCTCGGCGATATATTTCATATTGTAGAGGTCGGTTTCGCCGTATAGTACAACCGATAACGCCCTGGTCCTGAATCTCTGTTTGAAAATGACCGGCTGCTCTACATCTTCGGGAAAAGAGTTGATCCGGTCTACGGCGTTCTTGATATCGGCCAGGGCCTCATCAATGTCTGTCCCTTTGAGAAGTTCCGCCGTGACCGTTCCGAAATTCTCGCGGGAGATCGAAGTCACCCGATCAACACCGTCCAGGCCGTCCAGGTTTTCTTCGATTTTTAATACGACCCCTTCGGCAACTTCATCCGGTGAGGCGCCCGGATAGACCACCTGAACCATAACAAGGTCTGGTTTTGTCTCCGGGAAAAATGAGTTGCGCATCAGTCCGAGTGAAAAGAGTCCAAACAGAATGACGCCAAACATCAGGACCGAAGTCCAGATCGGGTATTTGATAAAATATGAAATTACTTTTCTCATACCGTCCCCCTTATCCTTCCTGGCTGAGCATCGCTTTGGCCGGCATTCCGGCCACCACACCCTGCATCATATCAACTACCAGTGTATCACCATCATTGAGACCGCCGGAAACGATGACATCATCGGCGACGCGCCTTACGATACTCACTTTGCGCTGGGATAATTTGCCATTGACAACCAGGTAAACCGTGGATTCATCATAAATGGCCCGACGCGGAACGCGATACGCCTTCTCCACATTCTGTCCGGTAATAGCCGCGTTCAGGAAGAGACCCTCCCGCATCTGATGAGAGTGCTCATTATCAATATCAACAAAGATAGGTATCGTTTGAGTGCGGGTATCAATGGTGCTGCCCACCCGTTTTATCTCTCCGGACCATTGACCGATCAGCTCAGACGACGTAAGAAAGACCGGGGCGGAATAGTCCAGCCACTCGATATCTTCGGCGGCAACCGGGATTTCAATTTCCAGGTCTACCAGGTTTACAATCTGACCAACGCTGTTCCCACTGCGGATGTTGGCCCCTTCGCGTTTGTTTGCCAGAGTAATGGAGCCGTTAAAGGGAGCATAGAAGAAGTGCTTTTCCAATTCGATCTCAAGGTTCAGAACAGCAAAATAGAGTTGGTAGATGTTGAAACGGGAAAGGTATAGTTTGATTTTCTCGTTGGCCGCCTCCGGGAGAATATCGAGCGGGCGATTAAACTCACAGTTTTTGAAATACTGCTCCCAGACCGGATACTCATTGGGGAAGGCTACTTTTATCTCCGGGAGGAACTGAGCCAGCGCTGACAGTAGCTCCGCTTTTTTGCTATTGGTCTGCAATCGCGCCTGCCGATCATCTATTTTAGCCAGAAGCTGCCCCTTAGTGAATGACTGACCGGGCATGAAGGGAATATCACCGTTCTTAAGCTTCCCCGAAACCTCACTAACCAGTTCTACCGGCTGTGAGGAAGTGACCCGGCCCAGACCGCCAATTTCAGTTGGAAGTGACTGTAGTTTAACAACTTCTGCTCCCACCAGTTTGGCTCGGATTTCCGGTGTATGCCGCGGGGCATCATCTTTCAATCCCAGGAGGAAAAACATACTTATTGCGCCAACAGCCAAAATCAAGACTGGAACGGCAAACTTCATTAATCGGGACATTCAATCTTCCTTTTATAGACTTAGACCATCACCAGGGCAAAATGATCTAATGTATTTCTTACTTTGGACGCAGTTTTCAACAATGTATCAGGGGGTTCAGACTGTCAAGGCATTTGAACACGCAAGCCAGCACCTGACCGACCCTGGATAATAGAAAAACGAGAAAATCTCCCGGTTGTTCCTTAAACTTCCACCCCCTTCCAGTCAAAAAAAAGGGCGGCCAATGACCGCCCTTGACAGCAAAACTGTTCAGTCTACAGGTCAATACTCAATTTAGTATCTTTCGCCTTCACGGCCGAGTAACTAATTATAGCTGACCCACTCCCCTTGACAATCCACTGGATTTCGCGCGTTCCAAAAGCAGGTACGCTTGAGAAAATGAGCTCCGGACGATTTCGCTTTGGTGAAACCCGGTCCATATGCAAATCATTTACAATCGCCCCGGAGAGAACTTCAATGGAACCGCCGCTGATTTCAAACAGATCCCGACGGTAGATCTCTTTTCTTACCGCCTGGGCTGACAGCGATGGAATAGCATTCTTGTTATGAGCCCTGACCCGAACTCTCTTGAGCCCGTCACCAATGTCGGTGATGTCGATCAGTTCCAGGTCTATTTCGGGCGCCTGCTGGGATGTAAAGATGACAAGCGAGGCGTTGCGATGGACCATTTCCGGCAGCATAAACAGCGGTGGTATCCGCGTGGTGAACGTGTTCCAGCCACCAATCTCAATTTTCCCCAGCGTTGGATGATCAAATTCTTTCCAATCGGAGAACATTCGTCCCTGGTTGACATTATCATCGAATTTGTGTTTCTCAATCGCCGGAGTGCCATCAAACCACTCTTCGTCCGACTCTTCCATCTTATCTTTGGAGCGGCGGTAGCGCTCCTTTTCACTCATAAAGAGTTCGCCCACAAACCCAAAGATGCCCAGGTTGGAATACATCCATTCATCAAAGTCGCCGTGGGTGGTATACATGGACAGGCCGCCAATGATATACTCGTAGCCGGGAAGGATTTTCTCCCCTTCATGCCCGAGGAAATCATATACTTTGACATCCTGCGGCGGGTACATGCCCGCCAGCTTGGAACCCGGTCCGCGCACGATGAGGCCGCCGGAATTGTGGAAGGCGAAATTGAAACAGATGTTTGGTTTGGTCAGGATAAAACTGGAAATAGCCCGTGTCACCTTGCCGGACATTGGATAATCGCCCGATCCGGACTGAACATACGGAGGCTGCCATTTGAATCCCCAGTTGCGGTTCATGTCCAGGTAGCCGGGGCCGTCTTCGTTAATCTGACCGTCGCCGTCGTTGTCGATACCTTCTGATCCCAGGCGGGTCCACTGTCCCTGCTCACCATCCTTGACCCGGACCATGACTCTCGGATCGTCCGGATGATCTTTCCAGTTTCCGTACGGGTCTTTTATTCTCATCCGCAGAACCTGTCCATCCCCGTCTATGTCTTCGGAGTCATCTTCGTCCAGAAGCCCGTCCCGGTCATCGTCATAAGGAACCATGCCGGTCCGTCCGCTATTGTAGCCTCCCGCGTCTGTAAAGAAGTGCCAACGATTATCAACATTGACTACCGGAATAATATAGAAAGCGCGGCTGTCAATCAGCTCCGTGATGACTTCGTTGCTGCCATAAGAATCCAGCAGATACCAGGCCAGGTACAGGCAAACTTCGGTTGCCTGAATCTCATTCCCGTGAATGGCCCCATCCACATAGACACCCGGCTTATCGGTATCCTGACCTGTTTTGGGATTATTGATCGTCAACTGCCAGATGTCGCGTCCCTCTTCACTCTGCCCGAGTGACTGCAGAGTGGTCAGATTGGGGTAGGCCTTGTTGAGAGCATGAACGGCCTCTACTGTTGCCTGTCCATCGTAGAAATGGTCAAAAGTCAGATGCAGTTTCTCTGCGCTGACCGAAACAGTCATCAGGGCCAACAGTATGCCAGTAACAAATAGATTCAGTTTATTCATCGGATGGTCTCCCCTTCGGTGAGGGTTATCGTCATTTCGTCGGTTCCGGCACTGAACGAGTGCAGGCTCAAACTGACCTTGCTCCCGGCCGTTCCCTGCAAAAGCCAGGTTACCTTTTCAACAGCTCCGGACCCACCAAGCAACCCCAGCGGATTTCGAGCGCGCCCTTCGAGGATTGTCACTTTTTCCTCACCAAGGGTTAGAGCCGGAGGAGCGGGTCGCTGGCTTCGCTTCCCTTGATAGGTGGGATACGGGAGGAGTCCGGAATTGGTCACCCAGACATCAAGGCGGAAGACATCGGAACTGACTCGTTCGACAACCGCCCGGCCAATTTCAAGTTTGGGGAGCATATTGGCTAACTCTCTCACAAACGGAAGCTGCTTACTGAGAAGGCTGTCCACCTCTTCTCCTTTGGGTAAAACTTGAACATGCGGTTTTTGTCCGCCAATTTCAACCTGGCCGAGAGTGGGATGATCATAAGCACTCCAGGCGACGAACGCATCGGGAGCGTATGCAAAGAGAGCTTCATCCTCTTCATCGGCACCGCCTGCATCCTCCTGCTTTTTGCTTTTGCGCATAAACTTGGCCATCTTCTTGGTGTCCATCATCCCTCCTTTGAGGGCGTTGATGACCATTTCAGCCGTGTACATAGGGGGGGCGTCGTTCGCCTTAAGAAATTCCGCTATACGCTCCTGGCCCAGTTCAATGAACTGGTCGCTGGACATATTTTCCAACGAGTCCAGCGTGATCCCGGCCGGTTCCTCTTCTTTTTTTTCTTCCTTTGGTTCCGGCAGGGTCCAGAAATCCATCGCGAAAGTAGGCACGCCATACTGATAGTAAGACCACTCTTCGATAGAACCGGAGCCAAAGCCGGGCGGGTCAAGACGCTTGCCGTCCAGTTCCGCCTCTTTGATATAGTCGTTGTATTTCTTGCTGATCTCCTCCCAGTAGGAGAGGTCTCCCTTGTCAGGGTTGACTGCGGCGCCAACACCAAGCCACTGCAGGAGCTGGTCTTCGGTCAGCTCTTTATAGCCGGTGTAGTCACGGGCCATTGAGAGAAGGTCCTTAATCGGGTATTCCTTCTCCTGGTCCAGCCCCATTCTTTTGGCCCAGCGTTCCGGTACTTTGTATTTGGACTGGTCGGCTTCGGCTTTACGCCCTGATTTAGGCGTTTCCTTGAGACTGTTGGCCCGTCCAAATGATATCACCATGCCGATCTCGGTGTGGTCAAAACAGAATTCAAGAACTCCACGCGTCTCACTTTCGCTGGCAGCGTGAAGCCCATTGGTGGTAGTGTAGTGCTGGAAATCATGGGGGAAATTGTTACCCGGATTTACACCATCGGGACCATCCTCGTTTATCTCGCCGTCCCCATCATTGTCAATCCCCTCCGGAAACAGGCGGTACTTGCCAACCTCTCCTTTGGCGCCATCGGCTTTCTTAAGCAACAGCGGATTGGACTCAACTTCAATCCATTTCCCTTCCGGGTGCAACTGGCGCATGGTGGTGATGAAACCATCTTTGTTGAGGTCTTCCGGACCATCTTCGTCATAAGCATTATCCTGGTCGGCGTTGACCGATCTTCCATTGGTAAAATTCCCGGATGCCGGAGAGGAGAAGAACCTTGCATATCCATCCGGATTTCCCACCGGTACGATAAACCAGCTGTGATCTTTGAGGAGGTCGCTCCATTCATTGGCTAACAGCTTGCTCAATCTGACAGCGGCTTCGCTGGCCAATGGATAATCCCCATCCATATTGGCCACAACCAGAATAGCCGACCCGGTTGGCTGCTCACCGGAAATCTCCAGCAGAGTCAGGTCACGGCCGCCTTCGGTTTTGGCTAACAGATGAGTTTTTGTACTAACTCCCGAAGCTGTCTTGAGAGAGACCAGCTGGCTGTTGATTTGCTGCGGAGTAAGATAATCATAGGGTGCGCTCTTGACCTGTGGACTGATGGTCAATGTTAACGCGAATAAGAACGTCAGAAGCCTAGCGGTTTGCTTCATAAACACCTCCTGAAGTAATGGCCCGACAGTGGGATAAACTATAAAATGTTCCGAAAATTAAGCAGGTCCTCTACCGTTTTCAAGCGATTTCTGATTTTTGGCCTGAGGTCGGTTGACATCAATTTTCAATTCCAGACCGCCGACAGGTGATGAAATGATGCTTTGAAAATTGGCAGGATTTAGTATATTTTACCCAATCAAAGAGACCGAACCTACTCCGACAATTCTGTTCTCTTGAATGAAAGACCGCAACTTGTTTACTTGCCTTACACCATTGGAGGTTGAGCATTGAGACAGCCCGCCGGACCTAACAGGAAACCACTCTCATATTTCTTTGCAGCCCTATCGCTGTTTTTTGTCTCTCTTGCCTCCACAACTTCGGCTGTCCCCGCTTATCAAGGCGAGACCTTTGAGGTTACCCAGCCTGATGGAACGATTCTGGAATTTAGACCGATTGGTGATGAGCGAAACGGCCGCTATGTGACAATGGAAGACTACACCGTCGTCCGGGACAGCCAGGGCTGGTATTGTTATGCCGTTCTGGATGAACAGGGGAATTTGCAGCCCTCACAAGAGCGAGTCACGAATTCTGTCCGGGGGATAGTCAGTAAATCAACCGACCCCAATGAGTATCCGAAAAGACTGGCGGCCAATGCGGAACGATTGGTCCCCACTCTTGAGGGACTTGACCAATTTGATTTGACCTCAACCAACGGCGACAGCCGGATATTGAGTATTGCTGACATTTTGGTCATCATGGTAAAATTCCCGGACGAAGATACCGTATTCTCCACCGACAACTTTGATGAACTAATGAACCGGGTCGGGTTTAACGAGTATGGGAGTGTCAATGACTATTTCCAGGAAGTCTCATACGGCCAGTTTGGGGTTAACGGGATTGTCGTTGGTTGGTACACAGCTTCGCACAATCGTTCCTATTATGGGTACAATGATGGTAGTAATTGGGGAGCCTCGGCTGAACTGGCGCGGGAGGCGGTCATAGCGGCTGAAAATGCCGGAGTTGACTTTGCTCCTTTTGACAATGACAACGATGGCAACGTGGACGGGCTTTTTGTAGTACACGCCGGACCGGGAGCGGAAACAGGTAACAATGGTTATCCCTGGTCACACGCCTGGTGCTTTACCTGTGCCGGATTGCCGGCGGTGGTTGCCGATGGAAAGACAATCAACGGCTACACTATGGAGCCGGAAATGCTCTGGTCCGGGATTTCAACGATCGGCGTCTTCTGCCATGAGTACGGACATGCCCTGGGCCTGCCGGATTTGTATGATACCGATGGCAGCAGTAACGGGATTGGTTCCTGGTGCAATATGGCCGGAGGAACCTGGAACGGAGCTGGCGCTGTACCGGCCCATCTGAGCGCCTGGTGCAAAGACCGCCTGAACTGGCTGACCCCCATTAATGTTGGAGTTGATCTGTGGGATGAAACCCTGGTGGATGTAGAGCAGAATCAAGCGGTATACAAGCTCTGGAATAGCGGCGCTGGCGGAAATGAATATTTCCTGCTGGAATACCGAAGGCAGATAGGATTTGATTCTCTCATCCCGGGCTGCGGCGCGGCCATCTGGCATATTGACGACAGCCGCTCAACTAATTCGAATGACTTGCATCGCTGGGTCGATCTGGAAGAGTTTGACGGGATGGAAGATAACTCGCCGGGAGACCTCTGGCTGGGCGGGACCTTTGACAGCCTGTCGGCGCCTTCGGCAACTTCGTACGATGGAAGCAATACTGAAGTCAAAATAGTTATTCAATCAACTTCCTGTGACCCGGCCGGTCTGCTGGCCGATCTTTATGTCGGCCTCCCTCCTTCCTGCTGCCGGGGGCAGCGCGGCAATGTCGACAGTGATCCGCTCGATGAAATCAGTATCACCGATCTCACTTATCTGGTGGAGTATCTCTTTAGTGGAGGACCGGAACCGGCCTGTCCGCTGGAATCAAACAGCAACGGTGATTCGGGTGAAGAGCTCAATATCAGTGATTTGACCTACCTGGTGGATTATATTTTTGGCAGCGGGCCCGCTCCAACCGACTGTCCCGCCTTTTGAGCAGGGACAGAGTCTCCCTATACGAAAGAAAAGCGATCTCCAGAAAACTCAGACGGCCGAGGGCTGTGACTCGACTGATTGATCAACCGGGAAGGAGAGTCTGAAAGTAGCCCCCTGGCCAACCTCGGATTCAATCTCAATTTTCCCTTTGTGGTTATCAATGATTTTTGAGCAGGTGACCAGCCCGTAGCCATGCCCTTTTTCCTTGGTAGTGAAGTGAGCTTTGAACAGTTTACCCTTGAGTTCCGGATCAATCCCCTTTCCATTGTCCGATATTTCCAGGATAACATTCCCGTTCTCAAATCTGGTTGAGACGGCTATCTTCCTGGTCGGTTTGCGGGAATCTATGATGGCATCGGCGGCATTGTTCACCAGGTTCATAATCAACTGTGACATCTGATCGGCATCGACAACAAAGGGAGGAATTTCTTTGGCCAGTTCCGTGGTAATGGCAATACGAGTGAATTTCTTTTGAACGGCAACAAACGATAACACATCGGTTATGACACTGTTGAGATTCGTTTCACTCTTCTTAGTGTTCAGCCGCGTATAGTCGACCAATCCGGCCGTGAACCGTTCCATCTTTCCGACGTTCTTTTTGATCTTTTCCAGGGTAGCGGCGACCTTCTCGGTGTTCCCTTTGGCCAGAGCCATACCGGCCAGTTCTGTTCCACCCAGGATGAGGCCGAGGAAGTTATTCAATTCATGGGAGATGGTTGAGGCCATAACTCCTTTTTCAGCAAATTTCTCTACCTCAAAAAGACGTTGCTCACTCGCCTTCTGGTCAGTGACGTCATCGAGCGTAACAAAGATGTCGAACTCTGAGCGGTTGTCTCTTTTGAAACTGCCCGTCCGGACATTGAAAATCAGCTCGTCCTCCCCAACGCAGGCAACCAGATTTTCAAGTGTTCCGGCTGCTCCCAGAATGTGGGCGTTTTTGATACGGCTTGACCAACCGGGAAAGGCTGATTGGGAGAATAGCTCGTCAATGGTTGGCTTATTGTTGCCAATGACAGCGGCATCTTCGCGTAGTTTTTCCAAAATGCTGGCAGCAGAGAGATTGGCCAGTTTCAATCGATAGTCACTATCAAAGATGAGAACAGCCTGCTTGACTGAACTCAGGATGTCAACATACCAGCAATTCAGGTCGGACAGCTCCCTGAAAAGTATTGAGTTGGAGATAAAGGGAGTGAGGGAATGCGCCAGCGTACTCAGAATCTCCAGGTCGTTATTTTCAAACTCTTTTTTAGTAACTTTCTCGCCGAGACCGAGGATGCCAATCAAACCATCTTTATGCACTAGCGGGACTACAACCTTAACCTGATTGGCTACCAACAGTTCCTTTATCTCCTGGCACGCTACCATGGATTCATATTCGTCTACTTGAACCGGGTCCGGGTGAGAGACAAAATGTTCACGTATACAATCGGGGATGGTAATCTCTCTCAGGTCCGAGTGGTCCATAAATTTACCCAGTCCCATATAGGCCAAACCGGACTCAGACAGGCTGGGGTCACAGTAGAGAGCAAAGGCACTGCTGATTGAAAACTGACCGGCCAGGGTGAGCAGCAGCAATGAAGAGAGGTGCTGCAGATCGGGATGGTTGGAGAAACGGCGGGCCAGCTTGGACAGAGCATCAAGAGCCATCATATTGCGCTTGAAGGAGAGCTCATCGCCGGTGTAGTTGTCTATAAATTGTCTTGTTTCTGGTGTCATTCCATTCACTCAAGATGACTGTTTAGTCAACAGCTTCCTTCACTTCGCTCTGCACCGTCAGATAGTCAGTCAGATCAAGCACTTCGAGCACATGGGTCACGGGCGGTCTCAGGTTGCAAAGATGGATATCTCCACCCGTTTCACGAAAGAGCTCAACCGTACCAAGGATAGACCCGACTCCGGCGGAAGAGATAAAACAGAGATCACTCATATCAATTGTGACGTTTTCAATTCCTCTCTGGTGTGCCTCGGTCAACACTTCAATCATCTCGTGCGCATTGCTATTATCGAGAACTTCCGAAGTCTTAATGTTGAGAGAATGGTCATCAATCTGCTGCTGAACTATGGTACTGTCTGACATCGGCTATCTCCCGTCTTTCGTAACCGTAACAACGTTCTGTTGGCCATTCCGTCGTTCATAACTGATAGAATCTGCCATCCGTTGAATCATCACCAGCCCCAGTCCGCGTTTCTTGTAATTTGATATCATAGACTTGGGATCGTACCCGACTTCGACAGAGGAGGGATCAAACGGAACCCCGGCATCGACAAAGGTCAGGGTAACTCTCTTGTCAGTTAGTACCACAGAACAATGCAGACTATCGCCGTTAGAAAGACCACTATGCAGATTTATATTGGTAGCTAATTCGTAGAAGATTGTCTCTATCTCCACCAGGATGGCGGGAGCGATGGAGACTCTCCTCAAAAACTCCTGCAGACGTTTTAGCCCCAGAGATATTTGCCTGGATTCAAGTTTGATTTCCAGTTCCAGGCTGTCATCCAAACCTGCAAATTCGGTTGCTTTGGTCTGCCCGCCGGTTGAGTCTTTCAGACCTTGCTCGATAAAAAACATGTCGCCAAGATCGAGCGCGTTGAGGACCCGAATGACGCCCTCGGTAGGGTTGCACAAGGTCATCTTGAGACCGTAATCTTTGCAGAGCGAATAGGCTCTCCAGAGCATATTCACATGGGTCGAAGTAACCTGTTCAACTTTTGAACAGTCAACAAGCAGATCATGCTCAGTCTGCCTGACAGACTCTTTCAATTTGGAGATAAACTCCTGCTGATGTTCAAATCCGATCTCTACCGGCAATGTGAGCATCTTCTTTTTTGTGTAATCAACAGTCATTAATAGCACACTTCCTTCTTCATAGAATTACTATCGACAGATTTCAAACCAAATTTCATAGCTATCAGGGTGATGTCATCAAATTGTGGCTGTTCACCTACAAATTGATCAAGATCTGCCACAATTGCATCAATCATCTGTTCCGGGCCGAACATAACAGAGTTGTGCAACCGGGTGACCAGCCGATCCATTCCATATTCCCGGTGGTCCTGATTCTGAGCTTCATTTACACCATCGGTATACTGGACCAACCAGTCATGAGGCTTCAGAACAATCTCGCCCCGTTCTATCCGACGGTCAAATTGGTCCGGAGGGACCATTCCCAATGGGAATCCCTTGGTCTTAATCAGGCGCGGCGCCTGGTGATCGTTCATAACTATCAGAGGGTTGTGCCCGGCCGAGGCAAAACTGAAAGTTCCGGTTGAATAGTCCAGCACACCATAGAACATGGTTACAAACATACCCTTCTTGATGTTAGCCAGCAGTTCCTGGTTGACTTTGCATATCAGCGAGACCGGATCATGCGTTCGGTAGCAATGCTTCTTGACAATATCTCTGGTCAATAGCATGACCAGCATGCCCGGCAACGATTTTCCTGATACATCGGCCACCAGAAAGGCAACTTTGGTATCGCTTAGTTTAATGAAATCGTAGTAATCTCCCCCCACTTCCTTGGCGCTGCGATAGAAGCCGGTGAAACTGTAATGATCGTTGGTCGGGATGGCCGAAGGAAGCATGCTGGACTGAATCTCCCGGGCGATTTCAAACTCGCGGGAAATCCTCTCAGCCTCAATCATCTCTTTCTGAGCGGCGTTTAGTTTTCCCCCCATGACCCGAAGAGTCTCAGCCAGGTAGCCCAGTTCATTGCGGCCGGTAACCGGGATATCCAATTGAATGTTATCAAATCTGATATCCTTGAGGTGATCGGTAATCGTACTGATCGGTTTGAGTTTTCGGTGCAGCCCGATCATAATAAGAGGCAGACCCAGAAGAAGAGCCAGTACCGAAATCGTTGCCACCGCGACAATGGAGTCCTGTCGCGCCTCAGAGATTTTTGCTGCCGATGAAGACAGGTGAAGGTGCCCAATCTTGACGTCGCCTTCGGCAATAGGAACAGAGATGTTGATAGTCTCATCAGCTAACTTGAAACCTTCTCCGTTTCTCAATAGCGAGGGGTATTCTCCCCCAATTACCGGAGTCAGACTTCCCCCCTTGGCCACTTTGGAAATATCGGTATGAGCCAAAAGAGTGTCTTCGCGGCCGGTAATAGCAACCCATATAATGTCCGAGTTGTCGGCAGCCAGTTTCTTACAGATATTGTTAAGTAGCAACGCATCCGGTCCGGTGGTTGAGATGATCAACTTCCCCGCCGGTCCGGAATAGGAACGGGCCTGTACCAGAAGTTTGTCAGCCGCTGCCTGCGTAACCGAATCAACATATCTATCCATAATGACCGATCCGGCAATGATCATAAGGAGGAAAATCATGGAAGAGATATATATGGAGAACTCCATCCGGATCGATTTTTTAAACTCCGACGATTGCGGCCACTCCTGCTGGAGGACATCACTGGAATTACTGCTCATAGGATAGTTCTTTCAGTTTTCTTATTTCGTTTTCGGTTCTCTTGATGTACTCGGCAATCTCCTGGTTGTCCGGCCGCAGGAAGGCTGCCTTTCTCCAGATGGATACCGCCTCCTCAAGCTCTCCCCGGCTATACAGCTCGACGCCGACAAATTTGTAGGCATTGATCAGATACTCACGGACCGAGGCATAGTCCGGCAAAATCCGTTCCACCTTTTCCCAATTCTCGATAGCCGCGGTCATGTTCCCCGAAGTAAACAATCGTTGCCCCTCCTTATAACTGTCCGACACTTCTTTTTGCAGTTCCGCGCTCAGAACTGTCTTTTTTCCGGACTTTCTGGTTGGCTGACCGGGGTCGATCGACTTGATCTGTCCGGTGATCATGCTTTTCATCTCTTCGCACCACTGGTGTCCGGGGAAGTAACCGAGGGCTGAATCCAGACTGACCAGAGCGCTGTTCAACCGCTTATTGCTGTAGGCCTGCGAAGCTTTCGCCCGGAGTCGCTCAAACTGGGCTCTCCGAAGAGCCATAAGGATACTGTTGTCATTCGGCGCTATCTCAACCAGGCTCATAAGAACATTGATGGCTTCGTCAGTGCGTCCGTAGCTGACCAGTGAGTCAGAAAGGAGTGTGCGCTGCTTGATTAGCTCCTCGCGGGAGCTCTCACGCCGCAGGCTTTCTTCGGCTTCCTTTATGACCTGTTGAGCCTCATCAGAATTCTCCACAAATTCAAGAGCCAATGATGCATAGTACCGAGCGGCAAGATAATCATGGGCGGCCAGATTCACCTGGGCGGAGTCAAGACGGTCGTTGTACTGCTGCAAACGCTGGACTTCGCTCAATCTTTCGCGAACCTCGTTGAGAGTCGAATAGATTTGAGCAGTATCTGAACCGGAAGAACGGGCCAGGAACAGAGCCCGATCATACTGACTTTCAGCCTTCTCCAAATCTCCCGCTTCAAGGGCTTCCTCTCCCCGATTCAGGAGCTGCTGCAGCATCTTCTCGTTGCTGGCCGTTAACTGCTGCGACATCAATTCATTAAACTCCCGTTCCCGGCGGGCCGCTCGTTCCTGTCGTTTGGATGATTTGCTTTTCCCAAACGAACTGGTCAGGTTGAACATATGGAGGGTGCCGAGGTCCCGATCCACAAAGGCGTAATCAAACCCGACCGACATAAGCTTGAGTCCGACCCCGGAGGTCAGCTTTCCATCGTTGGCGCCGCCTCTCAGAGTCAGCAAATTGCCTACGCTGTACTCAACACCGACTGCTATCTGGGCCGGCAGCGCATCAACTTTATTTAAGGTCAGATGGAGATTAACCAGGTGATCCCAATTTCTGTTCGGCTGTACTGGAATGGTTACCCCAACCCCGGTGGAGAGTGGCAGAGACACATCTTCATTATCCAATTTCATCGATGGGCTCAAAACGTTGTACATGACCAGAGCGGCCGTAACACCCCTGATTCGTCCACCCATCTCCCACGCCCGCGAAACAGCCAGGTTGAGACCGGGGGATGAAGTTGACTTGTAGTTGTCTATGGAATGGTGCTCCATTGACAGGGCCAGTCCAATCCGGTAGTTGGATATTACCCGACCATAGGCCAGGAGCAGTCCCAGGCGGCTGTCTTCGATATCGCCGAGGTACAGGTTCGATGCATCCCGCTTCTCAATTCCGCCAATCCCCAGGCGGAACAATCCAAAACCAAAAGTTCCCCAATCCAGGGTTGGGTGAGCAACGCCCAAATACTGATAAGAAACATCGCTATCAAAAAGTCGGGTGTGGAATCCCCCTAACTCCGTCTGCTGAATAGAGGCCAGCCGGGAAGGGTTCCAGTAAGCTGCCGTCCAACCGGCGGAACTGGCGATTGCCGAACCGGAGAGAGATATATCGGCCGCCCCTGCTCCCATCGCAAAGGGAGTTTCGGTACCAGCCTCCCCTCCCCGCACCGAAAGGGGCACACTTAACAACAGAAGAGTTATGACAATTAATCTCTTCATCGGATCACCGCAACTTTTCTGCGAACTTCTTCGGTTTTCCCGGAACCGTAGCGAGCCGTAATGCGGCAATAGTAGGTTCCGCTGATCACCTTCAGTCCGCGATCATTGAGTGCGGTCCAGGTATCTTCGGAATGAGCCCCCTGGCTGCGGAATTGATTGTCGGCGATGAGGGCGACCAGGCTGCCGGTAATAGTGAATATTTCAATATCAACATGGGCGTCAGCGGGGAGCACGTAAGCAATGGTTGTTTGCTCACCCAGTGAGGGGTGAAACGGATTGGGATAGTTCACAAACGACTCGCCGAGGTTTGCTTCGAGAACTGAAATCTCGGCCGAATACAGGGGGTAACTCTCGTTACCGGCGGCGAACAGATCATTTGAAATATTTTTGTCGATCAGCTTGATGAAGCCGGAATCATCAAATTTAAGTGCGTAATTTCCCAGCAGAATATTATCTTCCAGAGAGACATAGATTTCTACCGTGACCTTTTCGCCACTGCTGATACTGAGCGGCTGCGGGAAGTCCAACTGAAGACTGTCACCGGTAAGTAACGAATCCTCGCACGCAAGACTGCTGTCCACCATCACGCTGATCCTTGTGAGCGCCTCTCCGGGACTGGCTGTATGCCATCCATCGGAAAGTCTTCGAACAAATTTTCCGCTCACTCCTTCAATGGAAACATCCCCCTGCAAGCCATCGCCATCATACGTGAGCGTTCCTTCAAACAGTTTGAGCATCTCCTGACCCGGAGCAGTGACTTGTACGGGAAGCTTCCTGCATTCAAAGAGCGGTCGACCGGCCGGAAGGAAGATATCAGCAGTATTGGTGACGAAGGGGAACTGTCCACCGCAGGAAGCTCCACTGACCAGTCCGGGGAGAGCGTTGGTATCGTTGGCATCTCTAAAGTCCATGGCTTCGGACTGCGGTATGGAAACGGAGAAGTTCGTAAACGGCACATCCGCTTCGATATCCCCTACCAGTGAGATTGTCTTTTGTTCACCCGGATCCAAACGGACACCGCTTCCAAAGGTGAAGTGTGCGGAACCATTGACAATTCCAACAAAAGGCTGGTAGGTCAGGTTTTGGCCGTCGACAACATATCCGATTCTGTCAAACAGCCGGTCAGGATTCAGGGGTCGTCCCAGTGAATCCATGACGTTGAGATCAGCGGCAAAAATCATAACCGAGGAATGACCGAGCGTGGCAGGATACTCCAGGGTAATGTCAACCAGGGCCAGGCTATCTTTCCCCCCAACCACAGCATCCGGGAGGTGGGTTGTCAGGCAGACTTCGCCGACACTGGCCGGTTGCAACAAACGGGCGCTGCCGGAGTGGATGGGGAAGACGGAACCGGTGGCCAGCAAGGAAGTATCGGTCGTAATTTCAATCAGGGAATGGGAGCTTAAATCCCGCACCACAAAGCGGGTACTGTCGGAGATAATAAGTCCAAAGTTGCTGTATAACGACTGATCATCTAATGAGACTCGTATGGCCAGTGAATCCTGCTCACCGGGATTAAGTGTCAGCGGCGAATTGAGAACGACCTCAACAGAATCCTCCATCGGTCCAAAATTGGTAACCTCGGCCACAATAACTTGCTGCCGTCTGATTTGAAGACGCTCAAGCAGATGTGTGGCGCTTATCGGATTGAGCAGGCTGTCCACAAAATTGACAATCATTGAGGTCACCTGGATTGGAGAACTTCCAAACTCTCCCGGATGAGTAAACAGTAGTTGCACCAGGTCAAGATCATCCTGCCCGTAATTTACCGTGGCCTGAAGGAGCGGCTCCGATGACAATAACAAGTTGGCCGAAGGATTATCTATCCGACAGGAGGCGGTAACCATTGGAAATACAAGACCGGGTGCAAGGCTGATTGGCTGTGAACTATTGTTATCGGTCACAACTATTGCGGAACTCTCTACTATTGAGATGGCAAAACTCCCGGCAGCGGCGGCGCTATCAATATCCACCAGCAGGGAGAAATTTCTTTGCTGCGCAGGATCAATAACTACCGGTTCGCCGAAGATCAGAGACAAATCTGCGCTGGCTGGCATGGTTTCCAAAATAGTGAGGTTAGTGTAGCCTGAGGCCAGTACCAGACGTGCGAGAGTTGAGTCTGCCCGTCGGCCATTGCCAGAACCATCCTCAACCCGGATTCTCAAACTGTCTATCCGGATTGAAGCTGATATCGGATCGGTGTCTGGATGAGCGATCGTCAAACTAAGCGGAAAGACATTTTGCTGTCCTCTGGTCACCGAAGTCGGATTGCTGTTCACGAACTGAATCGGCACCGCCGATACCGCCCGCTGAAATTCTATCGAATCTGTCACCAGAACAACAGAGGAATCCCCGGTGACATCGGCTGTTGCCTGAAACTGCCAGACAATTTTTCCGGTATCCAGAGCGGTGTAATAAAAATCAAAGTCGGCTGAAACGCCTGCAACGAGAGGCACCGGTCCGATCTGACTGCTGTCCAACGTTAGAAGCAGTGAATCGCTTACTGTTGCATAAGCTGAGACATCCAGCAGAGGTATCAACCCATTGTTGGTTACGGTAAGCTGATGATGAATCGTTTGTCCGACTGTATAGCGCTCCGGTTGATTTTGCATAGAGATAGCCAGCGCGGCGTTTGAAATAGTCACCTGGCGGTCACTTAGCAGGGGCTGATCAAGGGGACCATTGTTTGACGACCGGTAGCCACAACCGCTAGTGACAATTTTTCCACGGAACTGGCGGTTCGGAGTAGCGCCGGAAGATATATCGGCCACCAACAGCAATCTTGGTGGTGTCCGCCCGATCTCACAATCCAGGGCAGCGCTGATCCAATGCTGAGAGGCGCCAAAACTCAAGGAACCGATCAGACTGTCTGATGAATCATACAGCGCGTTGTCATTCATATCCATCCAGAGATTCATATTGGATATGTCCGCACCACTGGCAACATTGGTCGTGTTAGCGTTCTCCACGGTGATCGAAGTCAGCGTATCTATGCGGTCACCGTTGCTGGCCGGTCTGAATACCATCAGGAGGACAGCCGTATCTCCCGGAGTGACCGAGGTAGGCGGCAATCCGCTCATTTCATATTGATCCGAAACGGAACCGTTAACTATGTTCCAGCCACCACTGGTCAGCGGGAGGTCTCCATTAACTGAGATTGATCCGGTATCGGCAAAAACAAAGTCTGAGGCCTGCTCAATTGAAATCGCCAGACTGTCCAGATCTATTTGGGCCAGTGAAAGCTCCGCTGACACAAAAAATGAACTTATTTCCTCCGGTGGAAGACTTACACTGAGGCCGTTCATTTTCAATTGACCGGAGGCAAAGTACCCGGTTCCGATCAGGCTGTCACTTTCATCAAAGAGACGATTATGATCAGAATCAAAGTATAGTGAGACCTGGGCCAGAGAACTGTCCGCCCAGTCACGTCCGGACTGAGAGCGTGAGATGTTGGTAAACGTTATCGCCTCAATAGAGAGCGTATCGGTGGCTGCATACCCATTGTATAAAGCGAAAGTCAGCAGCTGGTCAATGGTGGCACCGGGGTACACTTCACCCGATTCCCCCTGTAACGAAATCACCGTCACGCGATCGGTCGGTATTAAAAAATGACTCTCCTGACTCCCCAACTCTCCATCATCCGGACCATCCGCCCCGGACCAATAGGTGACCCCGCCCACAGGCAGAACAAACTCCAGAGTACCGGCCAGGAACTGAGTGTTGCCAACATCAACAGTGGCAATAAAACGGCTCCCTTCCGAAGGTATGGTTCTGACGACTCCGGAAACAGTCCACTCGCCGGATTCATAGCTCAGGGTTGACACCAGCGAGTCATTGGCTGTAAGTCCGTCCTCCTCCCAGTCATACCAAAGGCTCACTCCGGTCAGGGCGGCACCATCGTTCAAACTCCCGCGATTGGCCAGACGGATGGAACGCAAATTGTCTACAGAGTATCCATCGCCAGGCAATCTGAATTCGAAAACAGGCAGCCGGGTCTGTCCGCCAAAGATTGTCTGGCTCCCCATTTGATAGGCGCTTGCGGACGCCAACGGGAACCGGTCGATCTGATGCCCAAGCGTACCCTGAAGCGGATAAGTTGCCTCAATACTCGTTGAGGGGCTTAGCACAATTCTGCTTGAATCCGGAAGCGAGAGGCTGACGAGATTGCCGTTTCTGGCCGACTCCAGACTTACCGCCGCTTGAACACTCAAGTAGACTGGACTCCCAGCGCCCGCAAGGGTCAGGTTATGGCAGTCAAAGGCAGCCACACCGTCAATCGGGAATGTTGATGAAACAACTGTTCCCTGGGAACCGAGCTGATTAATATCGGAGATGTCATGAACCACCAGCAGAAGGCTGTCCAGTTGCGAATCCTTGATCCCCTGTGTTTCCGGGTAAATGGAAGAGATTTCCAGATCAAAAATGAGGCTGTCCAACTGGTAGGGATCATAGAAGTTGTTTATCAATTCAATGGTCGTCAGCGCGCCCGACAGTTCGCCGGGTACAAGGAGCTGAACCTCCCCCTTGATGACAGAAACGGCGAACGATTCGGAAGTGGCTATCACAATACTGTCAACGGCTCCAACCGGATAGTCAATAGGGCCGTCATTGTTCGAAGTAACTTGAATCCCATTCAGAGGAATCCCAAAGGCGACTACGGCACCTCGTGTGGGCTGCGCCGAGAGAGCCGCAGCAACGTACAGCCGATTGAGCGGATTGATCAACTCATACGAGAGCCCGCTTCTTATCCATCGATTGCCGGTGAAAACCAGAACGCCCAACCTCTGCTCCAGACTGGCTCCGTTCCAGATGTCATCCCCGTTGTCGGAATAGATGACAAGCGAGTCAAAATCCTGATCGCTGACAGTGCCGCCAAGAGCCGTATCCACGACAACACTGATCAACTCCAGAGTATCGCCTGCATAGCCGTTCCGGGGAATATCAATAATCATTATGGCGTACATGCTGTCAGTCAGCATTATGGAATCAAGGCCCACCGGAGTAAGAGTAATCTGACTCCGAGTAAGTCCGTCGAACAGCAGTTGTCCCAGGGAATTGAGACTGTCGGTACCGGCCACTGCTGATCCATCGGAACTAACAACATCCAGAGCCGGAATCATCAGGAGATCGGCGAAGTCTCCATCATGAGGGAAACTGCTGACATCGGCCCGGACAGAAAAAGTCAGGCTGTCAAGCATCGGAATAGTCAGCGATGAAAATATCATCAGGCTGGTGTCACTGTCAACAACAGCGCTGCCCAGCAGACTGTCTGAAACTGACTCACGATAGAGATGGAGCGAGTCTAAATTTGCAAGCATCTCCGCGTCTGATCCGGCACCGGTACTCTGCATTCGGAAACGGAAACCTTCGACCCCCTTGCCAACCGAGTACAGATTGTTGACCTGGAATCTTAGTATGTCAATGTCAGATTGACCGGCCAGGACGACCCGATCTCCAAGCGGAAGCGAGGCCACCGTTAACGCCTCGACCACTACCGACGAAGTACTGTCATACAGCCCGAAACTGGAACTGTGTACGGCAATCCGTCCTGTCCCGGCAGATTCTGCCTGGAATCTCCCCAGACTGTCTATGGAACCAATTGCTCCGACAACGGACCAGGAGAGTTCTCCAGGACTAACCTCGTTGAAGTATTCGTCAAATGCGCGGGCGGAAAAATCTGTTGAGTCTCCCAGCGCCAGCATGATTTCATCCGGGGAGATCGACAGTCTGGTTGGCACTCCCGCCGCCACAACGACAGCGCTATTTGTATCTGTCACTCCACCAATGCTGCTTTCAGCCACAATCTGTCCACTACCAATGGACCTTGCGGTGAACAAACCGGAGGAGGTGATGTCGCCAATGCCTCCTGTAACAGACCAGGAGACACCACCCACGGCTGTGGAATAACCAAGGGCATCCTTCCCCGATACAGTGAAGTTCTGACTATCTCCGGTAACCATGTTCACCAGGTCCGGGTTAATTGTAAGCAATGCCAATCGGCCGGGCGTGACTTCAAGATAGGCGGAGGTGTCAATCGGTCCGAATTCAGAGACGGCGATAGCCTGCGTGATACCTGTTGAAGTCGGGACAAAAAAACCGGTGGAGTCTATCACGCCGACAGGACTGGTCAAGGACCAGGTGATATTTCCGGTCGATTGCTCGTTGCCAAAGAGGTCAAATCCCGCGACCGAAAACTGTAAACTACTGTCGGTCGGGATCACTGCTGAGTCCGGCACAACCATTAGACTGGTAAGACTTCCTGCCACTACGTTAATGGCTCCGGAGGTATCTGCTAACCCACCGGCCGCGGCCACCGCCCGCCCAGTGCCGACGGTCGATGCCGAAAAATGCCCGAAAGATTCCATACTGCCAATATCCCCAAGCAGTGCCCACGCCGGAACCAGACTCAATCCCGGAGTGTTGCCATCGGCATCCGTTACCACGACATCAAAGTCGAAAGTTTCCCCGGCGGTCAGAGTCATGGTATCAGGTACAATCGTCATCACGCTCGCCACACCCGGCTGGCAGGTAATCAGTCCCGTTGAATCAGTCAGGGAGCCGGAGTAGGTAGCTTGAACAACTGACTGGCCGGGAGTTGTCAGGATGAGATTTGTCTGCGGAGCATTACTGCTTGTCAGGGAGCCTATGGTATCAACACCGGTTATGGTCCAGTCGACCACCAGATCACCTATCAAGGTCCATCCGGCATCATATCCCCGGGCATAGAGAATGGTACTGTCGTTATCCGAGGACAGAGTTGTATCCCCTACCACCGAGTGATCGGCCAGTTCTATTCTGATATGAGTCAGGTCACCACTGGCAATGACGGTGATTTGCGCGGAATCCGACCGGACTCCATCGGTTGCTTTGACATAGTAATAAGGGGACGATACAATATTCCCCGCCGTATATGTCCCGGAACCACCAACGCTTCCATCCGGATCGCTGGTCGTCCAGACAGAGCCGTCCGTCAGATCAGAAATAAAGTTGGAGTCACTATCCAGCCCGGAGGCAGCAAATGCCTGAGATTCGGCCTGTACTACAATGGCCGCCTGGGGGGATACTGACAATATGGAAAGCGCTCCGGGTGTCACTACAATTGAATCGCTCGTTCCACTTGCACCAAGACTGCTGACAACACTAATACGTCCAGACCCGACCCGACCGGCATCAAAAAGACCGCCGCTGTCAATGGTTCCGATATCGCCAAGCACATACCAGGTCAAGTCACCAACCAGACCGGTATTGTTCCCGTGGATATCAATTCCGGTAGCCACAAACTGCCGGGTGGAATCTGCCGAAACAGTATCTTGATCGGGAGAAACTGACAAAGATGACAAAGCGCCCGGAACTACTGTCATTACAGCGGAGGAACCATTGACCGGGTAGGACAGAGATTGGACCGTTACCACTCCGGACCCAATCTTGTCCGGTGTAAAAAGTCCACCGGAACTGATCACACCTGAAGAGAAGGTGTGTGACCAGACTATTAAACCGGGATCGGCGGGAAGACCGGATGAATCCAGGGCAACAACATCGAACTGATATGTTGAGTCAGAGATCAGACTATCGATAACCGGACTGATTTGAAGAACAGCCAGAACACCAGTTTCGATAGCACCCAGATCCGGATCGCTGTTGTTATATGGCAAACCAACATCAACGCCTGCATCAATTGCCGGAGAAAAGGAGCCGAGGTTGAAATCACTTCCAGGAGCATCCACAAACAGGGGATCATCATAAGTCACATCAGATGAGACAGATAGTCCTCCAGTGAAAGGAGTAGTTAGATTGTGCAGTATGGAGTAAGACAGCAGGCTGCCTCCATCCGCTCTTACACCGGTCGAAGTTGCCGAACCGCTGATGATGTTATTGACGAACTGATGAAGCGTACTCCCTAAAGCATCTATTCCGAACAGGGCATTGTTGTAAAAACTGTTGTTGTAAACAATACATTCATTGCCTGAAATCAGTAGCCCTGAGTTCTGGTTTCCAAAAATCCGGTTTTGTTGTATGGTATTTTCGTTACCTGTAACAAGCAACCCATACAGATCGCAATTGGATATATCACAATTCTCGAGTCTGTTTTTGGAGCCGCTGATCTCAATATTCGCAGTTGTCGATGACGCTATGTCGATTCCATACCACTTGATACACATTCCGGAAATCCTGACCGTGACTGAATTTCCCGTGCCGTCAATTGTAACAGAATCCAACACGCCAACATAGAAGATCTCTTCGTCAACAGTCCCACTGTCAGTTATTGAAACCGGGTTACTATAGTTTCCCGCCAGAACATATACAGTGTCACCGGGAAAGAGGGTTGAATCACCGTTATCGATTGATAACCAAGCCGAATCAGGATGCCGTCCGCTGTTTTGATCGTTGCCATCCGGACTCACAAAGTAGTTGTTATATTTTTCGTAAGCTCCCATATCGGGTGACGTTCCATTGAACGGGTAGCCGATATCCAGACCGGCATTAATCTCTTTGGCATTCTTTTTGAGATCAAAACGGACCGATAAGACATTTACAAACCCTGGCTGGAACGATATTCCCCCGGCTGAGTCGACCGCACCATCTGAGTAGTCATTCCCCAGATTTCCCCAGACATTATTAAAACCGTAGACATTTTCTACTTTCCCTCTGATACCATCATTGTTATTTGCGGCAACAATGTTGTTAAAGACCCGGCTGCTTTTTATTTTGGCGTGCAATTCTATTCCGTGACTGCCGCAGCCGTAGATAGTGTTGTTGTAGAAAACGTTTTCAAATTCGCCGGAGTCTTCGTTCTCTATCCCCCGGTCTCCGACCGCATTGACGACATTGGCGACAATTTTATTATAGCTGCCAAGAACCCGAATACCTTGTTTCGAGAACCCGCTGATTTGGCATCCAAACAGATAAATGGAATCACCGACAATCTCAATACCGCTGTTATTTCCATTGGTGATTGCAATGTTCTTAAAATTGATATGGTTCCCAACCAGACTTATGGCCACATCGCCACTGTTTCCAAAGTCAATGAGTGGCCTTTTTTTCCCCAGTGAAGTATAAACGATGGGAGCGACAGCCGTACCAGAGGTTGGAAAACTTGCGCCGGTAGTGCGACTGTAGGAACCGGACAGAACAAAGATGGAATCCCCCGGAGCCAGCACGCCGGTTTTTTCACCGTTCTCAATTGACAGCCATGGAGTCAATATGGTCTGTCCATCGGCTGCATCGGAGCCGGTGGGCGAGACATAGTAGTTGGTAGCCCCGGCCGAGGCGGGGAAAACCACTGTCAGTAGAGCCAATATGACGATTTTGAGCCGAGAAGTTTCCATTATAGCAACTATCGGAAAACCGCTCTGCTTCTTAAGCTTACCGCCGGATTTAGGCGGTAAAGGCCTTGTTTTACAAAGCTCTTTTCCGTTGCGGAAATCATTTCTCTGGTTCATATTGAGACATGCTAACCACTACCCAAGCAATGAGTTAAGAATGCAAAAAGCTTTTTCGCCGGTTTTGGCTATAATAGCTGCCCTGATAGTACCCGGAGACCTGAGCGCTATGAAACAGAATGACACTAAATTTATTGAAGCCTGCCAAGCCCTTGAAGCGAAAACAGACGGTCTCTCAGAGTCCGAACGATTACACCAACTGTTCGAGATGGACTGGGAAAACCGGATGCTGAGATCGCCCGAGTCAGCCACCTATAACGGATTTGCCGGTCAGGATGATCGTTGGACCGATCGCTCCTTTGAAGCAATTGAGTTCCGGCGGCAGGAGCAGGACGCTATCATTGCCGTCCTGGAATCTATCAATCGCTCTGAGCTACACGAAGTTGACCGGCTTAGTTACGATCTCTTCATGCGGGAGAAACTGACTGACCGGGAGTCACGAAAGTATCAGCAGGAATTGATGCCCATCAACCAGATGGGCGGCGTTCACCAGACCGCGGCGGAGATGTTCGGTATCATGTCCACGGACCGCAAGGAGGACTATGAGAATATCATCGCTCGTTTGAAAGCACTGCCTGATCTGATTTCACAAACCATCATGCTCATGGAAAAGGGACTGGAACAGAAGATCACCCCGCCCAGAGTTACCATGCGTGATCTGCCGGAACAGGTACTCAGCCAGATTGCCGAAGAGCCTTCCACGGCCCCCATGCTGGAAGTGTTTGGGGAGTTTCCGGAAACAGTTACTGAGAAGCAGCAAACGGAAATCCAGAACGAAGCCTACACAGTTTACCGGAGCAAGGCGCTCCCCTCTCTGAAGCGGTTGCACACTTTTCTCGTCAGTAAATATATCCCTGGCTGTCGTGAAGAGATTGGACTGTCGGCCCTTCCGCTCGGTAAAGAGTGGTATGAATATCTGTGCCGGTACTACACCACTACAGACCTCACCCCGAATCAAATCCATGAGATCGGTCTGGGTGAAGTGAAAAGAATTCGGGCCGAAATGGAAGAGATTATCGATAGCACCGGGTTCAAGGGAGATTTCGGTTCTTTCTGCGAGTTCCTTCGGACCAGCGACCAATTCTATTTCACCGAGGCGCGTGATCTTGTGCGCGAGTATCGGGACATTTCCAAACGGGCTGATGCCCAATTGGTCAAGCTGTTTGGTGTCCTCCCCCGCCTGCCCTACGGAGTCATTGAAATTCCGGACTACGGGGCCAAGTCCCAGACAACCGCTTACTATCAGCCCGGCTCTCATGCCGCTCGTCGCCCCGGCTACTATTTCGTCAACACCTATGATCTGGCCTCCCGACCAAAGTGGGAGATGGAAGCATTGAGCCTTCACGAAGCTGTCCCCGGACATCACCTTCAAATCTCCATTGCCAGGGAACTGACCAACCTGCCCAGGTTCAGGCGGAACAGCTGGATCACTGCCTATGGAGAGGGGTGGGGTCTCTATGCCGAGAAGCTGGGCGAAGAAATGGGTTTTTATGAAGACCCCTATTCCAAATTCGGTCAGCTCACCTATGAAATGTGGCGAGCCATCCGCCTGGTTGTCGATGTGGGGATGCATTACAAAGGCTGGACAAGAGAGCAGGCGATTGAATATTTCAAAGAGAATTCCAGCAAAAGCGAGCATGATATCATCGTGGAAATTGACCGCTATATTGTTTGGCCCGGACAGGCCCTGGCCTATAAAATTGGGGAGCTAAAAATCCGTGAACTTCGCGCTTACGCGGAAAAGGAACTCGGCGACACTTTTGATATCCGGGGCTTCCACGACACAATCCTGGAGACCGGACCGATACCACTGATGGTACTTGAAGAACGGATCAAAGACTGGGTAGAGACCCGGAGACAGTTACAGGTTAAGTAAGTAATGACCAATTCAACCTCGATCAATCTCCGCTGCTCAGAATGCGGCAAACAATATTCTCTTTCAGAAATAGTGAATCTCTGCCAGTGCGGAAAACCACTTCTGGTTGAGTACGACTATGCTCTTGCAATGAAAAGCCTGACGGTTGAATCGCTCAAGGGTCGCGACCAGAATATGTGGAAGTACCGGGAGATGCTTCCCGTTCAAAACCGGAAGCATGTCATAAGTCTTGGAGAGGGAGGCACAGAACTCCTTGCCGCCCAAAGAACCGGCGTTAAACTTGGCCTGAAGAACCTACTCCTGAAAGATGAATCCACCAACCCGACCGGTTCGTTCAAAGCGCGCGGTCTGAGTATGGCTGTCTCCCGGGCACACGAACTGGGACTCAACAAACTCATTGTACCCACGGCCGGAAATGCAGGCAGCGCCCTGTCCGCCTATGGTGCACGAGCCTCCATGGAAATATGCGTGGTGATGCCTTCGGCGTCCGACCCCGTATTCATCACCGACTGCCAGGCGCATGGCGCACGAGTGGAACTGATTGATGGCAGTATCAAAGATTGTGGTGAGTATGCGGCCGGGCTGGTAGCCTCGGAGGATTATTTTTCTGTCGCCACGCTCAAAGAACCGTACCGAATTGAAGGCAAAAAAACAATGGGGTACGAATTGGCCGAGCAGCTGGGCTGGACATTACCGGATGTTATCATTTACCCCACCGGCGGCGGCACCGGATTGATTGGGATGTGGAAGGCGTTTGATGAGTTGGAGCAGCTTGGCCTGATAGACTCAAAGCGTCCACGGATGGTATCGGTCCAGAGCGAAGGGTGTGCTCCGATTGTTAAGGCGTTTGACGAAGGTAAAAAAGAGGCGGAACTCTGGCCCCATCCGGAAACAGCCGCATTGGGACTACGAGTCCCCTCGGCCGTAGGAGATTTCCTGATCCTCAATGCCGTTCGCGAAAGCAACGGCACCGCCATATCCGTCTCAGAACAGGAGATTTATAAGTCCACTCTGGATTTGGCCTCTCAGGAAGGGATCTTTGCCGCACCCGAAGCAGGTGCGACACTGGCGGCACTAAAGAAGTTGCTTGCCAGCGGATTCGTTGCCGCCACTGATCAGGTCGTACTGTTTTTGACCGGAAGTGGGTACAAGTACCTTGAGTTCTTCAGAAAATAACCAGGACAGTCTGACCCCCAATCTCCCAGGTCCATAGTCAGAAAACAGATTGCACCAACGCTCCGATTGATTATATATATGCCCATGAATAGACCCGCCGGATTCTGGAAAGATTTACCCAAACCGATTTTTACGCTGGCACCGATGATCGATGTCACCGATGCCGCCTTCCGCCGTGTTATCGCCGGACTAGGGAAGCCGGATGTTTTCTTCACCGAGTTTGTCTCCTGTCGGGGACTTTTCTCCCCCGGTCGGCCAAAACTGATGAAGCTGCTTCGGTACGATGAAAACCAGCGCCCTATAGTCGCCCAGGTTTTCGGTAAAGAGCCGGAGTACTTTTTGAAAACGGCAGAGATGGTGCAGGACTTGAAGTTCGACGGTATTGATATCAACATGGGCTGCCCGGACAAAAATATCTGCAAACAGAGTTCCGGGGCGGCCTTGATCAAGGACCCGGAACTGGCCAAAGAGATTATCCACGCCACTATTGAAGGTGCCGGGAACCTTCCGGTTTCTGTAAAAACAAGGATCGGATTCAACAAGAGAATTACCGAAGAATGGCTGGGGCACTTGCTCCAGACCGAACCGGTGGCGGTGACAGTGCACCTCAGGACAGCCAAAGAGATGTCCAAAGTGGAAGCACACTGGGAAGAGATGGAAATTGCCGCTCCCATGTTCAAGGGGAGCAACACCCTCCTGATGGGGAACGGGGACCTTCGCGACCTGGACCATGCTCAAGAGATGGTCAACAAGTATGAAATAGATGGCGCCATGCTGGGGCGCGCTATTTTTGGCAACCCCTGGCTTTTTGATCGCACCCGCAAGAGTGCGGAAATTCCGCTGGCGGAAAGACTTGATGTCATGCAAATGCACGCCGATTCTTTTCTTGAGATTTTTGGCGATGAAAAGAATTTCCTGATCATGCGTAAGCATCTCAGGGAACACGCGGCCGGATTTAACGGGGCCAAAGAACTCCGCGTGGCCCTGGAGACTATTTCCAATCCGGAAGATGTGCGCCAGGCGCTTGACTATTTCCGGCTCAAATATCTGAAGCAGTCGGTTTGAAGCTGACTGATTCTACCGGCGAACAGCGTTCACACTCCAGGCAAACGACAGGCGAAATTCAAACTCGGATTCATCGGCAGCCGGTTTATTCAAGTAAAACGGAAAGTCGATTTGCAACGACTGGTCTGACCAGACCGGCGGCATGCGTATAGATAGACCGGCGGAGAGGTAGCTCTCTTCCACCTTGCCGCTGCCGGACAGTTCTGAAATTCCGATAGGGGCAGGATAGTAACTGCTGATTTCTCCCAACGAGACGACAGCCAGGTCACAGAAAAATGACTGGTCAATTCCGCTCAGAAAGTTACCGATCAGCGGAACCTTTCCAAACCAGCGATACGGCAAAAGATCAGGGGGGATCAACTCAAGGCTGCCGCTCATAGCTTCGGTCAGGTAAACATTTCGGTCCTGGTAGCCCCGGACGCGGGAGCCGGAGAGATAGAAATTGTCGGTCCAGCCTTCCGGAATGGTACCTCTTCCCCGAAACAGCGGCGCGTTGACAAAGGCGTAAGCTGCCGAAGCTCTACTGAGATGCGGGATAAATTGCGAAGGGGGTACGCCGGTTGTTCCCAGGTACTCAAGAGACAGTTCTAAATAGTTTTTCGATTTTCTGGTAAGAGCAAGGCTGATTTTTTCTTCGTGTATCACGAACCCTCTATGACTGAGCAGTTCCTTGTACAAACCGCTGTTGGCAGCAGTCTCCCAGAAAAACGTCCCATATCTAAAAGTACGAGAGTGTTCAAACAGTACGTTCATGTAATAAGTTGTGTTTCCATCCCATGTACTCTCCGGCAAATACTCCTGCAGCTCTGACGGCAGCGGTTGGAAGCGACTCAGTTGATGTGAGCTAAGATCAAGACTATTCATTTCCAGACGAAGAGTGTTGTAGTTTGCAATAGTGAGCCGGGACTGAAATCTCTTTTCAAACCATTGAGAAACATAAGTTCTCCGGTCCGATCTAAGCACACGCCATCCGGCATAGCCGTTCCGTCCCAGCAGTGAGGATTGGTCGGACAACCGGAAATCAATAAATGGTCTGACCGATTCAGTACCAACTCTGGCATCCAGGGAGATGCGATCATCCACTTCAAGATAGGAACCGTGCCAATGAGCCCCTATCTCAACTCCATTCGCTTTGGTGTACCAGAGGTCCGGCCGCCACCGAAGAGCATATTCATACAGAGGCGTCCGGTCGAATTTCATATTATCTAGTTTCAATTCTATTGGCGGCAGAAAGTCTGAGCTGTTGTTTCTTCGTTCCAGATCGACCAGCAGATTAAACGGATCAATGACAATCTTTTTGATTTCTCGCTGGGCCCGAACGGTAAACTCATACTCCCGGTTAAGATTTCTGAACTGCGGCCAGACCGGTAAACTGACATACCCCGGCTTGGCGTACGCCATCCCTTCGGGAGAGACTGTGTATAGAGTTGTATCCCCCTGCTTCCAGATAATGGCCACGTCAATGGGCGAGACAAACCTCCCTTTGTTCCTGAGTTTGATCTTGTGTTCATAGTAGCGTCCCTGCTCCGCCCGGGAACGACCGGTATAGGCGTAGTCGGTCCGCTTCCTTCCGTAGTACCACTGCTGCAGGTAGTTGTCAAGCTCTGTCCCGGTCACTTCTTCAAAGACAGCCGTGAAGTCATTTTCGTACGGATGCCCAAAGAACCAACGATCACAATATTGGTGCATCGTCCGGTAGTACAGACTATCACCAAAAATCGATCTTAAGGAGTAATGCATCGCTGCTGATTTGTAATAGGCGGAGACCCGATACGTCCAGTACTCTTCCCCCTGGTCGAACGAGAAAGTCATCGGCTTGTCATAACCACGCTTCATTAAGAGGTAGAGCGGCCTGAACCCGCGTGCATTGCGATTTTCTATTAATGGCGCGAATTTTCTTTGATACCAGTTCTTGTAATTAACATAGTTTCCTGCGCGTCCTCGATATTTTTCCATCGCATTGTGCTCGGCATGGGTCGTGAACCCTTCGTCAAGAAAAGGACGATCCACCGGATTGGAGGCAACCTGCCCCATAAACCACTGATGACCAATCTCGTGGTAGAGAAGCATACTGAAAAATGGCGAAGGTCCCTTCCCACTGCAATTGGTCAGCATCGGGTATTCCATGCCGCCATAGGCATCGCAAATGCGAATTACCGGCCACTGGTAAGGGAAGTACAACTCCGAAAATGTTTCTATCGCCTTTTTCCCCAACCGGACCGCATCAACCCACCCGGCCGCTTTTGATCTCAGTGGATAAGAAACAACCCGGACACCGTTGACCGATCCACTGTCAATACAGAACTCTGATGACGCCGTGAAAACAAAATCTGGGACGTTTTCGGCGACATAATGCCAGGTCTTGCTGTTCTCTTTGTCCAGGTTCAGGTTTGGCCATTCGGATCGCGGCAACAGATAGTTCTTGATATCCAGGCCGGAGCGAATATCCCCGGGGAGAACCTCGGCTTCGTTCACCAATTGGCCGGTAGCGGCAACAACCTGATTCTCCGGCGCCGTTATGGCTACATCGAAATTCCCAAAGTCACCATAAGATTCCCCCCATCCAATATACTGCGAATTCACCCAGCCCAGCTTCCAATCATAAACGCATACCTGTGGATACCAGTAGGCAGCCTTGGTTACCTGTCGGCTGTATCCCATCCGCATGGCATCCGGAGAAGGGAGTACCGTGGTAAAATCAAATTCAAACCGGGCACTGTCATTCGGCGGTAGGGGACGGTCGAGATGGTAGGTTATGATGCTGTTCTCGAATGTAAACTCACCCCTTGAAACGGAGCGATCCTTGTCCAGCGTGAGTCTCCCCTCCTGTTCCGGTTTAAGTGAGGCCAGGGAGTAGTCGTTCATTGACCTTCGTTTTTTGTCGGCGTAGGAATCTTTCCGGATCGCATTCGGGAAAGCCTTGAAATAGATCACCTTCAAACTGTCAGGGGAATTATTTATGTACTCAATCTGAACGTTGCCAACAATGGTTCTTAGATCCGCCCGGAGGCTGACTTGCATCTCGTAGTTGACTTCCTGCTGCCAGTAGTCAGCCGGGCGACCGCTGCCACTGGGTGCAATTGATGATGCCCTAACAGTAGCGGACAAGGCAAATGCGAGTAGGAGAATTAAGAGAGCGGTGCGATATGATTGTAGAAAGTGTAGCTTGCTACTCGCCGGTATATTCACAGCTGGTTGAGTCCGTTTCAAAAATCGTGATCTTGCTGAGAATTGGCAGATCTGGTTTTAACCGGTCCCACAACCACTTGACCAGATGTTCGGTCGAAGTCAACCGGAGTCCTTCAATGTCATTGAGATGCTTGTGGTCCAGCATTTTGATAACCGGCTGGATGGCCGCTTTGAGATCGGCGTAGTCCAAAAGAAAGCCGGTCTGCTCATTTACTTCGCCAGTTACCTCAACCCGGACACGATAGGAATGGCCGTGAAGGTTGTAACAGGGGTGAGTTTCGGGAAGATGGTCGAGGCGGTGCGATGCCTCAAAGCTGAAATTCTTGGTAAGTTTGACAATCATTCAATTTAGCCGTTATTTTCCTCGTTCATTTCCAAAGGCCAATATATGCAATCTGGGACTGAAACGAAAGCCGCGTTTGGCACATTCCCGGATCACCCATGGACTATTGCGGAGCTGTCTTTTCTGCGTATACCCTTCCGGCATCAGCATAACCTGTTCTCTCTTAATCAGCGGCAGATAGTACTTAGTAAGTTCATCCAGATCACTCGCTTCTGAAACTACGAACTTGAAGTCCGCCCGGTCGGTCCCGGAGATAGCTTTTATCGCTTCCGGCACCAGACAATTCTCAATTGGAAGACCGCTGTTGCTCAGCTTGGGGGAGCAGTTCCACCAGTCTATCGCTTTCAGCATTTCTGTCGATGGCACAAACATACCGTTCGTCTCGATCTCAAAGAAATTGAAACCGGCCCTGCGCATCTGTTCCATCAAGACTGGCAGACGATCCTGATGCAGCATCGGTTCGCCACCGGTAAGCACAACATGTACGCCCTCAGGGCGATTCTCTCCCACTGCAATCGCCTGCTTGGCTTGCCCAACTAATTCGGTCACTGTCAGCAAACTCCCCTCCTCAAGCTCGTTCTTGTCCCAGCTAAACCTGGTATCACACCAGGCGCAGCCAAGATTGCAGTATTGGAATCGAATAAAGAGGGCCGGGTATCCAGCATACCGACCTTCCCCCTGAACCGACAGAAACAATTCGGAGAGCGGCAGCTTATCTTCAAAATCATGCGGCCAACTGGCTATGGCTGGTTTGTAGTCCATCTAACTCTGCTTCGGTTGGCTATAGATAGTAGGGTCCGGCACGTCTGCTTCTTTGAACCCATTACGTCTCAAACGGCAACTGTCGCACTTGCCACAGGCATGACCGGACTGATCCAGGTTGTAGCAACTAATCGTCAGCGAGTAGTCCAGCCCGAGGCTGATCCCCTTCTTGATTATTTCTGACTTCGACAACTCCATCAGTGGTGCCGATACTTTGATCTGCCCCCCTTGAACGCCAACCCTCGTGGCCAGATTAGCCATCTTCTCAAACGACTCAATGAACTCCGGCCGGCAGTCCGGGTAGCCGGAATAGTCAACCGCATTGGCCCCAATGAAAATCGACTCCGCCCCGAGCACTTCAGCCCATGCAAGGGCCAGCGACAGAAAAATCGTGTTGCGCGCCGGGACATAGGTGACTGGTATTTCGGAACTTGTCCCTTCAGTCGCATCGGGCACGGCAATGTCATCGGTAAGGGCCGAACCTCCGATTGATCTTAGGTCAACTACCTGCACCAGGTGCTGCTTGACTTTAAGTGATAGCGCGATCTTTTTTGCTCCCTCCAGTTCAAACCGATGCCGCTGGCCATAGTCAAAACTGATGGCGTAAATTTCAAAACCATCCTCTTTGGCTATAGCGGCCGTGGTATAGGAATCCAACCCACCGCTGAGCAGCACCACTGCTTTTTTCTGATTACTCAACTCACTCAAAACAGAATCTCACTGTAGTTCATTCACCAATATAGTTTCCGTCCACCCAAGTAATTCCCGCTCTCAGATTTTTCTGCTCTCAAACATCTCTGCTCTCACAAGTCATTCCCGCGAAGCGGAATCCAGAACCAATATACAGCTTCCTACATTGAAATCAATCCTATTGCCCGAAAGCCAGACCTCTCCTTGTTTTTCAGGATTCACGACCTGACAATCCTCCCGGAACCAGGCTTTTGCATCGAGTCTTGACCTGCTTTAGCAGGATGTGACCCGACATCCACCTGTTAGCTTAGTGGCAGGTCACAATCCGCGAAAAGCGGATCAAGACCTGCCGCAACAGACCACACTCCCGTTGCCTTATCGGGCGCGGCTGGTTATATTTGGTCCATGAATAAATCTGATTACGAGGGCCGCCAGTCTGGCATCCGTGACTGGAAAACGCCTGAAATAGAACTGTTTGAGAACATCTACCCGGACCGGGATTATGAAATCCAGATGTCGGTCAACGAGTTCTCCTGTATCTGCCCCAAAACCGGTCTGCCCGATTTTGCGGTGCTCAAACTAACCTATGTACCAGACAGGCGCTGCTTGGAACTGAAGAGTTTCAAAGAATATCTTCTCGCATTCCGTGATAAAGGGATATTTCACGAGAATGTGGTCAATCGGGTTCTTGATGATGTTGTAGCGGCAGCGAAACCGCGCCGGGCAAGGTTGGAGGGAATCTTCAACTCTCGCGGCGGCATCCAAACGACTGTGGTGAGGGAGTGGGAGCAGGAAGGGCCTTAGTGTGCCCGGCTGAGCTTTGATCACAACACTTCGCGCCTGATCCCAGCCGCCCTGAGCTCAGTCGAAGGGCGAACTATTACCTGATCATCTCTCGACTGTGCTCGAGATGACTGAATGTATACATCGCTAAGTATACTCGGAGAGAAAAAGAGCGGTGGCCTCGTCCCCCCTTATCAAACTCTCCGCCAGTCCTGGCCGGTCGGGTTTTGGAAGACGCGAAGATCAAAACGCGGGATCACCGCCAGCAGATGATCAAAAATGTCAGCCATGATAGCTTCGTAATTCGCCCAGGCCTGGTCATTGGAGAATACATAAATCTCAATCGGCAACCCCTTCTCGGTCGGACTCAGATGCCGAACCAAGAAAGTCATCTCCTGATGAATTTTGGGATGGCTTTTTAGATAGGCGACCAGGTAGGCGCGGAATGTCCCCAGGTTGGTCATCCGTCGGCCATTCACCAACTCGGAATTGTCTATATTCTTCTCTTTGTTGTGCTGATCGATCTCACTCTGCCTGACGCTGATATAGTCCTTGAGATACTCAAATCTCTTAAACCGCTGCAGCATCTCTTCATCGCAGAATCTCACACTCGTCATGTCGATATTGATCGCCCGCTTGATCCGCCGTCCGCCAGACTGTTCCATTCCGCGCCAGTTCTTGAATGAATCAGAAATCAGACCATAGGCTGGGATACTGACAATCGTCTTGTCCCAGTTTTGCACTTGGACAGTGTTAAGGGAGAGATCGATAACATCCCCATCGGCCCCGAATTTCGGCATCTCAATCCAGTCCCCCACCCGGACCATATCATTGGCCGAAAGCTGGATACCGGCCACCAGGCCAAGGATTGAGTCTTTGAAAATCAGAAGCATCACCGCCGACATCGCCCCCACGCCCCCCAATATCGCCAGCGGTGACTTGCCGATCAGCGATGCAAAAACACTGATCCCTACCATTACAAAAACAATGATCTTGACGACCTGGATATATCCTTTGATGGGGCGTCCCTTGGATATCTCATATCCCTGATAGATATCATTGACAGATGACAAGAATGCTGAAACAGCCATCACCCCAACAAAAAGCATATAGACATTGGAGAATTTGATCAGCAGCGTTTCAATTTCCGGCAAATAATGAGCAGTAGCATAAACTACCATAGCCGGAGCTAAATGGGCAATCCTTCGGAAAAACTTCCGTTCAACCAGAACATCGTCCCACTTGGTTTTGCTCTTGCGAACGACAATGGCCACAGTTGTCAAAAGAATACGGCGTGTTATCAGATGAGAGAGAACCGCTAACAATATAATAATCAGCGCTGCTACTAGCCAGGTCACCGTTTCGCTGGCCGATTCCACCACCCCTAAATTAGACAATCCTTCACGTATTAACTCGCGCACTATTGGTATCCTCCAAAATATCTGACTAATTGAGCATAATCTGCATCAATTACGGGTACAGATCAAGATTGAAATATAAACTGGCAGATGTACCCGCAGACTCGCTATCGGCGCAGCCGGTGCGGCAGCCGCTTTGCAGCCTTGACAGAATCCATTCAAACCGTAAATTGGATATGTAGTTCTTTAATATGTTCTCACCGCCGAAAGGAACCATCATGTTCGCAAAATCAGGCCTCCTGACGATAACTTTGATTCTTCTGGTCTCGTCTGCAGTCTTCGGAATTGATCTCTCCCAAGGAATAATGTACGACTTTCCGGACAATGAGCTGGAAAAGGCTTATGGGCCGGTTCCAATCTCGGAGTTGACCCGACAGGACTCGTTGGACATTGCCGCCTACCGATTTTCCGGTGACACGCTTAAGGTTCTGGCCATCCTGGTCGATTGGGTGGATCGGCCTCACACATATTCTGCGGAGACCATGGACAGCCTGATGTTTTCCGATCACGTATTCCCCGGCGGCTCGGTGGCTGACTATGTCAACGAAGTCTCTTATGGCACGGTGACCGTTGTCGGCGATGTCTATGGTTGGCACACTGACCCCAACCCGGCCTCCGGTTGGTATGACTTTGAGAGCCTTTTGTACGAGTTGGACCCGTTTATCGATTTCTCTCAATATGACGGTGACGATGATGGAATTGTCGATGCGGTCGTGTTCATTCGTTCCGGGGTCGGCCTTGAATTCAGCGAAGCCTGCGAGTTCAATGACCCGGCCGATATCTGGTCCCACGCCTACCGCTACACTCCGGGCGGCGGTCCCGGACCCTTTGATGGCAAGATGGTCTCTTCATGGAATACTTCGCCCGAGTCATACCCTACTCGTTATGATTTCTGGCCGACCACCTGTGACAATGGTGAGCGACTGAGCGGCATTCGCGTATACTGTCATGAGCTTATGCATAATCTGGGCCTGCCCGATCTGTATGACTATGATGACAAACTGGTCATGTCAACTTACACCACCCCCAATGACTTCAATGATCATCCGCTGACCGACTGGTGCGTTATGGGCTATGGCGGCTATGGTGTCTTCTCGCTCGGTGGCGAGAGCAACAATCCTTCGCACCCCTGTGGCTGGAGCAAATATGAACTGGGCTGGGTGAATCCGGTCGTGCTCGAACAGGGGGAGTTTTTCGATGTTGTCCTGTACGATGTTGAAACGCATCAGGACAGTTCCCTTTACATTCTCCCCATCAACTGGGCGGATGGGGAATTTTTCTACCTGGAGTACCGCAACCCGCACTCGACAGCGCAGTATGACAAGGTGGACGCGGACTACTCCTGCTACTTCTATCCCGATCTGACTTACGGTTCGGACACTTTGGACCAGGGATTGATCATCACCCATATCCATGACTCGGTTGGCTCCTGGAACAACAATGGCACCCCGGACTGGGCTCATTATAAAGTCATTGTCGAAGATGCCGGGTACAATCCGGCCTTTGACCATACCATGAACCCCGAAGGTAGCGTAACCGATTCCGCTCAGTGGTGGTATCCATATGAAACCCGGCTCGGTGGAGCCTGGAACAACAACACTTCCGGACAGTCTGAGTTTAACCCGAGTTCGACTCCAAACAGTAATGGCTACTACGGTCCGAGCGGGATTGTCGTTCGGGTTGACTCTATTGTAGGCGACAAACTGTACGCCTATGTCAATAGCCCGAATGGGGTTGATTCTGATGGTGACGGGGTCTCGGATGACACCGACAATTGTGTTGACACTCCCAACGGTGACCAGGCCAACAATGATGGTGACATTTACGGCAACGCCTGTGACAACTGCCCGGATGACATCAACGATGATCAGATCGATTCTGACAGCGACACTTTTGGCGATGCTTGTGATGTTTGCCCGGATGATCCCCTCAACGATGATGACTCCGATGGCCACTGTTATGCCACTGATAATTGCCCCACCGTTTCCAACCCGGATCAGTTGGACAACAACCTGGACGGCATTGGCAATGCATGCTGTTGCGTCTTGCGGGGAGACTATAACAGTGATGGTTCCGTGGATATAACTGATCTCACCGATCAGGTTGATTTCCTCTTCAACTTTGGACCTGTTGCAGCCTGTCCTCAGCATGGAGATGTTACCGGAGATAACAACTATGACATCAGCGACCTGACTTACTTTGTCGACTATCTCTTTGCCGGTGGACCAGCCCCGGCGCCGTGTCCGGCGTTTTAGTAATCGAATGACACCCTGAATCTACTAAGGCCGCCCATCGGGCGGCCTTTTTGTGTCCGTAAATTATTCCTGTCACTTAACTTACAAGAAACCATCCCTTGCCTGTGCACAAATATGGGAAGAAGTTCGTCTCATTGGTGTAATCCCCTTCAGAAAGCAGAAATCTTCTCTAACCAGTTGTTCTGGAGGTGTAACATGTTTACACGCAAAGCGCTTCCCTATCTTTTCCTCTTCATTGTCCTGCTCGGACTTACCCTGGCTCTAAGGGCCGGTTCCACCGGACAAATCAAAGGTACCATTACCGACAAAACTACCGGTGATCCAATTGTCAGTGCTTCCGTTGCGGTCGTGGGCACCACTATGGGCGCCCTGACTGACTTTGATGGGAAGTTCCTGATCAGAACTCTCCCCCCCGGCAGCTACACTCTGAAAGTTTCTCACCTGGAATACAATGTGGTCGAGATTGACTCAATAACAATCACGGCAGATCAGGCCCTGGAACTGAAGTTGTTACTGGAAAAAAGGACGACCGATCTTAGCAAAACTATCAAAATAACTGCCGAGCCTGATATCATCGAAAAGTTCGGAGTCTCAAGTCAGGTGACAATCTCAAAAGAAGAGATCAAGCCACGTCCCGTCGCAACTGTCGATGAAATGCTGAATCAGGTCGCCGGAGTTGTTACTGGAACCGCCGGGAAACCCAACGTTAAAGGTGGTAGAGCAGGTGATGTCGCTTACGTTGTCGACGGAAAAAAGAAAACTGCTTCGGTCATGGGTGCACCTACCTGCGTGATACCTCCCCGGCAGGACAGGACCGCTTATTCTCCGGCGCATGGCGGGAACGCTATTGTCAATGGCGAGGCCTACGACGCTATGTTTTTCGAGAACTATGGTGTCAATCCGTTTGTCGATACCGAAGATGACCATCTCTCGACCTTTGCCATAGATGTTGATGACGCCTCCTATATCATGACCAGAAGTTACCTGGAAAGCGGTAATCTTCCACCAAAGGATGCCGTACGTGTGGAAGAGTTTATCAATCACTTTGATTACAACTACAAAGCCCCACACAACAAACCGTTCGATCTCTCTTTCGAGGGTTCTCCTTCGTACTTTGGCCAGAACAGCTACCTCCTCCGGATCGGAATCAAGGGGCAGGAGATTGACCCGCGCGACCGTAAACCGGCCAATCTGACTTTTGTTGTCGATGTCTCTGGATCAATGGGGCGTGAAGACCGTCTCGGGTTGGTCAGGAAAGCATTGCGGATGCTGGTTGACCAGTTGAAATCGGATGATAAAGTTGGAATCGTCGTCTACGGTTCCACTGCTTATGAAGTTCTCCAACCAACTTCAATTAAGGACCGAAATAGGATATATCAGGCGATTGATATGCTGGTACCCAACGGTGCCACCTATGCCGAGCAGGGGATTAAACTCGGCTACGCTATGGCTAATCGGATGTTTGACCCGCGCAAGATCAATCGTGTAATCCTCTGCAGCGACGGTGTCGCCAACGTTGGCCAGACCGGTGCCGAGGCTATCCTGAAAGAAATCAAGCGGTATGCCGGTAAAGGGATCACGCTCAGCTCAATCGGGTTTGGCATGGGAAATTACAACGATATTCTGCTTGAGAAGCTGGGCAACAAAGGGAACGGCTACTATGCTTATGTCGATGACATTCATGAAGCCAAGCGCATCTTTGTGGACAACCTGACCGGAAACCTTCAGGTGATCGCCCGCGATGTTAAGATCCAGGTCGACTTTGATCCTTCGGTGGTCCGCAGCTATCGCCTCCTGGGGTATGAAAACCGGGATGTCGCTGACAAGGATTTCCGCAATGATACTGTCGATGGCGGTGAGATTGGGGCCGGACATTCCGTGACCGCCCTCTACGAGATTAAGGTACATCACGGTTTTCCCAAACGGGCTATCGGGTATGTTAACATCCGATACAAAAAGCCGGACTATGTGCCGGTCTATCGGGATGACGACGATCCGCGCGAAAATGAGCGCCGTTTTGAAAGTGACGAATGGCATCCGGTGGAAAGTCTGTTTGAAGTTGCCGAAGAGCGCTTTATGCTCAGTCCCCAAGCTATCAACAGTAGTTTCGAGCGCACCAGCTCGGAATTTCAACTGGCTGCCTGTGCTGCGGAGCTTGCGGAGATTCTTCGCAACTCTTATTGGGCCAAAAGGTCCGATCTGAATGACTTGGTTCGTGTCGCCCGCAGAGCAACTTCGGAATTGGAGTCGACTAAGACTGATCAGTTCCTCTATCTCCTCAGTCAGGCACGCGAGCTTAAACAGGAATTGGCCGAACGGTAGTACGATAACAGAAATGAGTTAGGCGGCATTTCCGGGATGCGGCCATTTTAGAGAGCCACGCTATCTGTTTTGTATATACGCCGAAAGCGGCAGGCACAGCGCCTGCCGCTTTGCATTTGATGCGCTAAGAGCCTCGCGAGCATATTCTTCGTAGCGAGCATATTCTTCGTAGCGAGCACATTCTTCGTAGCGAGCATATTCTTCGTAGCGAGCATATTCTTCGTAGGTCGGGACCTTTACGGTCCCGACAATTCAACTCAACTCAGTAATGCAAAATATTCCAGCGGTCATACCAACAAAGCGAAGGCGGAACTGCTAAAGCCTGTCCTGAGCTTGTCGAAGGGAATTCCGCCCTACTCATGCTTTGCATGCATACCTGTTACACTTCTTATGGGGACCAGGTCACCCTGAGCCTGTCGAAGGGTGGTTATGACGATGCCGGAGTGCCAGGGCCAAACTTGTTTGGCCCTGATTCCGGTTGAACATACAATCCGTCCCAAACGAGTCTGAGACGGCCACCCGATTCTCTTTGAATGGTAGCATGTCGATCAGGCGGACGTCCTCGCTTTCAAACCGTTGGAATCAATCATGCCATCTTTGAGCTTGATGACCCGCTCCGCAGTCGCGGCAATATTGTTGTCATGGGTAATCATAATTATTGTCTTACCCGATTCCCAGAGTTCATGAAACAGCTTCACAATCTCCCCGCCGGATTTACTATCCAGGTTTCCGGTCGGCTCATCAGCCAGGATAACATCCGGTTCATTGGCCAGCGCTCTGGCAATGGCCACGCGCTGCATTTCACCACCGGACATTTCGGTCGGCCGGTTGGATACTTTGTTAGCCAGGCCAACCCGGGACAGCAACTCTATCACCCGCTCGCGCCGATACTTTGCTTTGGCCCCGGCAAATAGCAACGGAACTTCCACATTCTCATAGGCAGTGGCATACGGCAGAAGATTGAAAGCCTGAAAGACAAAACCAATTTTCCTATTCCTGATCTCGGCAAGTTCATTAGAGGAGAGCTGTCCAACATCGCTCCCTTCCAGCATATATTCGCCCGAAGAAGGGATGTCAAGGCAGCCAACAATATTCATCAGGGTGGATTTTCCTGAACCGGAAGGACCAATCACGGCCGCCAGTTCCCCTTTGCGGATATGCAGGTCAATCCCTTTGAGCGCCGTAAAATCCACTTTGCCGGTAGTATAGCTTTTGACTACCTGGTTCATTCTAATCATAGCAATTTGCTCCCATGCAGTTATTCATAGCGCAGCGATTCCACCGGGTTGACCGAAGAAGCCCGCATGGCCGGAAAAAGCCCGGCCAGAATGCCCATAACACTCAGAATGACAATCACCAAAAGTCCGATCTCCAACGATATCGTAGGTCTGCCCATCATATCCAAAACATCTGACTCAATCGGAATGCGCTTGAATCCCTCGGTCATTATATAGCTCAGCGCCATCCCCAGAACACCGCCGCCGAATGTAATCAGGATTGCTTCCAAAAGGAACTGGGTCAGGATATAGGAACGCCTCGCCCCCATTGCCATCTTGATACCGATCTCACGGGTGCGCTCCTTGATGGACACATACATTATGTTTGCCACGCCAACCCCGGCAATGAGTAGAGTAAGGCCGCCGATTATACCCATAAAAATCTGGATACCGAACATGATCTGATCAAACTCTTTTTTGCCGGCCACCGTATCCCAGACAGACAGAGCGCGCTCATCTTCGGGATCAAACTTATAGCGCTCTCCCATGACCGCATAGAGTTCCTTTTCTATTTCTTCATTCCGGCTCACATCGGAAATCTGGTACACAATATTGTCCAGATACGGATCACCAAAGATTGCTTTGAAGGTGGTCAGCGGAATTGAGACCTGGTTTTCATCCATGCCCCCGTAGCTGGAGTTCTGGAGCTTCTGGGCCATCACGCCAACTACCGTAAACGGTATTGAGTTGAGCATTATCTGTTTCCCGATCGGTTCATCTCCTCCCATGAGACGATCAGCAACATTGTCCCCCAGGAAAATCACGCGCCGCTTATATTTCAGATCCAGTTCATTTATCATCCGTCCGCCCATCTGCGGATTGAGATTACGCATCTGCCTGTAGTTGGGGGTCAGACCAACACAATGCTCGGATATCACTTGATCCCCGTACTGGAGGTTCACGCCCCATCGGTCGTATTGGCCGCCAATCTCTTTTATCTCCGGTATGCGCCCCTTAATATAGTCTAAATCATCGGTATTCAACCGGATGCGCCGCCCCTTGCCCATTCCTTTGAACGGTATGGAAGTCTGCCCGCCCCAGACAATTGCAATCCCCTCGCCCAGCCCCTTATCATTCACAGTCATCTGCCGGTGCAGCCCCTCACCAAAACCGAGCAGCAACATGATTGAAATCGTCCCCCACACCAGAGCGATCAGCGTGAGCGCTATCCGCTTCTTCTGCTTTCTAAAATCTCTGAGGAAGACGTTGTAAATGATTCCAATCTTCATAGTTCTATCCTAAAACAGTTTTAATGCCTGCACCGGCTGCAGGTTGGCCGCTCTTCGCGCCGGGAAATAACCGGATGCCAAACCGACCAGGCCAAGCACGCCGATAACCATCAGACTACCCACCATATTCACTCGTGGGGTCCCGATAAACTCATCAAGTTCCAGGTAAGGAAAAACCTGAATCAGAGCGTAGGCAAAAAGGAATCCCAGCAGTCCGCCGATGGCGGTTATCAGAAGCGTCTCTAACACAAACTGCAACATGATCATCTGCTTCTTGGCCCCAAGAGCCATTTTGATCCCAATCTCCTTGGTCCGTTCCTCCAGAACCACATTCATGATGTTTGACACTCCAATCCCTCCGGTGATCAGAGTGGCAACCCCGATCCCAAATAGAAAGTACTGGAAGGCCATAAAAAATGTTTTCAAAAATGCAATCCCGCGCGTGGTATCCCAAATAGAGAGCGCCTCTTTATCACTGGGATCAAACTTGTACCTCTCTCCCATGATTTTGTAGACTTCGCTCTTGGTGTCTTCCATAGAAGCGGTCGGGTAGGCCTGAACGATCATCACATTTACAAATCGGCGTGAAAACATCGCTTTGAAAGTTGTTGAAGGAATAAAGGCGTTCCGGTTGTCCCGTCCATTATAAGAGGAATTCTGCTTTTTCTCTTTCATCACCCCGATCACCGTGAAGGGAGTGCCGTTGAACAGGACTGACTGTCCCACCGGTTCAGCCTCTTCAAAGAGATCTTCAGCCAGTTTGTCACCAAGAAAAATCACGCGCCGCTTTTCATCCATGTCGCGCTTATTGATGAAACGAGAGCCGATATCCGGAATCACGTTGCGAAGATCGCTAAACTCCGGCCAGACACCGGAGACCGATCGGAGCGTTGTCTGCTTTTTGTAGCGAAGGTTGATATTCCAGCCACGATATTCAGGTGAAATCCCTTTGAGTGTAGCCGCCTTGGACTTGATCAGCCGTGCATCCTCTTCGGTGAATCTAACCCGCCGCCCGGTCGGCAGTCCACGAAACTCCTTGGATGTAACTCCCGGCCAAATAATAGCAATATTATCACCTAGCCCGCGCTGTGCTTTGATCTGAGATTCCGTTATCCCCTGACCAAAGGCGAAAAGCAATACAATAGAACAGGTCCCCCAGAAGATGCCGAACATGGTCAGGGCTGAGCGAAGTTTCTGGCGACGCATGTCGTTGAAGAACTGCTTAATGGTCATCAAAGGAATCATTGGGACTCGCTAACCGCTTAGTCGGCGGTTATCTCCTTCGGCGGACGTTCCACCAGAAGCATCCCTTCTTCCAGCCCCTCGACAACCTCGATATTGATACCGTCGGAAAGTCCGGTGACAATTTCCAGAGTTGT
>JARGFS010000039.1 GCA_029211095.1 bacterium | reverse complement strand
GATTGGTTTACTCATACGAGAACTTTGGCTGCCAGTTATCTGCTCCGGATTTCAGCAGCTCAAGCAGGTGCCAGGTGGCACAAAACTCATCACCGGGGCCAAACCAGGTATGGGCCACCCGGGTAACTTTTCCGTCCTTTTCGCGATGGAAACTGGAAACACCCGGAGTTGCTCCCCCTTTGTCATTCTCATATCCCATCGTTTTTGTAAATGCGCCGCCGTTGTTTGACAGAACTTTGAATTTCCACTGGCGACTCTCGGCAAATTCCTTCAATAGTTCCGGAGCATCCGGGGATACCAGGGCCAACCCCGCCCTATTCTCCAGATGCTGGTAGACGCCGTTAAATCCATCGGCCCACAAGGTGCAATAAGGACAGCTCTTTCCCATGTTGTGAATGACAATCAGGTCATCATGGTTACCAAACAGGTCGTATAGATTTACCTGCTGACCGTTTCTATCCGTTAGCGGAAAATTCTCAACCTCTTCCCCACTCGCCTGCTTGCGAAGCTGCACTATCTTCTTGCGCAGCTCCACCAGTTCCTTTTCTGCCGCCGCTAATTCCTCGTTGGCCTTATTCATATCTGACTCCTTCATCGTTTTCCCTTTTACAAATCCTTTCCAAAAAACAGGCAATAGATCATTTTTTTACCTACCGAATTTCTCTACGACAAACAAATCAAAAACAGCAATAATTTCGACAAATTTATGTAACTACTTACCTAATTATCAGTATAGTAATTTATCAGAGGAGAAATATGGACGGAAAAGATTATATCAGCGAGCTGGAAGAACTCGCCTTTGCCAGTCGGCTCCGACGGCTTTCGGAGCGATTGGGGCGGGATGTCGGGAAGATCTATGCTGATCTGCAACTCCCTTTCAAAGCGAAGTGGTTCCCCCTCTTCAGCCTGCTGTCCCGGCATACCTCCCTGTCCGTAACTGAATCTGCCTCACGGCTGGGGCTTTCACATGCGGGCATCAACCAACTGGCCGCTCAAATGGAAAAAGCGGGACTGGTGGAGGGTCAGAAATCTTCGGCCGATGAACGCCGCCGACTTCTGTGCCTCTCAGATAAGGGGCAAAAACAGCTGAAGATATTGGAGCCGGTCTGGGAAATCATTCGGAATGAAACCGCTCTCCTTCTGAAGTCTGTCGACCCCGAATTCCTTAACCAAATACAGAATCTGGAAGAGAGTCTGGACGCCCTGACTATGCACGAACGGGTGATGAACAGTCTTGAGGTGCCGATTGACAGGAAAGTAGAGATTCTGGAATACCGGCCTGCCTACAAGAAATACTTCAAGAGCATTAACGAAGAGTGGCTCAAGACTCAGGTTGGAGTAGAGGCGGAAGATCGCCGTCAATTGAATGATCCCAATGGTCAGATCATCCGCAAAGGGGGGGAGATTCTCTTTGCAAAGATGGATGGCGAAGTGGTGGGTACTTGCGCCCTCATCTACCACAATGAGAATGTTCTGGAGCTTTCAAAAATGGGCGTTACTGTCGGTGCGCGTGGTCTGGGTATCGGGCGACTGCTGGCCGAAAACATGGTAGCGCTGGCCCGCTCCTTTGGCGCGGAGTATCTCTATCTGCTTACCGCTCCGGAACTGAAAGCCGCTATCCGACTGTACCAGTCGCTTGGATTCAGGAGAAAAAAGAGAACGCCTCTATCAGCCAAAAAATACAAACGATGCACCGTTGCCATGGAATTGAAGCTGTAATCCCAATATGTACCGAAAGGATCAAAGATGAATCAGACAGCGCGCTCTAATCAAGCGGGATGGTTGCGAGGCCGGCCCCGATCAGCTTTGCTGCTCTGTGTGATAATCACCCTCCTCGCACCTTCGATCATCACTGCCCAACAAAGCAATCAAGCGGGGCCGCCTCCCATAGATGAGCGGTATCAGGCCGAACTTATTGACAGTGTTTCCGCGGCTCTGGCCAGAACTTATATCTTTCCGGATGTTGCCGAGGAGATGTCCAAACTTTTGCGTAAAAATCTCAAAGACAAAAAATACAAGGAACTGACCAGCTTGCCGGAATTTACCATGCGCCTGACCGAGGACATGCGTTCCATCAGCCATGATCTGCATTTGGGTATCAGAATGATCCCGCCCGGATATGTGCAGGAAGAGGATGAAAACTACAAAGAAGAGATACTGCGTGAACAGCAGTTTGAGAATTTTGGTTTTGACAAACTCGAGCGCCTGCCGGGAAATATCGGGTACATAAAATTCAATCAATTTGTGGATGCCAGTTTTGGTGGCCCAACCGCAATCGCGGCCATGAACTTCCTTGGTCATTGTGATGCCTTGATCTTTGATCTAAGAGAAAACGGCGGAGGGAGCCCGTCTATGATCCAGTTACTCTCAAGCTACCTTTTTGCCGAGCCAACCCACTTGAACAGTTTTTATGTACGTGAGTCTGATTCTATTCAGCAGTTTTGGACCCAGGAGTATGTCCCCGGTCCCAAACTTACGGACGCCCCGGTCTATGTTCTGACCAGTGACTACACTTTTTCCGGGGCCGAAGAATTCAGTTTCAATATGCAAAACCTGAACCGTGGTCTGATAGTTGGTGATACCACCGGCGGCGGGGCGCATCCGGTCACAACCTACCTCTTCCAGGACCTCAATGTTGGTATCAGAGTCCCGTTCGGACGGGCGATCAACCCGATCTCCGGGACCAATTGGGAGGGTGTCGGGGTCATCCCCGATATTGCCGTACCGACCGATCAGGCTCTGGAACATGCACAAATGCTGGCCCTGGATACACTGATCAAATCCAAAACGGACGAGCAACGCAAATTCAGTCTCCAATGGGCGTATGACAATTTTGAAGCAGAACTGAACCCAATGATACTTGACCCGGAGAAGTTAAAAGAGTATGTCGGTGACTTTGGTCCCAGACATATCTTCATTGAGGAGGGCTCCCTGATATACCAGCGGGACCAACGTCCCAAGATGTCACTTGCGCCAATGGAGGAAGATCTGTTCCGAACCCCGGACCTGGATTATTTCCGGCTGAAATTTGTGCGTAATGACGCTGGCGTTATCATTGGGCTTGTCGGCATGTATAACAACGGTCGAACGGACTCCAACCCCAAAGACTAAACCTGCAAGACAGGTCTGATTCCGTGAACATGCAGCCGTCATAATCATGGGTTCCGAGCTGTCTTGAACATAGAGCCTCTCCAGATACTATCGGAAGAGGGTTCTATCGCAGAAAGTGCGCGGAAGATTCACGGAGCCCTTCCTGAAGCCCCATAACAAAATCCGTGACAAAACGGTCCATTTGTGTTAAATTAAGTGCAACAAAGGGTCTACCGATAACGTCACAAGAGTATGGTCCTGCCAAAGTTATGTTCTTGTAACGGCCCTGTAGATTGGAAAATGTTCGAAACAAAATTGAGTACCAGAACTGGTGAAGCCCTTATCACTAAACTATTGCCTATAGGTGCGTCTCAGTTATACCCAAAAAGGTAAGTTTGGATCTGGTCCTTACAATGAGTAAAAATACAAAACCAACCACCAGAGAGGAGAATTAGCATGAACAGAAAGGTAATGACAGCCATCCTGTCAACCGTTTTGCTCTTTGCTGTGCTTGTCACCGCCAATTCCTACACCAGTTCCGCCCACAAGGTAGTGTCTGCTACCAACGCCAAAGGGCTATCCCTGGAAAAGGCGACCTCAACGACAGTCGAGCAGAAGCCGGTCACTTTGATGGTCAACAGAGAAACCATACACCTGGATGAGCTGGTTCCACCGGCCCCTATGGCTGTAACCGGAAATCGCCAGGGCGGGGATGATATCTCATCCGCAACGGTGATTGCATCCATGCCGTTTAGCGATGTCGGCACGACGGTCGGGTACGCCGATGACTATGAAGAGGACGCCTGCCTCCTGGCCTCCGGGCCCGGCAATCCGGACGTTGTCTATTCATATACCCCGGCGGTAAATGAATTGGTGACAATTGAACTCTGTAACTCAGCCTTCTTCACCAATCTCTGGGTCTACCGGACAACGGCCGATACGCTGGTTGAGTGTAACCGCTTCAACTCGACACTCTGCAGCACCCCCAGGTCGGGACTTCTGGACCTGCCTATGGATTCAGCCATCACCTACTACATTATTATTGATGGTGACCCGGCCCTGAATCCTGATGAAGGGGATTATGAAATCAACTGCTCCTCCTATCCCGCACCGTTTGTCAACGATTCTTCGGCCATCCATCCTGCTATCGCCGACGCTGGCAACGGCTGGATGATGATTGGGTATGAAGACCAGGTAATCGACACCAATCTAATCTGGGCCGGTTCCAACGACGACGGAGGAACCTATCCCGAAGTTGGTTCATTTACCGCTGCGGGACAGTTCACTTATCCATCACTTGACTACCACGGATCGGACTCGGTCTTCTTCGGTACCCTTGTTCCTAACGCCCTGGAAAATAGTGGTGCTAGCACCTACCTGTTCCGTGTTCCAAATCCTATTGATGGCCTTTCCTGGGGACTCTCCAGCTGGGGCTGGGAATCTTTCGGATGGCACGATATGTTGATGGCCGATATCGCCTGCGACGGTGACGTCGAGTTTGTCCAGCAACCGGGTGAGTATAAATTCGGAATTCTGTCCATGGTCCATAGTACTACTTATACTACGCCCGCAATGGTCAATGCTCCCCACATTTTCTATGAAATTGACACAACTATCGTTGGTAGAGCAACCATCTCCTGGTACCCGGATTTTGACGGTTGCCAGTCGACCACCTGCGATATCGACAAAATTACCAAGTTCTCATACGCGGCCTATGACCAGTGGGTAGACTCAATCAGCCAGTGGACGCTCTTGATCAGGCGCGACCTCTTTGCTGATTTCAATGATGACACCAATGCCGGAATGGTCCAGCACATTCTTGCTTCCGGTGAGCATTCGGAACATCCGGCCATTGCCGCTCACGATGGCAACATCCTGGTAGCGGCCGAATACTCTACCGATGCCGCCCCGGCCGATCATGACATTATCTGCTGGTACACCTCTGGCAGCGACTATGAAAACATGACCACCAGTGTTGTTATTTCTACCGGTGATGACGAACGTTTCCCGGAAATCTCCCACGTTTCGGGGGATACCTATGTCGTTTCTTATATCGTAAACGATGAACTCTACATGATTTTGAGCGAGGATGCCGGTGCTACCTGGGGAACGCCAACCCTGATGAGCGGCTCCGATGTTGTGGTCAGCGAATACCGCTCGGCGGACATTGCTGACCGCGGAACAAAAATCATGTATGAATACCAGCCCGGCCTTCCGGCTGATCCCTCCATTTTTGTACGGATCGTGCCGACCGGCCTGATTCTTGACTCCGATGGCGACGGTGTCGACGATGACAACGACAATTGCCCCGCTATATCCAATCCGCTGCAGGAAGATGCTGACGGTGACGGCATTGGTGACGTCTGCGATGACTGCACTGATGTCGACGGTGATGGATTTGGTGATCCTGGCTACGCGGCCAACACTTGCACCGATGACAATTGTCCGACAATAGCCAACCCTCTTCAGGAAGACGCGGATGGCGACAATATCGGTGACGTCTGTGATGATTGCACCGACACCGACGGCGACGGCTACGGAAATCCGGGCTATGCCGCCAATACGTGTGCCGATGACAACTGCCCCGATGACGCCAATCCGGGTCAGGAAGATACCGATGGCGACGGTGTCGGCGATGCCTGTTGCTGTATCGGTTTCCGTGGAAATATTGATGGACTCGACGGCGAAGGTCCGGTCATTACTGATCTGACCTACCTGGTCGACTACCTCTTTGCAGGTGGCGCGGTGCCTCCGTGCCCACTTGAAGCTGATATAGATGGAGCTGATGGTTCGATTCCTGTCATTACAGACTTAACCTATTTGGTTGACTTCCTCTTTGGCGGTGGACCAGCTCCTGTCAACTGCCCGTAATTGAAATATCGTCTTGATTGCTTTTTTACAGGCTGTCTGATCAATTGATCAGGCAGCCTTTTTTGTGCCGAAGGTTAGGTAAACCGGACTATATTTCTTCCGTTAGCAGGCTTGCGTCAAGTCCACTCACTCAAACTCTCACCCCCTGCCAGACGTCTCCAATCGCAACGGATGCCATCCATTCGACTGACCAATCGAGCTTGATTTCATCCGCAGAGCCGCTTATATAGGAAACAGATAAATGACAGCACAACACGTGCGACATGATGATTGAATCAAGGGTACCAAATGAAGAAAGTATTAGTTACCGGCGCCGTAGGACAGATTGGGAGCGATCTTACTATCGCTCTTCGGCAGAAATACGGTGAAACCAGCGTAGTCGCCAGTGATATCAGAATGCCAACCGACATCTCCCTTCGGGATGGCGGCCCATTTGAATTTGTAGATTGTCTTGACCCGCACCACATCACGCGCGTGATGCAGATGCACCAGGTGGATACAATATTCCATCTGGCCGCAATTCTGTCGGCGGTGGGAGAATCAAAACCAACCCAGGCCTGGCAGCTGAACATGAACGGGTTGTATAATCTGCTGGAGGCGGCCCGGCAATATGGCTGCTCCCTCTTTTTCCCCAGTTCTATCGGCGCCTTTGGTCCTTCGACCCCAAAAGACAACACGCCACAGGAAACTCTCCAACGCCCGGACACGATGTACGGGGTCACTAAAGTAGCCGGAGAACTTCTCTGCGATTATTACCACAAACGCTTTGAACTGGACACGCGCGGACTCCGCTTCCCCGGTCTCATCTCATACGAAACTGAACCAGGCGGCGGGACCACCGATTACGCCGTGGAGATATTTATCGAGGCACTCCGGCATGGACAATACACTTGCTACCTAAGAGAGGATACTTCGCTGGATATGATGTATATGCCGGATGCTATCCGGGCAATGATGGAGCTCATGGAAGCTGACCCGGACAAGCTGAAACATCGCAACGCCTTCAATGTCACGGCTATGAACTTCACTCCGGAAAAGTTGGCCGCCGAGATAAAGAAGCATATACCTGATTTCAAAATTGATTACAGCGTCGACCCGGCCCGGCAGGCTATCGCCGACTCCTGGCCGAATTACATGGATGATTCCGCGGCACGTCAGGAATGGGGATGGAAACCGGAATTTCTAATTGAAGTTATGACCGGGGATATGTTGGACAAACTTTCCGGTCGTATAGGACGGCCGCAGGAACAGAAGACTCGTTAGTTAGAAAGAGACATTGGATGCCAGTAGATAAATTCATACCGCAGCTGCAAAAAGAGATAGACACACTAATAGAGACAGGAACCGCCAAAGGAGCGGAGCAGGTGGTTGTGTCAGTAATCAAAGCGACCGGCAGTACCGGTCCTCGTTTTCTTTTGAAGGGTCACGGGGATAAACAGTTTCTCCGGATGAATGCTAATTCTTACCTGGGGATGTCGCTTCGGGATGACCTGCTTGAAGCGGAAGAAACCGGCGCCAGAGCTTTTGGGGTTGGCCCCGGAGCCGTCAGGTTTATCAGCGGGACCTATGAGCCACACCTGCTTCTTGAAAAAAAACTGGCCTCGTTCCATAGTCGCACCGGCTGCATGATTACTTCGGCGGCGTATACTTCCGTGCTGGGCGTGATGGTCTCGTTGATAACACCGGAGACATTGATTATCAGTGATGAGCTGAACCATAATTGCATTATCAATGCCATGAAACTGGCTCGGCCCAAAGGGAAAAAAATCTATAAGCACCTTGATCTGGCTCAACTGGAAGAACAGATCAAAGAGTCAATCGGCAGCTGTGACAGTATCCTGGTCATCACCGATGGCGTCTTCTCCATGCGCGGCGACTACGCTCCCCTGGACAAGATTGCGGCTCTCTGCAAGCAGTACAACGACCGGTTTGAGCGCGGCATCCTGTTTGTGGTGGATGACTCCCACGGTGTCGGCGCTTATGGCGCTACCGGACGGGGGACCGAAGAACTCTGTCAGGCGGATGGCATTGACATCCTTGTCGGCACGCTGGGAAAAGCATTCGGAGTCAACGGCGGCTATATCGTCTCGGACAAGACCATAGTCGAGTACCTGCGGGAAAAAAACCCGCTCTACATTTACACCAACCCAATTACACCCTCGGAAGCAGCCGCGGCCCTGAAATCGGTTGAAATAGTCGACAGTCCGGAAGGACTCGCATTACTAAAACATCTGGCGGCCATGACTCAGAAATTTGAGCAGGGACTGGTTAATCTCGGCTATGAGACGATCCCCAGTCCGCATCCGGTGGTCCCGCTGGTTGTCCGTGACACCGAGAAAACAACAAAGTTGGTTGCGTTCCTGCGAGAGAATGGCATTCTCGCCACCGGCCTGAATTACCCGGTAGTTCCGCACGGCGATCAGCTTATTAGATTTCAGGTCTCGGCCGATCATACCGAATCCGACATTGACTACGCACTGAGTGTGCTGGCGAAGTTCAATAGTTGACGACCCGTTGTCTGCTTGAGGATTTAGCATGGCATAGGCAGAAGCGGATCAGGTTGCGGCGAAGCAGCCGAGATCAGAGTATGATCGCCAGTTTCCCCATCTGAGTCCTGCCTGAATCTGATTGCACCACCCAGTAATAGAGGCCGGAGACAACCGACATCCGGTTGCGGCTGACCAGATTCCACTCATCATAGAGATGATTGGGGTCATCCGGACTCATGTCATGGTCAATCTCACGAATCAGGTCACCATCGATTGAGAAAATGCTGATTTTGCATTTGGGCGGCAAGTTGGCAAAGTGTATCGCCCTTACTTTCTCAGAGGGCAAGTCCTGTTGCATCCTTCCCTCAAATCCTTTTCGTCGATACGGGTCATCATACCGGTACGGATTGGGATAGACATATACTTCCAACTCCCCGCCTGTCAACTGATCCGCTGACCCGGCCGGATAGCGCATCAAAGCGCTTCGCTTAATGGAAGTCTCCAACGGCTCCAGGTCTGCTTTGGGGGAACCATGATCAAAGGTGGTAACAGATATCCAGTAAGGAACAGTCGGTAACAGGTTGTCAATTGTGTATTCGTATTCGTAAGCTTTCAGGTAGTGTTCGGCCGTAAACCACTCCGGTCCCAGTGTATCCAGGTCGGTATCAAGCGGAGGAATCTCAGCCTCGGGATACACTCTCTTGATCGGACTCGTTTTCCCAAATTCATCCGTGTTGGCTCCGTGCTCAGAGAAATAGAATACGGAATCAGGGAAGTCCGGATGGATGAAAACATGCCCGACCGTGTAATTGCCGGGATGAAAGTGCTTGTCATCACAGCTATTGCCATAAAGACAGCGCAGTTCTTCTTCGGTAAACGGAAGTTCATGGAGTTCGTACCGTCCGTGCGGCGGATATCTCGGATTAAATATCCACTTGTCCCAATTGTCCCGGTCGTATGAAGCCAGAAGGCTGTAGCTGGAGATTCTTTCATCCCGGGCGCTGTAAATATGGTAGCCCTCAAAGTCGATACGGTCAGTCAGGTAGTCTACCGTTCTCTCGGATTCCTGACCATTGAACCGGACATGCACCCCGTTCAGTATTGGAGTTACCTCAATGAACGGAATAGGCGGCGGCAATGCTCCCCGGAAGTCCGGGACGCCGTCCCCTTCGTAGAAGGTTGTGTCGGCCGAAGTAATGTTGTACTGGCCTCCATCCCAGGAGGAATCCAGTACACAGATGCGGAACTTGCCATAGTATCCGTCTCCGTCAGTATCAATTCCCGGGTTATCATATATCCAGCCGGCATGCCGGGCACTCTTGGCCAGAGAGTAGAAGTTCAGGTTTTCATTGTATTGAAGCGGGTGTCCATAGAGGTTGGAGTAGTTGGTGGGATCAACATGAAAATCAAGCCCGCCTATAAGAGCAAAAGTGAAATTGATGCTCTCCCCTATCGTTACATCGACCGGCCCGTATGACATCAAAAACTGTACATCCTGACCGCGCGAAAGATACCAGTCCAGCCATCGGCTCGGTTTCATCCAAAGCGGATTGCTCTCGGTGATAGTTGGCATAAAGGCCTGGTCATAGTCAACTTCGCCATTGCTCATAAGCCAGTATTTGTTAATATCTCCGGATGGGGTACCGATACCGCCGGTCCGGAAATCTCGCGTATGACTTTTGTGCCGGGGGCCAAAGTCAGACCAGGTGTAATAATTGCTGGTCCACCAGTTGTAGGAAAAGCGCGGCTTCTCGGTCGGGGCTCTTAAGACTCTGGCGCCAAGAACATTGGTCGCCGATTTTACGCCCGGATTGTTCTGCGGCGGGTTCAGCGGATTTCGGACATCGACATCGTAGATAAACTCCCCGCCCACCGGGTCGCCATCATTGTCCGCAATCCAGGCAACATTGAGGGTATCCTCAAAATCACAGGCCCCCTTGGCCGGAAAGGTCTTCATGAACCCGGTAAGGTCATCATCTTCATAGTTCACTCTAAACCCGACATCCCCATCTACATGCAATCCAACATATGTGTCTTTCATTACCCGGTGACCAAGGTTGCGTATCTTCAGATCAACTATAACCAGATCCTGAGAGTAGCTATAGGCCCAAGCGTAAGAACTCTGGGTGACTTCCAACCCCAGAGGGATATGGCGACGGGATGAAAAATAGTCATTGGAACTGCCACTGAGAGTATCATAATAAACGGCAATAAAATCCTGTTCCGAACGGGCCAGAGCCGGCTCGGCCGCTTCTTCTTCCAGTATCGAACGATACACCATATCCCCCTCTGGAGATGCCGGCGGATGAAACTCACGGCCATCGTTCTCCCAGCCATCAAGTCCGGTTGAAACCAGTGTATCTTCGTGAGAGACCGCGCCCACCCAGAGCGAAGCGTACGACAAATGCTCAATCTTGCTGCGCAGTGGAAACTCAGCCCCATAGGAGATTGATTCACCGGTCAGGCAATCCACAAACCCGTAACGACCGGTACTGCTGTAAAACTGACGGTGAAGCCCAAAAGTCCCGTTGTTCTGAATGACCAGACCGAGTCGGCCAATATCGTGGACCGTCTGGCAATAGGCCGGAACATCATCCGGCCCGACCACACCGGCACTGGCCACTACCGCTGAGAGTGGTTGACGCGCGACCACCGTGGAAGTAACACCAACCGTGAAAAGTGCGGCCACCAAGAATGTTCTCAAGATGAGTGCGACTATGTTGCTTAACCAATTCAAGACCATCATGAAAATATACGGGTTAAAGCAAGGATGGCCAAACGAATAGAAGCAGATTGACCAATTATGCGCCGCGATCCCAACTGGGGCAATTTCTCTGGTTTCATTACTTGAATTGTACGCAGCCAATCACTTTTTGTTGACTCAGAACGTTTTGATTCCAATCCTCTACCTATGGCAAGGATAACCAAACCACCGGATGGTCGGCTCATTATTTCCATGATCAGCCCGTCGGTCGATGCCGTAGCGGATACGCTGGAAGTTCTGGAAAAGAAATTTGGGCGGGTCGATGCAGAGACCACGGAAATCGACACCAGTTGCAAGGATCGCTACCGGGAGGAGATGGGCGAGAATCTCTATCGCCGATTTTTCGCTTTTGAACGCCGAGTAGCCATGGATAGTCTGGCCGACCTGAAATCGATCTGTTTCAAAATTGAGCCTATGTTTGCCGATCAGGTGGGAGACTTTATCTTCCGCACCGTTAATATTGACCCCGGTATTCTCACCCCTGACAATCTGGTCATGACCTCGCACCGCCCCAAAAACCACCGTATTTATCTCCGCAATGGCATTTATGCAGAAATGGCCCTGATTTACTCTCAGGGGCTGTTTATGCGCCTTCCCTGGACTTCGGATGACTACTGTGACACCGAAGCAATCGAGTTTTTCGAGTTTCTGAACTCCGAGGAATTCTCCCAAGAGGATGACCGGACCAGCGGACTCAATGCGGCCTGCCTCTAACAGCAGATGGTCAGACTTTCCCACTGTTTTGCAACTTGATTGAGCCGCCATAACTTAATCTTGTTGATTTTCAGTCACATTCCAGTTTCATACTGCAATAGAATAAGAACTTGGAAAATGGTCTGATTCGGAGCGTCTGGTCGCTTGTAAAAGGAATAGAATGGAAAAATTTGTCATTAAGGGCGGGAATCGGCTTGAAGGCTCAATCAAGGTAGACGGCTCCAAAAACGCGGCCTTGCCAATTATCCTGGGAACACTAATGATTCCCAAAGGGGAATCTGTCATAAGAAATGTCCCCCCTTTAAGAGACATATTTACAGCCGTTAAGGTGATGGAATATGTCGGTGCCAAAGTCTCCTATGATCCGCAGGCCTGCGTGATGACAATTGACGCCGGAAACATCACTGAAAACACTGCTCCCTATGAACTTATGCGCCAGATGCGAGCCTCATTTCTCGTGCTGGGACCGCTTCTGGTCCGCTGTGGCGAAGCCCGCGTCTCCCTCCCCGGAGGTTGCTCGCTGGGTTCCCGTCCGGTCGACTTTCATATCAAGGCCTTCGGCGACTTGGGGGCTGAGATTTCCGAAGAAAGCGGCTACGTAATTGCTCGTGCAAAAAAACTTCACGGAGGCATGGTCTATTTTGATCGCCCATCGCACACCGGAACCGAAAATATCCTCTACGGCGCGATAACCGCCAAGGAGCAAACAATCATAACCAACGCCGCCTGTGATCCGGAAATTATTGATGTCGCCAATTTCCTGAATAAGGCGGGAGCAAAAATCACCGGAGCGGGTACGCCGACAATCGTAGTTGAGCCGGTCCAAGAGCTAAAGGCGGTAGACTATACTGTCTCCGGTGATCGTCTGGTCGCCGGGACCCTTATGATGGGAGCAGCCATTACCGGCGGAAAGGTGGAAGTGAGCGGGCTCGACCCGGACTGGATGAGCATTGTCTGCCTCAAACTGCTGGAAATGGGGTGTGATGTCAGCACCACCGACTCCAGTATTTCCGTGGCAGGCCCCCGGGATCAATCCAAATTGTACCCTGTAAATGTAACTACTTTCCCCTATCCCGGCTTCCCGACCGATCTTCAGGCCTGTATAATGGCTGTTGCTTGCCTTGCCTCGGGAACTTCTTACATTAAAGAGACTGTTTTTGTAGATAGGTTTGTACATACGATGGAATTACGCCGCCTGGGAGCCGATGTCTCAGTTTCCGGAGCCGAAGCTGTAATTCAGGGAGTCAAGGAAATGACCGGGGCAGCCATTATGGCCCCTGATATCCGCGCCGGGGCCGGATTGGTCCTGGCCTGCCTGGCTGCTAAAGGGACCTCGGAACTCCTTCGTATCTACCATGTTGATCGTGGATACCACCGCTTGGAAGAGAAGCTCAACCAATTGGGTGCCGATATAAAAAGAATGCAGAGTTAGTCATCTGCGATGGGATATTCGTCCGCTTATTGAGACAATTTCCCTGTATTAATCCTGTCCGTACACGCTATTGTCCAATAGGTGATCCGGCCGGGTAAATCAATATGATATCAGGAGTTTTTCCGCTTATGAAGATCTTTCGGACACTGATTTTACTTTTTACAATTCTGGTTATTGGAGCCAATCTTTCAGCCCAGGAAACATACTTCGGCAAAAACAAAGTCCGATACAAAGACTTCGAGTGGTCATACATCCAGACCCGGCATTTTGATATCCACTTCTACGAAGATGCGTACAAAACGGCCAAATTCTCCGCCTCGGTGCTGGAATCATCATATGTTGAAATTACCAGAGAGTTGAACTACCGGATTCAAAAGCGAATTCCGGTTTTTGTCTACAACTCACACAATGACTTTCAACAGACAAATATAATCTCTTCTCTGATCAGCGAAGGGATCGGTGGTTTTACCGAAGCCTTCAAGAACCGGATTGTAATTCCATTTACCGGATCATACGAAGATTTCCGGCATGTGCTCCACCATGAGCTAACTCATGCCGTGATCTATGACATGGTTTACGGTAACGTTTTTTCTTCCCTCCTCTCCAGACAGCGCCTGTTTAATCTGCCTCTCTGGTATGCCGAGGGGTACGCAGAGTATTCATCCCGCCACGGATGGGACTACTTCTCCGATATGTTTGTCAGAGATGCGACTATAAACGGCTACCTTACACCGCCCGCATACCTGGGTGGGTTCCTGGCTTATAAGCAGGGGCAGGCGATGGTCAAGTATATTGCCGATACCTATGGCGAACAGCGTCTGGGAGAGATTCTCCGCAAGGGGAAAATCCATCTCACAATGAACAAAGCTCTCAAAGATGCAATCGGCATTGAAGAAAAGAAACTCTGGGAAGATTTCTCCAAGGAGATGAAACGGCGTTACTGGCCGGAGATTGCGCTTAGAAAGGATGTTGACGAAGTCTCCCACCCGTTAACCAAAGCGCGCAAGGATGGCTCATATTTCAATGAAAAACCGGAATTCCTTCCCGATGGCGACCATCTTATCTTTTTCTCAGATCAGTCTGATTTCACTGAGATCGTAATGATATCAACGGATGAAAAGCAGGAAAGAAAGAGCTTGGTTAAATCCCAGCGATCCGGTGATCTGGAGTCGCTGCACTCTTATGTCTCCGGCGTTTCGGTTTCGCCCGATGGCCGCAATATGGTTTTTGTGGCCAAGTCACAGGGAAAAGAGGCGCTCTTTTTCTATGATCTAAAAAAGACCGAAGTTTATCAGAAAAAAAGTTTTGACTATTACAATATTATGTCCCCGGTTTGGTCTCCTGATGGTCTTTCGGTTGCCTTCACAGCATTAAAGGGACATACCAGAGATCTGTTTGTGTACGACATCAAGAATGACGGCGTCAGACAGCTTACAAATGACCGCTATGATGATGTCAACTCCAGCTGGCTGCCTGATTCCCGGAAAATTATCTTTTCCTCAGACAGGCCGCATCCGCAGAATCTGTTCCTGAATGTCGAAGAAAATATCTATGTGCGGCCGGGCGCATTTATGCCCGGTGACTTCAAGTACGGACAGTACAATCTCTTTGAAATTGACCTCTCCGACCTGGACGTAAAGCCGATAGATGTTGGTCCCGGTGACAATAAGTCTCCCCGGGTCTCACCAGATGGAGAGAAGGTTGCGTTCATTTCCAACCGAAACGGAATCGACAATATCTATGTCGCCTACCTGGATACGACCAGGTATTATGCATTGACCGATATACTCAGCGGCATCACCTCTCTGAGCTGGTCTCCCGAAGGGGACGAGATTGCATTCTCCGCCTTCCACAAAGGCGCTTTTGACGTGTTTATTCTTGAAGACCTGGTCCCCGCCGGTGAGGACGGAAAACTGGCCATGACAGACTTTATGCTGGGCAAGTATGACCTGCTTCGCAATGAAACCGCCCGCAAACTGATTGCCGAACACCGCTCAAAAGTAGAAAACGACGAAGTGATTGCAGCCGCTAACGATCCCAACGCATTACCAACCAATGACACTCTCTCGGCTGACAGCCTCATTCTGGCCGATGACACAGCTGCTCTCGCTGCCGACAGTACTCTTTTGGCGGCTGTTGAAGACAGTCTCAATGCCGCGCCGGACGCGGAGCAGGAGACCTCTCCGGCTGAACTTCCCGAAGAAATCCAGGACTCAATTGTGACTGAGAGCGGAATCTATGACGATGAATTCGTGCATGTCTCGCAGCCAACCGATGATCCGCTGGATTCGCTGATGCAGGATGTGCGCGGCGAAGGGGGTGGGTCGGCCGGTTACACCGCGATCGACGAACCGGCCTCGTTTGACTCTATTCCATCTCGACTGGATGACGGCGAGTACGCGATTAAAAAGTATCGGGCTAAGTTTACACCCGACTATGTTGGCGGCGGATTCTCTTATGACACCTTCTTTGGCCTGAGAGGGCAGTCTTTCTTTGTCTTTTCAGATTATCTTGGTAACCACCAGTTCTATCTGGCCACTGATCTGGTGAATACCATTGACCAGTCAAATCTTCAACTGTTCTATTTCTACAATAAGAAACGGACAAATCTGGGGGTAGGTCTTTTCCACACCAAGAACTTCTATCTTGATGCGACCGACTTTTTGTTCTCAGACAGATTTTATGGTATACAGGCGCTGGCCAACCGCCCGTTTTCTACTTTCAGCCGCATAGAACTAACTGCCTCACACTATTTTATCGATCGTCAGTATTATGATCTTGGTGATGATCGCAGTGATCGTAGTTCCAAGGTAGCCACGGGAGCCCTATCATATACTTTTGACAATGTGCTCTGGGGGATTACCGGCCCGGTGAATGGACGTCGTATCAAAGTGACCGCCACTCATGGCGTAAACCTTTTTGACGCCAGCGATATCAGTTTTTCCTCCGTAGAGTTTGACTATCGCAAATACTGGCATCTGGCCAAGACCTTTACCATGGCCTGGCGTCTCTCTGGTGGTGCCTCATTCGGTAAAACTCCCAAACAGTATTTCATGGGTGGGACTACCAACTGGATCGGCAATCAGACTCTTGACGCCAAAGTGTACGAAGTTGAGAATCTCTATTTTGCCGATGTTGTCACTCCGCTCCGCTCGGTGGACTATTACTCAATGAGCGGCACTCGCTACGGTCTGATGAACTGGGAATTCAGATTTCCAATGATTGAATATTTTGCCATGCGGTATCCCCTGCCACTGATTATCAGCCGCGTTCAGGGCGCACTCTTTCTTGACATGGGGGCCACTTGGGAGAAAGATCGATTTAAGGGGGGAAGCTCTGAAAACGGCAACCACCTCGAAGATATCAAATCCGGTTTTGGCTATGGAATGCGGGCCAATCTTGGCTTTATTGTTCTGCGCTTTGACCAGGCGTGGGGGACTGATTTCAGAGAGGTCTCGGATAAACCATCCTATTATCTCTCTATTGGGGCTGACTTCTGATCGGACAAAATCAGACAAAATAAAAAAACGCGGCCACAGTGACCGCGTTTTTTTTTACATCAAATTCCGTTGCGAGATTCTTATCTCTTTTTCTTGTGAACCGAGCAGAATTTGCTTCTGCCATCCGTGAAGCGTTTGCAACGTTTTTTGTCTTTGGTTTTTGCTGCACAACGAATCTTCTTGGTTGCCTTTTTGGCAACTTTCTTTTTTGCAGCAGTCTTTTTCTTAGGAGCAGCCTTCTTCCTCGCGGGAGCTTTCTTCTTAGCTGCAGTTTTTTTCTTCGGAGCCGCTTTCTTTTTCTTGGGAGCTGCTTTCTTTTTTGCAACAGCCTTCTTCTTCGGAGCGGCTTTCTTCTTCACGGTTTTCTTAGCTTTGCGCATTGAACATCCTCCATAATTGTTATGTTCACATGTAAGAACGCCTGTTTGAAAATTATGTCAAGAAAAAAACCTAAAACTATTTAGATATGATGAAATAAAATTCGATATAAGAGTCGCACCATGCCATCGATGAGATGGACAATTTCCGTAATTGCATCAAATGTTGCACACTATCTGACAACATCACGAACAAAGTGATCAACGTTTCTTACGCTTGCCGGTTGCGCTGCGCTTCTTTTTTTTCGTGCTGCCGTTTTTCGGTTCATCGTTGGTTCGTCCGAAATTCTGAAAGGTCATGGCCATCTCATGCAGCTTTCGGTCGGCCTGATCCATAACTGATCCGGGCGTGAACTTGCCGCTGCTCAGCAGACGCCCGGCTTTCACGCCGGTAAGTATCTCAATCCCCTGGTTGATATCTTTCACCGGATAGATACTAAAATTACCCTGATCAACACTCTCAATGACATCCGGACGGAGCATCAGGTCTTTTACATTCTGGTGCGGAATGAGCACCCCCTGTTTGCCGGTCAAACGTCTTGCCTTGCAGACATCGTAGAATCCTTCGATCTTCTCATTGACCCCTCCAATCGGCTGAATTTCTCCCTTTTGATTAACCGAGCCTGTTACGGCCAGCCCCTGATTAATTGGTATCCCGGTCAGAGAAGAGAGAATTGCGTAGATTTCGGTTGAGGAGGCGGAATCACCATCCACTCCGGAGTATGATTGCTCAAACGAGATCGACGCCGACATGGCGAGCGGTTTGTCCTGGGCAAACATCTGTCTCAGGTAACCTGACAGGATGAGAACCCCTTTGTTGTGGGTTGGTCCACTGAGGTCAGCTTCGCGCTCAATATTGATGACACCGGCCCGGCCCAGCGAAGTGTTCGCGGTAATTCGGGAAGGACGACCGAAGGTATAATCACCGGTGGCATAGACGGCCAGGGCATTGATCTGTCCCACCGCTTTCCTACTGGTGGAGACCAGGATAGTTTTATCATCATAGCGCTCCTGCACTTTGTCTTCGATAAGACTTGAGCGTTGGCGTTTCAGTTTTATCGCGCAATAAACATCATCACGAGTTACTTGCTTGCGCTTTTTCTGCGTGGCACAGTAAGAGGCTTCACGCACGATATCGGAAATGAGGGTGAAACGAGTTGTCAGTTCATCCCGGCGACCGGCCATTTTCTTACCATACTCAATCACCGCCTGCATACCACCCAGATCAAATGGGAGAAGTTCATTATCTTTGACAGCCCGGCTGATAAATTCAAAATACTTCCGATAGTTGGTTTTGTTTGCCTTGAAGACACTATCAAATTCTGCTTTTATTTTGAATATCTTCTTGAAATCTTCATCCATCCCAAGCAGAAGTGAAAATACCCGGGAATCCCCTTTCAGCACCACTTTTATGTCCATCGGAATCGGCTCCGGCTTGATTCCCGATCCGGCAAACATGTTGAACGGATCAAACCCGGTAATTTCCAATTCCCCATTGAGCAGGGTACGCTTGAGCTGGGTCCACACGCCCGGTTCGATAAGCAGGTCGATCGCATTGGCGACCAGAAAACCGCCCGATGCTTTCAATAGTGACCCGCCAAAAATCCTGGTGAAATCCGTGCGCCAGTAACCAAAGCGGTCGACCACTCTCTCCAGTGATCCAAACAGCTTCTTATAGGAGGGAGATTTCTCGATAATAATAGGGACATTTTCGGTCTCGCCATTGTCAACGATCAGGTTGACACTGAACTCCTCAAATGGTTCCTGCTTGCGATATGGAGGCGCTTCTTCCTCTCCGCGCCGCGGCTGTGACTCACTAAAGCGGCTAAGATCCTCAAGCATCGCATCCTGGACCTCATCAAGGTAGCTGGTCACTTTTTCAACCGGGAAGCGTTTCTTGAGCAAGTTTATCTTGTCCGTGACCATCGGGGCGACCATGAAGAAATTCAGTTTTTCAATCGCATCCTCAAGCTTGGTAGACAGTTTTTTGGATTCAACGGTGGTGAGATCAAATTCACGGCGCAGAGAATCCCAGGCCCTACGAAGTTCATCGAGCTTGGAGAGGGAGAATTTCCCTTCCCGCTCCAACCGCTCCAGCTTTTCAAACGAGCTCGGCTCTTCTTCTATCAGCGGCTGTATTTCATTACGCACCCCCACCCCGGACTGAATCTGAACCATGACAAAGCCGGAGTTGGAGAGTTTTTCCTCAAAACTGTGGATCAGTTCCTTCTGACGTCCTTCAAACTCTCTCACTATCCGACTGTGGCGATCTTTATAATCCTCGGACATAAAAATCTTGGGGACAATTTTCCGTAAAGATGCGATAAGGTAGCCCATATCCCGCTTGAATGTTCGCCCATCTCCGGCTGCAAACAGCAGAACTTTCGGATTGTCCGGGTTCTTGAAGTTATTGACATAGCAGATATCTTTGAGAACCGGCTCCTGGAGATCGAGCTGCTGGAGGAGATGCTTGATGGTGGTCGTTCTGCCGGTTCCGGCCGGACCGGTTACAAAGATGTTATAACCACGAGACTTGACAGCCAGACCGGTCTTGATCGACTCCACCGCCCGGTCCTGCCCAATTATATAACAGCAGGGTTCAATATCGTCAGAACTCTTGACTTTGGCTGGCGCGTAGTCAACCGTGTAGTCAAGCTGCTTCCGTTTCAATCCGATTTCATTTCGCTTCACTGTCTTTTTTTTCTGAACTGGCATCATTAACTCCTTAGGTAGTACCTCAACTACCGCGAATATAGCTTGCTCCCCCTCACATTCAAGATAATAATCTGCCCCGGCGGACCATTGCCGGGTCGAGTTTCCATATTCATCTGGCTCAACTATACATTGGTCCACAAAGCGGACGTTTCGATTAAGTGCGAAGAAGTGAACAGTCCCTCACTTGTTTTCGAACCGATCAAATCTCTATATCTGACCCGACAGGGATCATAGATCGGAGGGCTGAGCGACCGCCAGGCCAAATCGGTGAAAATGTGATGAATTCTTCAATAAATCTGAAATCAGTAAGCTGTTTGGGGCCATTCAATTAGGTCGGCTCTCACAGGTAACTCCCTGCTGTACATCAAGTTGTCCGAACTTGACAAAGTTTGATTTCGGCCTATACTGGTCATGTTGCTTTTTAGCATTGCGCGTTGAATATAGGCGGTATCGTCTAGTGGTTAGGACAGATGGTTCTCAGCCATCAAACCGGGGTTCGATTCCCCGTACCGCTATGATTCAAACGATGGAGGCCGGTCTTCTTCCCGGCCTTTATCGTATCTACCACTTTTTGACCCCATCTCAGTTTATTTTCGTCCTAACATTCGACTTCCAATGATGGATATCCATCATTATATTGACGGGCGGATTCGGGTCGACCCGGCCAAGCCAAAATGACTTAGGCGGCTCGCATATTTGGCCAGATTGCCGATTACGTTCTCATGCCCATTCTCGAAGGACAAAAACAGATGAAAATCCGTACAATAAGCATCATAACAGTACTCACCTGCCTGGTGATAGTAGCATCGGTATCTGGTGATGATGCGAGTCCTCTTCCCAAACAGCACAATAGTATTCTCGAAGGGATAATTCTGGATGCGAACAGCTCAAAACCGGTCCCGAGGGCGACCATCAGAGTGCTTGAGAGTGGGATCACGGCTATGGCCAATGATGATGGACGCTACCGACTCCTCCTCCCTCCCGGCGACTGGGAATTATCGGTCAGCCATGTGACTCACTACACGCAAACCATTGAGATCAGCCTATCCGACAGTTCGATGATTCAGGATATCAGCCTGGCTCCTTCGGTAGTTGTCCTGACCGGAACCACCGTCTATTCCCGAAACTACAATGCGGGACAGGAAATCATCCTTAAAGCGATCAGGCGGAAGCAGGAGATTCTGAGGCGCTTGAGTGATTATCAGTACGGAGCATACAGCAAGGTCTCTGTGAGTGACATGAGCAAAGAAGGGGTGGAAAGCATCTTGCTCATTGCGGAATCTCAAACCACGGCTTATTGGAAATATCCGGACCAGTACAAAGAGATCATCACCGCCCGCCGCCAGACTGCCAACATTGAGGCCGAAGGTAACCTGGTCACGGTTGGAGAGATTCTGAATTTCAATAAGAACCGCATTGATATCGGCAAGTATTCAATAGTATCCCCGACCGCCGAAGATGCCTTCGATGCCTACGAATACTACCTGATCGATACTATCATGACCGATGGCAAACCTGTTTTCAGATTGGAAATAGAGCCAAAATCTCAGACAACCCCCCTGTTTTACGGTCACATAGATATCGCCGACTCCACTTACGATGTCGTGGCTGTTTCGGTCGGGTTCAACGATGCAGTCCGTTTGGAGTTCATTGACTCGCTTTTCTACCGCCAGCAGTTTGCCGATTTTGGAGACAATGTCTGGATGCCGGTGGAGATTGGGCTGACCGGACAGGTCCATTTCGGGATGAAAATACCGGGGATACCAAAAGACCTTTCCTTTTCGCACAGCGCTTCGCTGTACAGTTTCAAATATGATCAGGGAATTCCCTCCGGTCTGATCGATGACTTTGTCCTTGAGGTCGATGAAAAGGCGGATGACATTGACAGTGCCGCATGGAACCAGAGGCAGACCATTCCTCTGACCAATCTTGAACTGGCTGCTTTTGATCGTATGGATTCTCTGGAGAATGTCCCCCCTACGATTGGAAAAAGAGCTCTTAAGATTGGCTCCGGTCTGATTCTGGCCACCATGGCGTATTCCGATATCTACCATTTCAACCGGGTCGAGGGATCCTATTTTGGACTGGGGAGCACAAG
>JARGFS010000038.1 GCA_029211095.1 bacterium | reverse complement strand
CTTGTGGTTGCCAAATTTCAATTCCATCTTGTGCCGGTTCCACTTGGAGGGCATATCAACACTCTGGTCAATGAACAACTTGTTGTTGGTTATATTTCTGATCTGAAAAACTCCCCTCGGAGCTTTCTTCTCTTTGTATTCCTGGCTCAATTCACGCTTTGTTTTCATTCGGGTTTTTTCCTTCAAGTATGAAAGATATCAAATCAGTCGGGTGCCCATCCCTTGGGGCGGGATTGGTAAGACAAGTTGTCTGTCTATTATCATTCAATGTGTCCACCGATTATCTGGGCGCCTTGCGAAGCAATAAGACATGTTATGCATGCGGAGGAGGTAGGATTCGAACCCACGGTACCTTGCGGCACAACGGTTTTCAAGACCGCCGCTTTCGACCACTCAGCCACTCCTCCGGTAAAGATAGTCCCGGCTAAGATTGTATGTTCCCGTCTGGATGTCAAGGCCAGAAAATTAACAAAAAACCCCCGGCCTGACCGAGGGTTTTATCGCTAATTGCAAATACATATAAATGCCTACTGCACGTTTGTCTGCCACCACGCTTTGGAAGTTCCTTCGGTGCATGGCTCGGTGACCGTCCATTTAGTATTACCGTTCTTATAGATTATCGTGGCTGAGCTGCCAGCAAAAGTAATGTCAGCCGACCAGAGTCCCTCTATAGCCGAAAAACTGCTGTCCAGATTACCGCTGCACTCAATATTGAAACCGGTCAGGATATTAGCTGTACCGGAAAAGGGACAGTCCCCATTATCTCGCAACATCACAATGTCGGTCGCCGTTGTCCTGCGGCTAATGGTCATTTCACAACTGACCGTATCGGTGCTAATGTCGGCCACGACCGAGTCGGTGCTTGCAGCGGATATCGTAATTGTGTCAACCGCAACCGAATTGTCCACCCCGGAGATGTTGGCCGAGTGATGAGAGGCTAAGTTGAAGTTCGACGAAGTATCAGCAGCTGCAGCAGCCAGATGAGCGCGAATCTGAAGAGCATCAAAGGTTGAGTCGGGCGTAGGCATGAACGTCCCCCCTTTGAGAACTTTTACCGAATCAATACCATCGGAATCAAACCATCCATCTTCCTCCCAGGCTGAGACAACAAACGTGAATATATGCCACCCATTGACAGCATCGTATGCGTATCCAAAATTGGCCGTGTCAATGACCACCGAATCTTCAGCTGTTCCCATTGCTACCGAACCCGCGGATTTGGAAAAACCGGAGAATTTTTCAGCCAGAAAGGCGGTTGAAAATTCCATGCCGAGAGCGATCCCTGAAAACGGATCCTCGGTGTTGACAAACCCCTGGGCCAACGCCAACGCCGGATCATTAGCCTTACCGGTTATAAACGAGGTGTCCGTCGCTGCCCCTCCGATTATCTTGTCTTCATCATCGTCTCCGCAACCTGACACCAGCGCTACCGCCAGTCCCATTAGAATTAGTAACATAAATATGCGTTTCATACTGTCACCTTCACTCCTGATTTCTGTTCCTGTTTGATTAAATGCACTCAATATCTGATTGTCGTCCAAATAGCAGTAGTCTATTTCCACGCCTGCGGGCCGCCGTACAGTCCAATATGCGAGACCGAACCATCGGCGTTAAAAATCAACGTATCTCCACCATGAATGCCCGGGGAGCCTTCTTTGAAATGAAAGTCACCTTCGCCGACAAACATGGGATCAATGCTCCTGTTCCCTTTCAGTCCGGACTGATCCCAAATCCCATCATAATCTCCGGCGACATTCTCAAATAATATGTTATAGGAAAAATCCCACTTGGCCCAGTCGCCATAATTCCAGACACCAACACAGGGACACACCCACTGGTCTCGCCAACCGTTCTCTGCAATTACGTTGTTAACTATCCTGCCGTGGCAGTCGGTAGACCAGGGTGCAATACCGCAATTGCCGTTATGGTGCACAACATTGTTGGTGATATCCATATATGAACGGCCGGTGGCAATTATTCCCCAGCCGAGGTTGTTGTGCACTAAATTATTGCGAGCGACTACCCAGCTGTTTCCAAATGCGCCAATTCCTTTCCAGAATCCGGTAACTTCGTTGCGCCAGGCCCGGCAGGTAGCGTCCCAAGTCACACCGATTCCAGCCCCACGCCCATCCTTGATGAGGCAGTCTTCGACTACCGCCGAAGCTCCTCGGTAGAGCGCAATTCCGTCCCAGCCGCCATTGATAATGCTGCAATCCCGGACATAGAGATCGGCCTGTTCCCGCCCGAATATTCCACCAATCCCGACCACCACACTGTCAATACGGTGATTATTGTTGATGATATCAACGCCCTCAATTGTCACCCGCGACCGCCGCACAACAATTCCGGCATCGGTAGCGTTGCCATCCGGGTCACGCTTCCCCCCGGTGATAGTCAAATTGGAAATCCGCGAGTCCGGGGAGTCTTCAAAATAAAACCCGTACCCCGCGTTGGTAATCAGCCGGGTCGAATCGCGGCTCAGGCCAATAATGTTTAGAGACTTCCCCTTGAGGATAAAACCATACGATGCGGGCACTTCGGTCTGCGGGTCGGCACAATTCCCGCAGAGTGGTTCCACAAATTCAGTTCCCCGGGCCGAAAACTCCTTGGCTGCCAGAAGCAGTGTATCGCCATCCCTGGCGATATTAATCACCGCCTGAAGGTCCGACCCTCGTTCCACGGTCAGACTTGCAGAATTTACTGTCACACCAACAGTCAGCGCGGCTATCAAGATGCGCAAAATAAACTTCATCTAACCAAGAATTAGCCCCAACAGAATAACAAATCAACAAAAATCAGGCCGATTCCCTTGCTTACCCGTAGACAAGCCGCTAAATTTACATTCAAAGGAGGGGCATGCCCAATATAAGTCCTACAAAAGTAGTTTTGTTGCTCTCCCGGCAGGCGATGCATCCCGGCGGCGCTGCCAGATGGGTGAGAAAGACTGTCGAAGCTATCCGCTGGGTCAAACAACAAGGGCACACTCTTTGTTCTTCGGTTGGATTGCTTACCTGGGACCTGATCACAGCCCTGGCCGCCAACAACCAGATACCGCTCCACCTCCTCGTTCCGGACTCCGCGTTGCCCGATTCGGAGAACGGGCAGGAATGGCTAATATCGGAGTACAGACTTGACTCATCTCCCCCAACGATCGAAGTAATCAAAGGTCATGATTCCCTCTCCGCCAACCAATTGCGCGACCAACTGTTGATCAAAAAGGCTGACCTTATCCTGCCAATCTCCGTCCGACCCGGCGGTTCGCTTGAGAAACTTATCAAGTCTTCTGACCGGCCTCTGCTTCGTTCATTTGAAACCACCTATGAATCGAGAACTGAACCGCTCGGTTATTCTCTAACGGTCGATTCCATTTCCCATGAACTGCGTCAGTTTGAATCCGAAAAGCCGGACTACCTGATCCACTGGACCCGGTCAAGCAACGGCTGCTGGCCGGGAGAAAAGAGAGCCGACTTCATCCTTGATATCATAGCTTCCACCTCCTATCCAAGATCCGCCTTTCACACTCTCCAACGAATTGTGACTCAACACCGACTATTCGCCTCTTCAAGGCACATGCCTATAGGAAGCGCGACCGTCTCTTTTTCCAGCCTGCTGCCGACCGAATTGATCCCTCTGATGCGATGGCGAGCGCGCTATCGGGAGATGTCTTTTGAGCCGTACGGGATTGGCCTTGATCGAGAACTGGCCCATGAACTGGAAATACGGGAAGTCAATTACGACACTGGCGGAGACAAGATTACTGCCAACCGCTCCCCTCAATGGCTGACTCAATCTCGTGGCAAAAAGACCGATTGGCGCTGTGAGCAGGAATACAGGGCCCTCGGGAATATCGATCTCACGAATCTCCCGAAAGATAAATTGATTCTCTTCTGCCGCTTCCAAGATCAAGCGGCCAGTCTGAACAGACTGACCGGAATCAGAACCATCCCGATTGAAAACAGATGACCGGTTGACTCACTTCAGCAGGAGCATCTTTTTGCTCGCCGCAAATCCGTCCGCCGTAATGCGGTAAAGATAAACCCCGGATGCAACCGGTTGTCCACTCTGATTACGGCCATCCCAATCGACCGAATAACTGCCGGCCGATAGTGGTTCATCCACCAGCGTGACCAGTTCCCGTCCCAGCAGGTTGTAGATCACAACCCTGACTTCGGACCGCCTCGGCAGCGAAAACGGTATTCTGGTGGTCGGGTTAAATGGATTGGGATAGTTTTGCCCTAGCTGGAAAGATTCCGGAAGTTGACCGGACGGGTACGATGTAATCCCGACCGTGACTGTATCACAATCGCCGCCGTAAGTCTGGCGGGCTCGCACCCAGGCCGAAGTCAACTCATTGAAGTTATTGCCGGTCAAAAAGGCCCAGACGATAGTATCTGTCTCCCCCGGCGCCAGTGAAAGCGGGCCAACTGTCAGGGTCTGGTTAATATCCGTCCCGGCCATAGCATACAGACTGTTGGTTACAAATCCGGAAGTCAGGGCGGTATATTTCTCCGCTTCGGTGAACCCATCCCCGTTTGGAAAATTATTGTTCTGGTAGGCAATCGTTCCCACCGTCTGCGTATGCGCACCCACGGTCGGTCCGCAGAGATTGGCGATCGCTCGATACCGGGAGAGCGTCCCAAAGTTGTTGTTAGCTGTCCAGAGAATAGAATTTACCGGATCAAACCCGCCGGCATTGGCATAGGTAGCACCATCGGTGATATCCCAGTCCAGATAGATCCCAAAGTAGGCGGAATTAATCGTACTGGCGCTCTCATTGCGGACAATATACTGAGCAATTACAAAGTCATCACTTCCGGTGGTGTCAAAAGTACCTATCGTCTGAAAAATCTCCAGTCCAATCGGATTCTCGGCCCGGCTGTCATCAAATCTCGCCTGGCTCTCCTGAATGAATGTCGGACCGGGCTGACTGATACTAATGTTCCCTCCCGGCAGAACGGCAAAGTCACCGTCCGGCTCTCCCCCGGCGTTGTGGGCGCCATCGGAAACCTGGGTCGGACTAACCCCTATCATGAGGGCGCATTCGTACAGATCATTCCCGGCTCCATCAAGATCAAATCCGGCCCCCCCCAGCGGCAAAAACGACCCGGTCCCAAATCCGTAAGTCCCAAAATTGGAGACGGTAAAATTCACCCGGCCAATATCATGAGTAGCCATCATCCGCTCGTTGGCCGGTTCCACCAGAAAATAAAGCGCCAGCGTATCTTTGGCCGGATCAGTCATGTTACTGATTTCCAGATCGAGACTTACTATTCTTCCAGCCGTCAGCGTATCACTTACTATTACTTCGACATCCACCGTCGAAGAAAGCGTATCATCCCGGCCAATATCTCCAAACAGAATTGTCCCACTGGTCAAAGCGTTAAGCGAAGGATCGGTAGACAGAATCAGCCCCTGCACCGCCAGCGCCGGAGCTCCAATATTCTTCAGAACAACCCGGGCCGCGACCGTATCCCCCGGAGAAATTGGCGGATGATCATACGAGTAGATCCGCAACTGCGGAGCGGGACCGGCCGAGTCGATACTGTTCAAAGCCGCCAGACAATTAATATATCCCGTCCCAAAGTCATTGTCCGGACCAACCGAACCGGCATCCTCAGTTGAATTGAGAATAGCTGTCTTAATCTGGTCGACCGAAACGTTTGGATTTTTCTGACGCAAGAGCGCCACCAGTCCGGAAACATGGGGAGCGGCCATCGAAGTCCCGGTCCAACTCTGATACCCGCCGCCATTGATCGCTGATACAATTCCATGCCCCGGTGCCGATACGTTCGGTTTAATAGCGCCATTGCAGGGGGAAGGTCCACGGGACGAAGTTGGCGAGATTGTCGCCGGAGCGGTCATCTGGATATTCCCAACCGCAAACATATCAATATCAGTATTGGCCCGGTCGGCCGGGTTGGCGATTGCCGAGTCGGCCACTCCGCTATTACCGGCCGCAAAGATATTGACAATCCCCATCGCTTCCATATTGTCAATGGCATCATAAAACACATTTATACAACTGGCATTGGACACACCCCAGCTATGGTTGATCACATCCGGAACATCGCTGATCGTGTTCGGGTCACCATCCGGATTGGCCGCCCATTCAAACGCATCCAGCATGGAAGCTCCCTTGAGATCAAGCACTCCGGCCGATATCCACTTGGCCCCCGGAGCAACACCGTAATTGTCCCCAGTATTTTTGTCGACACCCACCATTGTCCCCATGGTGTGACTTCCGTGATCCACATTGAATCCGAAGACACCCTCCGAAATTGCCGAAAATGTATGCGGGAACGGTTCATTCCGAATCGGATCAAACCAGGCTGCCGCCGAGTCCCCGTCATGCCCTTTCCAACTATCGATCAAGGCCGGATGATCCCCGTCAATCCCGGTATCAAACGAACAGACAACCCGGCCTGCCCCGGTATAACCCAACAACCAGGCCGAATCCGCCTTGATATAAGTTAAGTTCGGTTCCACTGCCTGGGGACTGGCTGGACTTGGCGCAGGCGACATATCGGTCGGATGGATGAGCCGGACTTCGGGAACGGCAAAGACAGACTCCACATCCGCTCGCGCCGCAATTTTCCTGACCTGACTTACCGCCACCTCGACTTCAATCAGATTGACAATCCACCTCGGCTTGATATTGTCAGCCAGATTATTCTGTTTCAAATCCGACAGCCTCTCCAGCAAGAATCGCTGCGCCCCAGCCTGCTGCGCCACCAGCGCTGACCTGGCCCGGTCATACCGCGCAGCTCTCAGCGGCGACTTTTCTGATTCTTTCCGCATCCTCTCCAACGCTTCTGACTGCGGCAGCTTAATCCAGACAGGAATCAATTCGTCGGATCGCTTTCCATCCAACTGTTCTATCAGTGCGGCATCCATTTCCCCCGCATTCATAGCAGAGTTTATAAAAAGGAGGCATACTATCAACGCCAGGGCGGGTCGGATTCTATTCATCTCTCTCCATTTCCAGTCAGCTTTGAACTCTCCCATAATACGACAAGGTTTATACTGTGTTAACCGCGCCGGGAGAGCTTTTGTTTACTTCCGTATCAATATAGATAATATTCCGCCTGTGTAAATGAACTTAAAAGTTATCGGGTACTCATTTGATTGACATTGCCTCTCTGGACAAAGAAACTCTGGCTCACATGCTGGCTGATTTCGCAAAAAACTGGCTGGCCCATGATGGCCTCTGGTTTCAGGCCGTGGAAAAACAGTATGGGATGGAAAAAGCGATTGAACTTGATGCCGAAGCATGGGAGCGGTTCACCGTCATCGAAGCCAAGCGGATAATGGCTCTCCATGCGATTCCGGAAAATGGCGGCCTTGATGCGCTCAAGAAAGCGCTTGGCTTTCGTCTTTACGCCGTACTGAACGATCAGGAGATAAAAAACGAAACGGAGTCATCGTTTGAATTCTATATGGTTGATTGCCGCGTGCAATCGGCGAGATCCCGCAAGGAACTCCCCCTGTTCCCGTGTAAGTCAGTAGGCATTGTTGAGTACGAAGGATTCGCGCGCACGATAGACAGTCGAATCAAAACTGAGTGTATTGTCTGTCCGCCTGATCCCGAAGCCGGAAAGGGCCGCTACTGCGGCTGGCGCTTCTCAATCTAACCAGAAGGTCGGTCAGACTTGGTCATGCTGACTGGCAGTGCCAGGTGGCCTGTCAACGCATGATTGTTGTGATTGATGAAATCACCCTTCGACTGAGCTCAGGGTGACAGACATGACCGTCTGCCCCACTCACGCCTCAGTCGTAATAACCAACCGTCCGCTTGAGCCCTTCGTCAAAATCAACCGTCGGTTCATATCCAAATGATCTAATCTTATCAATCGTGGCATAAGAGTGCATGATATCCCCCGGTCGCGGATCGGCATACTCTGCGTCCCCTTTAACGCCCAGAATTTCCCCCAGCTTACGGACCAGATCGTTGAGTGTAAACTGTGCTCCACAGGCGACGTTGAAATTATCCCCCACCATTTTCTCATTGGTGGCCGCCAGAATGTTTGCCCGCACCGCATTCTCCACAAAGGTGAAATCGCGCGACTGCTCGCCATCCCCAAAGATAACCGGTTTGCGACCATTCTTCAGCGCCGTTATAAACAGCGGAATTACGGCCGAATACTGCGAAGTCGGGTCTTGATAAGGTCCAAAGATATTGAAATAGCGGAGACAAGCTGTTGGCATCTGATAAAGATTCCAATAGACTTTGCAATAATGCTCATCAGTCAGTTTGTTTACCGCATAAGGAGAGAGTGGCGAAGGTACCATGCCTTCATGCTTGGGGAGTTCTTCGGATTCCCCGTAGATTGATGAAGAAGAAGCCATGACAAATTTCTTGACCCCTGCCCTCCGCGAAGCTTCCAGCATATTCAGAGTACCATCAATATTGACCGCGTTTGAAGTCTGCGGGTTGTCGACTGAACGCGGGACCGAAGCCAGAGCGGCCTGGTGCAGAACATAGTCAACTCCCTTGACTGCTTCAGTCACCGTCCAGAAATCCCTGATATCCCCATCGACATACTCTATCCGATCGCGGATATCTTCAAGATTCTCTTTCCGGCCCGTAGCCAGGTTGTCAAGTATTCTAACCTGATCTCCCTGCTCCAGCAGAAAGCGCGCAATATTGGAACCAATAAATCCGGAACCACCGGTTATTAGATATTTCATTCTCATTTCCTATATTCTATTAGTTAATTCACTTATGAAGCACTATCGACCACCTCAGGAACCCAGTTTAGCCTATCTTCTTACGGTATGTCCAGAAATATCTTTTTAAAAGCAATCTGATCATCAATCAGAGAGTCGTTTACTCAATATTACCGAGCGATAATTGGTGACTTCCCAATCACAATAGTCGACAAACCGAAAACCCAATCTCATATACCAGTCAATCAGATGGTTGGCCGACTCAGCCGTATCAAGCGCCAGCTCCCTGGCTCCATCAGCAACGGCCTGTTCCTCAGCCGTCCGTAAAAGCTGTGAAGCAATCCCTGTTCTCTGAAAAGCGGGCTCTACCCCCATTTGAGATACTTTCGCCACCTCAGCACGGTCATACCAGTCTGTCCCTTTGGCTGCGGCTGGTGATCGATAGGTGAGTGTGCCGACCAGCCTGTTGTCCAGAAAGGCTACAAAACAGACCGCCCCTTCTGTTCTATTTCGTATCGTCTCCACATCCTGATAGGTGGCCAGATACTCAAGCCCCATATCGGCCAGTTCTTTATAGGCCCGGTGAAGCAGACCGGTTAGATCCTCAAACGAGTCATCGGCCAGAATTGGCCTGATGACCAGATTGTTCTGTTTCTTGTGAGCCATCTTTTCTTAATATCAGTATTCAAGCGGAGGTCAGGCAAGTTATTAGATTTCCGCGCCGATTAGGATAGTCGACCTGCTTGGGGGGTTTTCACTTGCCCCAGATTTCCAACTTAATTACTTTAGTCCAATGCAGTTCTGCACCAAATAGAAAAATATGGTCAATTTCTTTCTATAGGGAGTACCCGTGGACTTTTTGACAAACACCATTGATACACTGAACAAATATATTTGGTCCTATCCCGAGGATTTCCCAATTATGATTGTGCTTCTCCTCGGCACCGGCCTCTTCATCTCTTTCCGGCTCGGTTGGATTCAGCTCAGGCAGCTAAAACACTCCGTTGATATCACCCGCGGCAAATATGATGACCCCTCGCACGAAGGGGACGTTTCGCATTTCCAGGCATTGTCGGCCGCTCTCTCGGCCACAATCGGCATCGGGAATATTGCCGGGGTTGCTATCGCCATTCACTTTGGCGGACCGGGCGCGCTGTTCTGGATGTGGGTCACCGGCATCCTGGGGACTTCCTTGAAATATGCTGAGTGCACGCTGGCCATGAAATACCGCAAAATAAATCCGGATGGTACCGCGTCAGGCGGCCCGATGTACTATATTGAACAGGCGCTGGGATGGAAGTGGCTGGCCGTTGTCTTTGCATCCGCCGCTTCAATCTGTGCTCTGGCCACCGGCAACGCCATTCAGGCCTTTACCGTCGCCGATCAACTCTATTCCGACTTCGCTTTCCCCCAGTGGATCACCGGACTGGTCATTGCCATTCTTGTTGGGCTGGTCATTATTGGCGGCATGAAGAGAATTGGAAAAGTAACCGCTGTCCTCTCCCCACTCATGACCGTTATCTACGTGGCCGGGGCCATGCTGATCATACTTCTCAATATTGACAAACTTCCCGGCGCTTTCAGTGCTATCTTCACCGGTGCCTTCACTCCTACCGGTGCTGTCGGAGGCTTTGCCGGATCGACCTTCATGTACACTCTCGTCTGGGGCATAAAACGCGGTCTTTTCTCAAACGAAGCCGGACAGGGTTCCGCTCCCATAGCCCACGCTGCCGCCAAAACTGACCAGCCGGTCCGCGAAGGTACCGTGGCCATGATGGGACCGTATATTGACACCATCACCATTTGTACTCTGACTGGCCTGGCAATTTTGGTAACGGACGCCTGGACGGTCATGGTTGACGGGCAGGCCCTCAATGCTTCCCCCCTGACCGCCTACGCTTTCAAAGTGGGACTCCCATTCCTGAACGGCTATGGCAGCTATATTGTCACCGCCGCCGTGCTCCTCTTTGCCTCTTCGACCATGATCACCTGGTCCTACTACGGTGACCGCTCCATCCAGTACCTCTTTGGAAATTGGATTGTAACGCCGTACCGCTATCTCTACCTGGTTATGATTTTCGTTGGCGCCATAACGCATCTCGAAGCTGTCTGGGCCTTTGGCGATACCATGCTCGGCCTGATGGCCCTGCCCAATCTTGTCGCCCTGGTTGCTCTTTCCGGGGTTGTCACCAAAATGACCAAAGATTACTTCGCCCAGGAGCATAAGCCGTTTAAACAGACCTGATTATTTTTATCAGGAGGTGAGTCAGACCGGCTCACCTCTTTTTTTTGAAAAATCATATTCAAAGGCATTAATTCCTTGTTTGGCGGCTGTTGCCCATACCATTTTCTCGCCGCTAACGGGAGCGTTTAGCTTCCGACCCTCGGTATCGAGCGATAATCTCTTGACACAAACATAGACTAATACGTATATTATCAATGTGTAAATATTAATTTACGGTAGGTGTCAGCAGGAAGACACCACGATACTCTTCGGTTCTGAACATTCTACTGATAGAAAATATGGAGAACACAAAATGTCTTCGATCCTATCGGTACGACGATGGACAGTTGTTGCAATAATATTTCTTCTGCTGTTATTTTTCCTCTGCTCCACAACGGATGTGGTCGGTTTTATTTGCGGTGACACTGACAACAGTGGTGAACCGCTTAACATAACCGATGTAACATTTCTGGTTGCCTGGCTGTTCCAGAACGGACCCGCCCCCGCTCAACTCTCCTCAGCCGATTGTGACAGCAACGGACAAATCGACATTTCTGACCTGACCTGCTTTGTCGACTATATCTTCCTCGGCGGTTCGGAACCAAACTGCCCGCTCCCCATCCACACCGACATTACCGGCCCCTGTATCTCTGATATGATCTGGATCGATTGTACTTCGGTACATTATCCTCTCTCCAGGGCCGCCTGCATTGATTCTCTTCCGCCGAAAAGCCAGACCGAAAGCATGAGGGCCGAAATTGCCGGCGACAGGCTGCATGTCTACCACGACTACGCCTATTACAACTGTTGTCTGGATTATGCTGTCACCTATGAATTCAATTACGCCGGAGACACCGCCCATGTAACGGCAACCGAGTCTGACCTCGGCGAACCATGTGACTGCCTTTGCTACTTCAATCTCGAGTCCGAATACGCCGGGATAAGTCCTCTGCAGATCACCTCTTATATCGTCACTTTGATTGGAATCGAAGGGGACACGGTTGGCATAGACACCGTTGTCACGGGGCCTTGCGGATTCGCCTATGTGGAAGCTGTCGGGAGTGATCTCACCCTCCACCATGCCAATCTGGTCCTCAACTGCTGCCCGCACTATTACGTCGATTGGTCAATTGAGGGCACCAGCATCACGGCTATCGAGCATGACACTCTTCCCCAATGTTTTTGTGTCTGCTACTACAATCTTCAGTCAACCTTACACAACGTCCCCAACGGAATCTACACGGTTACGGTGCTGGCTGGCGAAAACATCCTCTGCCCCTGGGACACGATTACCGTGGACACAGTCATGGTTGGGACACTCGGCGGACCCTGTGACTATCGCGATTTCCCCGGAACGGCAAGGGTAATTTCGATATCAACGGCCCCTTCGGGAAGCGGCAGCTGTGTTGACGGCGTCATGGTGGAGTTTGATTTTGTCCCCGATGATCCTTCCGCCCCCTTATTCTATTACTATCCCGGCTGGCCGGACAACGGCCAATTCCTAACAGTTGGAGATGGAAAACATCCCAATGCTGACTGGGCTCTCCTGCAGGGTCTGACCGTAGACAGTGTTCATCCCTGCCTCCGGCGAGAGATCATACAGGGCACTTGTACCCCGGTCCTGTTTGAGTTTCTGGACGTGGACTATAGCAGTTACACGAGTTACTGTTTCTAAAACCGGAAGGATGCGTTGATATGAAATTGATTACTGCAATTTCAACCGCACTCTGCCTTATCCTGCTCCTATCGACAGCAGTAGCGGCCCAGGGCTCTGTTTATTTGAGTTATGTAGACGGCTATGACGGAATGGGTCTGATGGCCAACACCACGGTTACTTTTCATATCTCTCTTTCTAACCAGACCGGGGAGGCTGTCACCGGGTTGGCCCACGGATTCCAACTAATCTCCCCCAACGGGGCAACCTGGTCCCAGCCAACGGGAGAGTGGTCACCTGCCCTCCAGCCGGTCTGCGACCTTGTCTTTTCTGTCGCCCAATTTGGGGATACGATCGGATTCGGCTGTGTTACTCTCTTCAATCCCGGACTGCCGGACGGTTTCGACCAGGAAGCAATGCGAATCAGCACAAGGATCGATATGAGTAGTATGGGAAAAACGGTCTGCCTTGACACTGCTTTTTTTCCGCCCGGCGGTGTATGGATGTGGTCAACCAGTTCCGGTAGCTACTCACCAGGCTGGGACGGACCTCATTGCTATGAAGTCACCAACTTCACCTGGCTCTGTGCCGACATCGACAATAACGGCACTATAGCCGATATTGCCGACCTGAGCTATCTGGTTGACTTCATGTTTCACGGCGGCCCGCCACCTCTGTTTCCCTTTGCCCCTGATGTTAATGGTGATGGCACGGTGGATATCACCGATCTGACCTATTTGGTGGAATACATGTTCCTCGGCGGTCCCTTGCCAATCTGTTTCTAATGATAAAAAAAGGGGCCGGACAAAACCGGCCCCGGATCAGTCTATTTGAATCCACTGATCCTGAATCATTCAATCACCCAAACATGCACCATTCTACATAACAAACTTCGTGCCGACAAGTAGGCACCTGTCTCCCAACGGGATACGCTTTTGCTCCCCAAAAAACTTATGGGCCCTTCTCCGCTATCTATGGGACTTTCCCTCCATCAAAAAAAGCTGCCGACAGCACTGTTTCAGCTTGATGATTTCCGTTCAAACCGTTAAGTATGGAAAAATCGAAAACAGTACCTGAAAGGGATTTGAAATGTCAGAATTTGCCTTTATCCACGCTCGCCAGATCCTTGATAGCCGCGGAACACCTACGGTCGAAGTCGATGTCGCTCTCTCCGATGGTTCTACCGGAAGGGCCGGAGTTCCGTCTGGCGCCTCAACCGGCGCTCACGAAGCGGTCGAACTCCGCGATGGAGACAAAACCAGTTTCTTCGGCAAAGGTGTCTCAAAAGCGGTCAAAAACGTCAACGAGAAAATCGCTCCGGCAATTCTCAACGATGACCTCGATCCCTTTGACCAGGTCACTCTGGACAACTACCTGATCAAACTTGACGGCACCGAGAACAAAGAGAAGCTGGGAGCCAACGCCATTCTCGGCGTCTCCCTGGCCACCGCCAAAGCGGCCGCGGAGTCCTGCGGACGGGAACTGTATGAGTATATCGGCGGCAGCAACTGCAAAATGCTCCCGGTTCCGATGATGAATATTCTCAATGGCGGCAAACATGCCGACAATAATGTCGACCTGCAGGAATTCATGATTATGCCGGTCGGCGCTGAGAACATCCGCCAGGCATTACAGATGGGCGCCGAAGTTTTTGGGCACCTCAAAAAGGTCCTCTCTTCCAAGGGATACAACACGGCCGTTGGTGACGAAGGCGGCTTTGCGCCCGATCTGAAATCGAACGAAGAGGCGCTCGAAGTTATCATGGAAGCTGTCGGCAACTCCGGCTACAAGGCGGGCGAACAGATAATGATCGCGCTCGATCCTGCATCCACTGAGTTCTACGACGTCGAAGCCAAGACCTACAATCTTGATGCCGAAGGAAAAAAACTGACCTCGGCTGAGATGATCGACTACTATGCCGCCCTCTGTGAGAAGTACCCGATCATCTCTATCGAAGACGGGCTGGCCGAAGATGACTGGGATGGCTGGCAGGCTATGACGGAGAAGCTCGGCGGCCTGATTCAGATCGTTGGCGACGACCTGTTTGTCACCAATCCTAAACGCCTCAAAAGAGGCATCGACCAAAAATCGGCCAACTCCATTCTGATCAAACTCAACCAGATTGGTACCCTGACCGAGACGCTCGATGCTATCCAGATGGCCCAGAAGGCCGGCTTCACTGCGGTTGTGTCGCATCGCTCCGGTGAAACCGAGGATTCTACTATCGCCGATGTCGTCGTGGCAACTTCGGCGGGACAGATCAAGACCGGATCGATGTGCCGTTCGGATCGGATCGCTAAATATAACCAGCTGCTCCGTATTGAAGAATCAATTGGCGACATGGCCATTTACCCCGGCCTGGACACATTCTACAATCTGAAGAAGTAGGTCGCAACCGATGTTTTGTGGGCGGCAGACGCCCTCGCTCGTCCTGAGCAATGTCGAAGGGACTGCCCCAATCTACGGACGGTCGCCCAACGCTTGCGTTGGGTTCCTTTCGCATATCTGCAGATCTGGGGGTCGCCCACGGCAAGCCGTGGGCGACCATGCCTTCTGAAATCTAACGTAGGTCAAAATCCCCTTGCGGGTTTTGACACCAAGCCGTAGATCGGAACCCTTGCCTGCCCTGAGCGAAGTCGAAAGGCGGTCCCGGCCCACAAGCGGATATCTCCGACCTGACCTTGTTTGTCGACTACCTCTTTCTTGGTGGCGCGCCCCCGGCTCCGTGCTCGGCCCCCTGAGTTAATTGCTTTCCGGACCGAACCTTGTTATCTTTCGCGGCATGAAAACAACAATAGCTCATTTCTTGATTCTGGTTCTGACCGCCGCAATTGGTCCTGGCGCATTCGCCGAAGAACCTTGTGACAGCCTGAACGACGGCCCCCATATTATCTGGCAAAACGGCTCCACTGCCGTTGTCTTTTACTATTGTCAGGAACAGATCATCAAAGAACCGCTTGCCGCAACCAACGGCCTGACTTTCAATGGCTACTGTGCCGATTCTCAAAAAAACCTACACCATCGCCAATCTCCCCTTCAGTACTCCGCCGGCCGATTACAGAAACGTCCCCCGCTTCTTTGCCGTTAGTGACCTTCATGGCGAATACGAACATCTGGTCAGAATCCTTCAAAGCGGCGCCGTTATTGACAGCAACCTGCACTGGAACTATGGCACCGGGCATCTGGTAATTGACGGCGACATTTTTGACCGTGGTGACAAAGTGACCGAATGCCTCTGGCTGATCTACCACTTGGAACAGGAAGCCTCCCTTGTGGGCGGACGTGTCCACACACTATTGGGGAATCATGAACTGATGGTACTCCGCGGCGATAATCGGTACATAGACGAGAAATACCTCAACGGAATAAGTCGCAAAAGCCGTATCAGTCATGTCGATCTATTCGGCCCGGACAGTGAACTGGGCCGCTGGCTGCGCTCAAAAAATAGTGTTGAGAAGATTGATGACATCCTCTTTGTGCACGGCGGCCTCTCTCCCTTCCTCATTGATAGCGGCTACACAATTGCAAGCATCAACCAGGTAGCCCGTACCTCGCTGGACCTTCGCTCTTCGCAACTGCTCTTCGCCGACTCAGCCAGGTTCCTATACGGCTCCAAAGGACCGTTCTGGTATCGCGGCTATCACTATGAGATGGAAGACCGCTATCCTATGGCCACAACCAACGAGATCGACCGCGTCCTTGATCATTTTGATGCCGCCTCTATCGTTGTCGGGCATAGCGAGGTTGACAGTATCTCCACCCTGTTTGATTCCCGCCTGATCGGCATTGATGTCCCGGTCGATGAACTCGGTTCACTCCAAGCTCTCGTACGGGAGGACGGCAAGTTCTACAGATTGAAAGCGGATGGAACCAAAACCAAGATAGAGTGATCGCATCTCAAACAAACTTGACAATCTGACCGACAATATCTATAATTCTACTGTCAATGATCGTTAGTGAGTAACCCTTTACCTTAGGAGGCGTATTGTGGCCCTTGTCGAAAACAGAAACAACATGGTAGTGTCGCGTCTTCTGGCGGGTCACTGTTAGCGATCAACTCCCGTATTTTTTCTTCTGATCCGGCTCCCTCTCGCTTCATCCGGTAAGTTGCGCAACACACCCACTCGGACCGACCCGAATTTCCAATAAACAAAAAACCTGCCGCAATCAATTCGTGGAATAACTATATTTACTGCGATGATTCTGGTCTACATACTATAGGTGTGAGAAACAAAATGAATCTTGAACAACTCGGATGGACGCAACAGTGGCAAGAACTGTCCAATTCGTCCATTATTAATGACATGCAAGTAGCCCGAGTCGCCCAACAGCATCGGGAGCGCTACGTCCTTTTGGGTGAGTTTGGCGAAACCTCAGCCGAAATCTCCGGCAGATTCCGCTTCGATTCCCTCAACCCGTCTGATTTCCCGGTCGTTGGCGATTGGGTCGGCGTGCAGCTGCTTGACCCTGACAGCCCGGCCATAATTCACTCCCTGCTTCCGCGACAGACATCGTTGTCCCGCAACGCCGCCGGAATCACTACCGAAGAACAACTGATGGCAGCCAATATCGACATTGTCTTTCTGGTCGTCGGCCTGGACAATGACTACAACCCGCGTCGTCTTGAGCGATGGATAACCAACCTGTATGACTCCGGAGCGGAGCCGGTCATCCTGCTGAACAAATCCGATATCTGCGACAACGTTGAACAATTGGTCAGCGAGACCGAACTACTTGCACCCGGACTCCCGGTCCTGTCATTGAGCGCGCTGGACAATACCGGTCTGGACCGACTGGATGTTTTCCTTCGGCCCGGCCGAACCGTCGCCTTCTTAGGCTCTTCCGGAGCCGGGAAATCGACCCTGATCAACCGCCTCCTGGGATATGACCGTCAAAGGACCAACGATGTCTCCGAATTCAAAAGCAAAGGAAAACATACCACTACCTATCGCGAACTCATCATCCTCCCATCCGGCGCCATTGTCATAGATACGCCCGGCATGCGAGAGATCCAGCTCTGGAGTAGCGAAGCCAGTCTCAATTCTGCCTTTGAAGATATCGAATCATTGATGAACAGCTGTCGCTTTGCTGACTGCAGCCATGTCTCCGAACCGGGCTGCGCCGTGGTTGCTGCCATTGAGTCCGGCGAACTGAACGAGAAACGTTACCAAAGCTACTTGAAACTCCAGAAAGAACTGCAACACCTCGAACGCAAGAAAGACAACGCTTCGGCCCGCCGCGAGTCACGCGAATGGGGCAAGAGAATATCTCAGCATCATAAAGCGATGAAAGAACTTCGGCAGATGGGACTGGCCGGCAAAAAGAAGGATGACAAATATGACCGATAGAATCTGTTCGACCTCACCCACCGAGGATGTATCTGCCCGCGGATGGCCATGATCATGGCCGAATCAAAGTTGGCCATCTGGTTTTGACTGGCAGCACGAATCGTTATTCTTAGCTGAGCAGGACGGAACTCTTTAGTCTTAGTAGGGCAGAACCCCTGTGGTCCTGCCAATTCCGAATCAAGTCACCCTGAGCGGAGTCAAAGGAAACTTAATCCGCACCGGTTGGCTTGCTTCTGCTTTGATACGGTTCGCATCGCGACCTGCTCCTATTGACACATCCCTCTTCACAAGCATTTCAGGGTTGGAGGTGGAAGTGTGGGGGAGGAACTCGGAGACGCTAAGTGATCACTGAGTTCAGCTTGAGTAGTCTTTTCGACAGAGAACTGGCAGCACCAGCATTTGGCCTCTTAATGTACCTGATTTGACCTTCTATTGAGTTGAACTGCCTTTCTTCGAGCAATATATTGCGCTCCTTTAAAGAGGCCAATTTGTCCAGAATCTCTCGTACCGTTTGAATCTTCTCACTTGGACAGTCGATTCTACTGTCGACCCGTATTCCTGCGACCACCTGTTCCGTCGTAGGATTACTGAGTTGCGTTTTTGTTAGATTTGGTACAAACCCCTCCTGCCTTCTAAGTTCTCGCTGAGCCTCTGTCAACAAAGCCGAGGCGGCAGGGCTCTCCGATTAGCTAGACCTTTTCGAATTTGAGGTCTCCGTCCTCGTCGTCTTGTTCAAACATTACGGTGAGAATTCTTTCGAACTCGTCAGCGCCCACCGTAATTCCTTTGGATGGTATAGTCAATCGATTGAAGTGAGGTGCGATCACAGAAAGAAACTGCTCAACAGTAATGTCACTGACATACCTGAAATGATGAGGAACAAACTCGACGAACAGGACTTTGGCTCCGGCGAGCAGGTTCTGCATCCCCTTCAAGGCGTGGTACTCGGATCCTTCGATGTCCATTACGACAACATCAAACTTTGATCCATCCAGGTAGTCGTCGAGCCGCGCACACTGCACTCTCGCCACCTCCGGATCATCATAGTAATACATGTACTTTCGGACCTTGGGGAGTCGCTTGCTTCCGCCGGAGTTCACCCGGTTGAGAAGAAACTCAAGGACACCGTTCTCGTCACTGGCCGCAATGTGCATCGGCCGGCAGTTGTGACGGCGGTTGAGGTCGATGTTCATTTGCAACAGAGCAAAAGAAGCGGGATTGGCCTCAATTGCAGCTACCTCGTGGCAGTGTCGAGATGCGGGAATAGCCAGTGTGCCGATATGTGCGCCGACAATCAGAACTCTTGATTCCGAAGTGAGTAGCGGTGTAATCCGTTTCAGTTCTTCCACGCCATAGCGGCCAGACTTGCGCAGTTTTCTGCCGACGCCATACTCGTCTTCGGGATCGACGACAAACAAGCCGGTTTCTGATTCCACGACCAGACCTTTGACACGTGGGCCGACGACTTTTTTCGTGATGGCCGCGCTCGCTCTTTTGATCGCCAGATCAAATCGAAATTCCATCTGTAACTCCTCGCACTGTTCATGGATAATGGCTTACATGGTGCATCGTCATAAGCAGAACTTCGGACGCGGCACTCGGTTCTGAATATAAGAATATCGGTGATTCTGTCGTTACACGCCTCTCTCCAGTTGACGGAAAGAACTTTTTCAAGTCCAGTTTGAAGATGTACTCACTGTCTCTATGAAGTAGCGCAGCTTGAATTTGAGATACACCCTTCTTTGACCCATAAAAGAAAGAGGGCAAGCTGGTTCTTGCAAGCAACCGATCTGTTTTTCTTAGTACTTGTTTTAGTTCACCCTGAGGAGCATCTATTGGTCTTCCATTGTCAATAAAACTGCGAATCAATCGCGCTTTGGAGGAAATCAGTTTGGTGAGTTCCTTTCGGCCATTCCGATATAGTTGAAAAACGCCGGTTTCTGATCACTTCTCTTCATGAGTTTCGCTGCTTGTGGAATTAAACTTGGAAAGTCTGGATTTAATAATTGACCAATAAAGTTCCTGTAAACTGTTCGCTACATTTGCAAATTCCGCATCGTCGCTCTTAGAAAATTCATCAACATTCCAGAAGAAGGCACCTGCAGGTATATTGAAGACGTCCGCCGCTCTTTTTATGAACTTGATACTTGGTTCACGCCGCCCGTTCTCAACCATGGAGATGTAATTGACAGACACGTCGGTCAAGCGGGATAATTCTGCCTGACGCATGCCAACTGTATGGCGAAATATCTTAAGTGTCTTTCCTATTTCCATAATAAACAAAAAGGGAGAATCTTTTTAGTCTCCGAAGAACTTAGTAAGCTCTAGCAGTGCAAGTATCATTTGCAACACCTTCTCACTGCTGACCCGGCGCTGGTCGTGCAATTGCTCGACTCGCGACAAAAGGTCACTGAGATCAGAAAGATCCCCCCGGATTTGAACGTTGTTGCATTTCGATGACAAGCGAGCAATAATCTCCCTCGCCGACGTCAGCAACAACTGAACATCCGGTGAAACCATTGACTACCTCCATAATTATAGGTTAACATCTAAATCCGTCGACAAGACGTCGACTTTTTGTATCCATGAATCGATTAACGACTGATTTGAGGAAATCGGTCTTCATCGATTCACGATCCGCCTACTAATCGACCCGTAACCGACCGCGTCGGAAACGGGGCAATGGTGTCGCAAGACGCGAACCCACCAAAACCAACTGATTTTGAATGGAAGCGGCGGTGGCCCAATGGGGCGTGGCAGTCCTGCCAGGGAGGTAGTAATTCAACCGGATTCAGTTATCAAAGAACAATTCGAGAACAGTCTATGTATCATACTAAACGAAGTCAACATATATTCACGTTTAATCGTGTTTTTTCGAACTCACAGTTATAGTGAGGATTATGCGGGAGTCTCTTCTTGATCACCTACCTTCACGGCTCACTTTTTTGACTGTGTCCTCCAATTACCCTGCCACTCTGGCACCCCTACTGCCGTTTAGGCGATATAGGACAGGATTGTACCACGATATTCTGACAGCCTGACAGGTAAGTAGCAAGACCACAGTAATATAGCTGTGCGAAGAACATAGTCCGATTGTGGCAAAATCGCGAAAAATATCACAAAATATCGCAAAAAACAGCCCTATGGGCTGAAACTTCTTGACAACTTCACCGTTAAATCTATATTGATCATCTGTTAGCACTCAACTTATATGAGTGCTAACAAGAGGACAAAGTAGTATATTTAGAGAGTAAGAAACTCATAACCAACCCCCAGGAGGGAAACAAAATGAACGTTAAACCGCTTGCCGACCGTGTTGTGGTCCGACCGCTGGCCGAACAGGAAACCAAAAAAGGTGGCATCATCATCCCCGATACCGCCAAAGAAAAACCGATGGAAGGCGAAATTATCGCCGTGGGCGAAGGCCGTATCTCTGACGAAGGCAAAAAGATGCCTCTCGAAGTTAAGTCCGGCGACAAGGTGCTCTATGGTAAATACTCCGGCACCGAAGTCTCTATTGATGGAGATGAATACCTGATCATGCGCGAATCCGATATTTTCGCGGTCATCACTAATTCGTAATTGGCGTGTGTAACTGTCGGGACCACCCTTCGACTATGCTCAGGGTGACAAACCTCCCGACCTACGAAGAAAGAAAAGGAAGATTAAATGTCTAAGCTAATACATTTTAATGTTGAAGCCCGCTCCAGACTAAAACTGGGCGTGGACAAACTGGCCGACGCGGTCAAGGTTACCCTTGGTCCCAAAGGTCGCAATGTTGTACTTGAGAAAAAATTCGGCTCCCCGACTGTCACCAAAGATGGCGTAACGGTCGCCAAAGAGATCGAGCTCGAAGATCATTTTGAAAATATCGGCGCCCAGATGGTCAAGGAAGTTGCTTCCAAGACCTCAGATATCGCCGGCGACGGTACCACCACCGCTACCCTGATTGCCCAAGCTATCTACCGCGAAGGCGTCAAGAACGTCACCGCCGGTCATAACCCGATGTCGATCAAGCGTGGCATTGACAAAGCTGTCGCGATTGTCAGCGAGAATATCTCCAAGATGTCCAAGCCGGTCTCCGGAAAAGAAGACATCTCCCAGGTCGGCACTATTTCCGCCAACAACGACTCTCAGATTGGTGAGTTAATCTCCGAAGCTATGGAAAAAGTCGGCAAAGACGGCGTCATCACGGTTGAAGAAGCCAAGACCGCCGAAACCACTCTTGACGTTGTTGAAGGTATGCAGTTTGATCGCGGCTATGTGTCTCCGTATTTCGTGACCGATCCGGACGCGATGGAAGCTGTCCTTGAAGATCCGATGATCCTCATCCACGACAAAAAAAT
>JARGFS010000037.1 GCA_029211095.1 bacterium | reverse complement strand
AGTGACTGATCAACCGCTTCCAAATGGCTTACGAACCTATGCCGGACGGACTTAAACAGGTTCAGCACATCTTCCATTGAGATAGCATCGTAGTCGGCTGTCTCCGTATTCCGGTTACTCATGTCCGCCGCGATAAGTTCCTCGGCTCCTTCAAGGAACTGACTCAAGCGGTTATCAAAGAGCTCCTCGACCGACACCAGATGCCCGATATGGCTCTGAATGGTCCAGCCATGTTCCGGCTTCCGGGTGTACCATGCGGGCGGCAGCTTTTGCACTACAGCCTCGACTCTCGCCGGTGTTCCGCGCAGACGCTCAATGATGGAGGGGAACTGATCGGCGGGCGTGTCAAAAGCAAATTTTCGTTCAATCCAGGGAATCTTTTCGGGCACTATCTGTTCCTCCAACTATGCACTCTTGCTGAGAATAACAATAACCTATCTCAGCCAAAAAGAAAAGCGGTTGCCCGTTCCTATTATCATTGTCTTGAGAATAGCGGTTGATTCTTGCAAAGCTTAAAACTAACTTGTTAGCCATGTACAACGAAACCGTTTTAGAGCACTTTCAGAATCCGCGTAACACTGGTGAGATCAAAAACGCCGATGGTATCGGTACTGTCGGTAATCCTTCCTGCGGCGATGTTATGAAGATGTTCATCCGGGTTGAAAATGGCCGCCTGGTGGAAGTCCGCTACAAAACATTCGGCTGCGCCGCCGCTATTGCCACCAGTTCGGCAGCCTCGGAGCTACTGGTCGGTAAGTCAATTGAGGAGGCTGAAAAACTGACCCGAGAAGAAGTTGCCAAAGCCTTAAATGGCCTCCCGGCAGAAAAAATGAACTGCTCCAACATTGCCCCGGATGCTATCCGAGCCGCAATCGCCGACTATCGCTCCAAAACCGGCAATTGAATAAACTCTCCGCCAGTTAGTATATGATTCAGAAAAGCTTTAAGGAGATATGTCCATGAATATGCAGACTCTAAACTACCATTGCCCCAAATGCTCTTGCACTACCTGCCAGATAGGGGAGATGCGCGCCGCGGGAGGATTTTGGTCCAAGATTTTCGATGTTCAAGGAGCGAGGTTTTCATCAGTCACCTGCGCCCAGTGCAAATACACAGAGTTTTTCAAAGCCGACAGCAGCATGCTCGGAAACATATTCGACCTCTTCACAAACTAGCAAAGCTACGATTATTGCTTCGCACGGCGACCAGGAGTACTGCCGATATTGAGAATTGTCACTGACTTCAAAACAATTTCAGACGAGGTCAGTTTTATTCCTTCGGACCGACGAAGTCGGGACAATTCCTTTGGACGGCGAAGGAGAGAGTAGCTGAGACACCTGGTCTCCGCAACCAGTCGATTTCACAAAGAACTGTGGCCACCCGGTCCTATCCCAGGGCGAGGCGCTCCATCTCGTTGACCTGATCGGCAAACAGTTTCAGGGTCGCCTTGACCGGGTCGGCTGTCCCCATGTCAACATCGCACTTCTTAAGCAGTTCAATCGGATAGTCCGATCCGCCTGCCGAGAGAAGTCCCAGGTATTTTTCAATAACGGAATCATCCCCGGCCAGAAACTTGGTCAGAATCGCCTGTGAAGCGGCATACGAAGTCGCGTACTGGAAGACGTAATAGGTCATATAGAAATGCGGGATGCGGCTCCATTTGAGGATAGACATTTCATCAATCGTCAGGCCCGGACCATAGTACTGCTCGGTCAGTTCTTTCCAGATGGAAGTCATCAGGTCGGACGAGAGCGCTCCACCCTTCTCAACTTCTTCATGGATGCGAAGTTCAAAGCGGGCGTACATAATCTGATTGAAAAACGTGCCAACGGTATTATCAATGTGCCGATTGAGCAAATAGAGCTTGTCCTGCTTGTCCGTACTCTTCTTGAGCAGATGTTCCAACAGGAGTCCTTCGTTGAGAGTCGAAGCGACTTCGGCCACAAAAATGGCGTACTGATGCTTTGGATACGGCTGAGTTGTGTTGGAGAGATGACTGTGCATGGCGTGGCCCATCTCATGGGCCAAGGTGAACATATTATCAACGGTGTCGTTGTAGTTCATCAGGACATACGGATGCACCGAGTAGTTTCCCCAACTGTAGGCACCGCTCCCTTTGCCGGCTGTTTCGTAGACATCAATCCAGCGGGAGTCAAACGCCTCGCGCAGTTTACTTCGGTACTTTTCTCCCAGCGGCTTGACCGCCTGCATAATCTGGGCAACCGCGTCATCGTAGTTGACATCGTAGTCACGATCCGGAAAGAGGGGACAGCTCATATCATACATGTGGACCTTGTCCAGCTTGAGAAGTTTCTTCCTCAGTTCCACATATTTGTGCAGACCGGCCAGGTCAGATTCGGTGTTATCCAGGAGTGAATGATATACGGACAGAGGGATGTTGTCTCCATCAAGCGATGCAGCCAGGCAGCTATCAAATTTGCGGGCTTTGCTGTAAAAAATATCAGCGTTGACCGAAGAAGAGAGCGAGGCGCTCAGGGTGTTGAGATGCGCCTTGTACGGCTGGTAAAAACCGTTGCTGGCATCGGCACGTACGCGAGGGTCAGAAGATTCCAACATCTTGGCATAGCGCTGTTTGGTCAACTGAATCTCGTTCCCCTTTTCATCTTTAATGGAGGGGTAGACGATATCGGCATCATCGAGCATGGTGAAGATTGAATCCGGGGCACGGGTGACCATTGATGACTGGGCCAGGAGTTCTTCGACTTCCTCAGAACGAATATGCCTACGGAAGCGGATCAATTCCTTGATGTACAGATCATAGATATCTGTTTCCGGGAATTCACTGGCCATCTGGCGCAGTTTGTCATCGGTCAGTTTTAGCAGTTCCGGTTCAACAAAGGAGAAAGCGGCGGCGGCCTGTGAAGAGAGCATGGCGGCGCGATCGGTAATGGCCTGATACTTTGATTCCCGGTTATCCAGGTCTTTGTTAAGTTTGGCATACTGATACAGGCTGAAAGCAATCTTGCTCAGTTCGTTACGGACTTGCAGGCAGTTGTAAAGCTCCTGGGCGTCGCTCAGTTTTCCGGCAAACGTCTTCCCTTTTTCAATCAGGGAAAGGACCTTTTCATAGTCAGATTCCCATGTTTCATCGGAGGCATAAATATCGGTCAATTGCCATTTATGTTCATCCTGAATATCTGATCTTTTCGGGATATCGCTGGTAACGGATGCGGTGGTCATTTTTGCCCTTTCTGCGGAGGTTCATATTTAACAGGGTCCAATAAGCATAATAACGCGGGAAAAATCAAGAAGTGCCGGGGGGGAGGGGAGGAACACGGGGGACAAAAATTTGAGGCGCTTCCAAAAGTCGCATGGGAAAGTCCCTTCCACCCCTCTCTGCATTAAAATCTTGCCAAAATCGTGCGAATCCGATAGATTAAGCGGCTAACACAAAAGCTTGAACCGTATCGCTAAACTGTTTGGAATTATGAAATTTGACCCGCTAAAAGAGAACTTCAGCATCCCCTCGGCCGAAGAAAAAATCCTTGAATTCTGGGAGAAAAACGACGTTTTCCATAAGTCGCTCGCCCAAAGGGAAGGAAAAGAGCATTTCGTCTTCTACGAAGGTCCCCCGACCGCCAATGGTCGCCCGGGGATTCATCATATCGGCGGGCGTACGATCAAGGATCTGATCTGTCGCTATAAAGCTATGCGAGGCTTTAGAGTAGACCGCAAAGGAGGCTGGGATACGCACGGCCTTCCAGTCGAGATTGAAGTTGAAAAACAGCTTGGCCTGGAAAGCAAAGCCGGAGTCCTCGAGTACGGTATAGAGAAATTCAATCAGCAGTGCCGTAAATCCGTTTTTAAGTACCTCGAAGACTGGAACAATATCACCCGTCGGATCGGCTACTGGCTGGACCTTGATGATGCTTATGTCACGCTGAAGAACGAGTATATAGAATCGGTTTGGTGGATACTCAAGAATTTCTGGGATCGGGACCTGATTTATCTCGGCCACCGGACAGTTCCGTTCTGCCCCAGTTGCGGAACCGGGCTTTCCAGTCATGAAGTCGCCCAGGGGTATGACCTGATCAAAGACCCCTCCATTTATGTTAAGTTCAAAGCGGCTGACGAAGACTTTTTCTATCTCGTCTGGACAACCACACCGTGGACCCTCCCTTCAAACGCGGCCCTCTGTTTTTCGCCCGATGCTGACTACGCCCTGGTGGAACATGAAGGGGAGAAGCTGCTCCTGGCCGAGGCGCTAATTGGGAAAGTGTTTGGCGAAGAAAAAGAGATTCTGAAACGGTTCAAAGGAAAAGATTTTGTTGGCCGGAAATTTGAACCCCTGTTTGATTTCTATAAATCCGAAGCGGATAAGGCATTTTTTGTCGTGACCGGCGACTTTGTTACTATGGATGATGGTACCGGTATTGTTCACATTGCTCCCGGTTTTGGCGCCGATGACTACGAGATTGGCAAACAGCATAACCTTCCGGTACTGCAGGCTATTGAACCGAACGGGCATTTCAAAGAGATCGCCGGTAAATACGCCGACATGTATATCAAGGATGCCGACAAAGAGATCATCAAAGACCTCAAGATTGAAGGGAAGCTCTTCAAGAAAGAGCTCTACGAACATAACTATCCATTCTGCTGGCGTTGTGATTCCCCCCTGATCTATATTGCTCGGAAGTCCTGGTACATTCGCACGACCCAGTTCAGGGACCAGTTGCTGAAAAACAACAATTCCATCAATTGGTACCCGGATGAAGTCCGCTCCGGTCGTATGGCTGACTGGCTGGAGAACAATGTTGATTGGGCCCTTTCACGCGAACGGTTCTGGGGAACACCTCTGCCTATCTGGGTTTGTGAGGATGAATCGTGCGGCAAGATGCGCGCGGTTGGCTCTATTGAGCAGCTGAAGAAAGAGGCTATCAACTGTCCCGAAGAAGTTGACCTGCACAAACCGATGATGGATGAAGTCCAGCTCAAATGCGAGTGCGGTAAAAGTATGAACCGGGTCCCGGAAGTGATCGATGTCTGGTTTGACGCGGGCTCCATGCCGTTAGCTCAATGGCACTACCCGTTTGAGAACGAGGAAGAATTTGAAGCCAAGTTCCCGGCGGCGTTTATTTCTGAAGCAATTGATCAAACGCGTGGATGGTTTTATACTCTGCTGGCGATTTCCACTCTCCTTTTTGACAAGGCTCCTTTTGAGAACGTTATTGTCCAGGAGTTCATACTGGACAAAGAGGGGAAGAAAATGTCAAAGCACAAAGGGAATGTTGTTGATCCCTTTGCGACAGTCGATCAGTATGGCGCCGACCCGCTTCGCTGGTACATGATGGTGGTTTCTAATCCATGGCTGCCTACCAAATTTGATTTGGAAGGACTCAAGGAAGTTATCCGCAAATATTTTGATACGCTTCGCAACACTCATGCTTTCTTTGTCCTGTACGCCAATATTGATAATATCCTTCCCCGGGCCGAAAAGGCGGGGATGAGTGTAGAGAGTTTCCTTGAGAGCAAGGCGGGCCCGGAGGAACGCTTTGATCGCTGGATAATCTCCAAATACAACAGCCTGGTCAAGAGTGTTACCAAAACCCTTGATGAGTATGATATCACGCGTACGGTCAGGACAATTCAACAGGTTGTCATTGATGATCTCTCCAACTGGTACGTGCGCAACAATCGTCGTCGCTTCTGGGCCAAAGATGATGACCCGTCAAAGATGCGGGCGTACCTTACGCTCTACCGTCTGCTGACCGGAATCTGCCGCCTGACAGCGCCAATCACGCCGTTCATCTCGGAACTGATCTGGAAAGAGCTGCAGGGAGAGAACCGTGAGAAGTTTGGCGCTCCTCTTTCAGTGCACCTGACTGATTATCCTTCGGCGGACGAGAGCGCTATTGACAAGGCCCTTGAGGAGACTATGAGCGAAGCTGAGAGTATTGTCTCACTCGGTCGCGCGGCAAGGTCGCGCCGGAACCTGAAGGTGCGCCAGCCCCTGGCCAGGTTGATGGTTTCTCTTCCCGGGCAAGAGGATTTTGATCGCCTGCTGGAGTACTTTGATATTATTAAGGATGAACTGAATATCAAAGAGATTGTCTCCGCCGACGCGCTGGATGAATATATTGATTACTCGGCCAAGTTGAATTTTAAGACAGCCGGTCCAAAACTGGGCAATGATGTTAAAAACGCCGCCCAGTTGGTGAGCTCAATGACTTCGGCAGAGATTCAACAGTTTGTTCGGGACAAACAAGTTACTATTGAACTGGACGGCCATCGCGTGGTTTTGACCGACGAAGAGATCATGGTCGTGCGCGGCGAGCGGGATGGTTACGCGATAGAATCGGACGGGCGGGTGACAATTGCTCTGACAACTGCGATCAGCGATGATCTCAGGGAAGAGGGATACGCCCGAGAATTGGTCAACAAGATTCAGAACATGCGTAAATCGACCGGGCTTGAAGTTACCGACAGCATTCTGGTCCGGTTATCCTCAAGCGATAAGCTAATTTCTGCCGCGCGGCATCATGAAGACTTTATCTGCCGTGAGACTCTGGCCAGCCGGATTGAAGTTGTGGATGAAAGCAACCTCTCCAACGGTCAGGAATGGAACATCAACGGCGAAATGACGAATATAGAAGTAGCAAAAACCTGACCCGGTTACTATAAAACAGAGGTCGACCATGAGAAAAACAGAACTCGAAAGATTCAAGAAGATTCTCCTGGAACGGAAAAAGAAAATACTGGCTGACCTGGGTGACGTTATGAAGGACCATGTGGGCGTTACCACCAAAGAAGCTACCGGCGATCTGTCATCTTATTCTTATCACATGGCTGATCAGGGGACCGATGCCATGGAGAAGGAGATGGCGTTCATGCTGGCTTCCAAATCCGGCCGCTTTGTCTACCACATTGACGAAGCATTGCGCCGTATTGAAGATGGCAGTTATGGCCGCTGCGTGGTCTGTAATGATTGGATCAGCAAAGACAGGTTGAAAGCTGTTCCGCATGCCCGCCTCTGTATTGAGTGCAAGTCAGCCGAAGAGGACAAGCGCCCTGGGAAATAAGAATCTCCGAACGCTAATCTGGCCCGCCGTAATTATCGGCGTTGTTGTTGCCCTGGATCAGTTCACTAAATTCTGGGCGGTGGAAGCCCTGAGTGCGGGCCCCTCTATCAGCCTGATAGGGGATTTCCTGATGCTCACGCTGGTCTACAACAATGGCGGAGCGCTGGGAACCAGCTTTGGTCCCTCGCATTACTATCTTGTAGCCGCCTCATTGATACTGCTGTTTGTTCTCTATTTTCTATACCAGAGCAGATTTTATTCAGTCACTTCAATTCCGCTTTCATTTATTTCCGCCGGAGCGATTGGGAATATTATTGACAGGCTTCGAATCGGGAAAGTGGTCGATTTCATAGATGTCGACGTCCCGGATGTCGATATATTCGGCCTGCACCTTGAACGCTGGTGGACATTCAACCTGGCTGATGCGGCTATCAGCTGCTCTATAGTTTTTATACTTCTGCATCTTCTGCTTGTTCAACGACACGAGCGAAAAGAGGCGGCGACCTCCGGCCCGAACATGACCGGGGATAATTCCTCTACTCCAAATTTTGAATCGGATTCTGCGGATTCAGCCATACGAGATGACAGCTGAGAAGCTATTGCTCTTGATTGCGAAGATCAAAGTCAGCGGCATAATACTCATGGACGGCAACGAAGCCTAATTTCTCATAGAGCACAATGGCCGGATTGTTCTCGGCGCTGACATTTAACGTGACAGTGAGACCTTCGGCTATAAGCTCTTGAGTCAGATGCGCCGTAATGGCTGTCCCCATTCCCTGTCCGCGATAATCCGGATGAGTGACGATATTCCCGAGGGCCGCAATCTTATACTCCGCAGAGCAAACATGCACTCCGGCCACGGCCACAATGGCGTTGTCTGCCAGAATCCCAAAGTACTTCCCGGTCTGGAGCATCCGATCAATGAAGTAGTGTCCCGGGTGGGCTGACTGGTAGAGCGACCTTAGCTCACCCAGATCAGATTCATCCAGACGACGCAGTTGGAAGCTATGATCTTCGCCGGACTTCAGCCTGTCCGGGTCCTCCAGTTTCATCTTCAGATGCTTTCCATGGGACTTGCTCTCACTATATCGGGTCAGGAGAATCTCCCGGGTCGGCGGTTGAAAATGACCGTGAAACCTGGGGGGGAGAAGATCAACCAGATTGGACATCAGCGATTGAAACCGCTCAGTCAGACCAAACATCAGAATGGCCGGAAGGCATCCGCCGTTGTAGACAATAACGGCTTCTTCAATAATAGCTCGCGTGGGGTGATAGACGCAGGCGAACTGGCAGTAAGGGAAAAAGAAATCATCCAGATCACCCAGGTGATATGAAAAGAGAACCGGGTCTTTTTGAAAATGCCGGGCCAGGCGCGGCTTGTCAGTAGTGAAAATCAGCATCTTTCCTGCCAGTGCGCGAGTGGTCGAAGACTGTCGGCAGCCGAAACGGCGGCGATTACTTTTCTACTTTGATCTTATTCAGCGCTTCCAACACTTCGTCAAACTGCTCCCGTTTGAACGTGACACCTTTTTTGGTCGGCAGCCACTCTTCATTGGTGGACAAGAAATAAATTCTCAGCGAGATCAACTGATGCCCTTTGTATTCTGAGCCCTCAATTATCAGTTTTTCAGTTGGCGAGCGATCGATTTCAAAGCGCATGTCTTGACCTCAAGTTGTTATCGTTTATAGCCTATACTTCGGAGAAATTCAGTTCGCTCTTTCCGGTCAGAGTCAGTCTCAACGCCGACCGGAGTTTCACCGTCCACCACACCCTGCACTCCGCGCCCTTGCCTGGTTTCCGCGACCAGAATTTGCAACGGGTTGGCGGTGGCACAGAAAAGGCGACAGACTTCCTGGCACTCTTTGACGCGGTTGAGAATGTTGATCGGGAAGCCGCCTTTTAGAAAGATAAAGAAAGAGTGACCGCAGGCCACATCAAAGGCAGCCTGGGTGGCAGCCTCAATCATGGCCGGGTCGTTTCCATCGGTTCTGACCAGACGTTTCTGCGATGCCTCACAAAAGGCGATTCCAAATTGCAGTGAACTTGAAGTCGTAATTAGAGCTTCGTAGATATCTTCAACTGTCTTGACAAAATGTGACTGCCCAAAAATGACGTTGCAGTCGGTCGGCATTTCTACCGGAATAACTTTGGTTTTGAATTCAGTTTCCATTTTGATCCCCAAACATTGATTCATCAATCCCGCCATTGATTACCGGGTTACGGTAGAATTCCGTTCCGGCAAACTTGACCCCAATGAAGAAGGCCGCTTTCCCCTTCCCTTCGATATCAAATTGGGATGGCAGCCAGTAGCCATTTTCTTCGGGGGCATAATGAATGGACATGTTCAACTTTTCCAATTTGAACATCATCTTCTTAACCAGTTTTGAGGGGGCAAAATCCACTCGCACCAGGTTGAATCCATCTGTCTCTACATAAAAGTCGCCGTTCACCAGACCTTCGGCCGGTTCCACGGCATGCACCTTGAAATGGTGGCATACAAAGCCGTCAACCGGATCGGGCGTCACGCCATTGTACTGAATTTCATACTTGGCCCGGTTTTCATCATAGAAAGGGGCCAGCATGGGGAAAGAGATATCTCTGGTTTTCCGTTTTTTCTTTTTTTCTATCTTTTCTTTCCCCTGGTTTTTGGCGTCCTTTTCAGACTTCAGTTCTCCCTCTTTGTAGTACTCCAGATATTCTTCATGGAAGAGAGCGGTATCGGCCAGATACTTGATGTATGTCTTTTTGATGAATTTAGCTTTTTCAACAAATTCACCATCATCGTTAAACTCTCCTTCAAGCATCTCGGTGTCGAACACAACATCGTTCAGCATCTGGCGCTGCTTTTTTTCTACCGTTAACATCTGCTTGATGATAGCATCGGCATCCGTAGCCGAACCGTTGGTCTGGGCCGAGAGACTGGAGAGAGTGGCGGAGAGGAGCACCGCCAGAGTAATTATCGCATTTCTGATTTTCATATTGGTTCTTCATCTATAATAATTTTTTCGATTCTGTCACCACGCACTATCTGATCCACAACCTCCATCCCGGTCAGCACCTGACCAAAGATGGTGTAGTTGGCCTCAAGATGAGGTTGGGGTGAATGAGTAATAAAAAACTGCGAGCCGCCCGTGTCCTTCCCCGAAGTTGCAATGCCCACTGTTCCCCTGAGATAAGGGAGCTGGGAATATTCACACCGGATGGCATAGCCAGGTCCGCCCCAACCATCGCCGCGCGGGTCTCCTCCCTGAACAACAAAATCCGGGATGATCCGGTGGAATATCAGGCCATCGTATTCCCCCCGTTCAGCCAATTCTATGAAGTTCAGCACCGTCAGGGGTGCGGCATCGAACGCAAGCTCAATAACTATCTCTCCCTTGGAAGTTACAATCTTTGCCTGCGGTGGATTGATGTACTCAGCGAGGGCGTCTTCGATCTCCCCTTCTGACAACCGGGTTTGCACCCGACCAAGCAGGTCCTGTCGTTCTTCGCCGAGAACAGAAGAGTAAACAGCCGCTGCCTCCTTGCGGACCACATAGTCACGGTCAAGCGCCCCGTTGATGAGAAGTCGCATGGCGGCGCTGTCTTCTTTGTTCTCGCTCAGGAAGCCTTCCGCCGCATCTACCAGAGCCCGACGAATGTCAACCTCAACCGGGGGAACATGATCGCTCAGGGCCAGAAGTCGTGGAAAGTAGCTGGCCAGTTTCCGCTCTTTTATTTGATCGATAGCCAGTACGACCGGGATCATATCCTGATCTTCCAGGGCCTGCCCAATGAAAAACTCAAACTCGCTGCTGTCTACCATGGCCAAAGCCGAGAAAGCAGCGGCCCGCACCGCGGGGGCATCATCATTGAACAGAGTGGCCAGTCGCTTGACCACGTTTTCCCGCCCGACCAGACCGTAAGATTCTGCGCAGGCAACCTTTATCAATTCACTGGGGGAGATGAGCATGGAATCAATCAGAGCTACGGCTCGCTCTTTCCTGACACTGGCGATATACTTCAGAGCCGCCGCAATCACATTTTCAGAGGAGCTGTTCTGCAAAAGCTGCTCGGCTCGATCAATGGAGCTTTTGTTCTCCTGAGTTTGGAGTGAGCTTAGTATCTGTACCAGCAGATTTTCGTTTTCTTCGGAGGCGAACTTGCGACTGAGAAGCTCTTTCGATTTGTCGTCTTTTTTACGACTCAGGGCACTTACGGCCTGAACGACTACTCGCGAGTTGGCATCGTTGAGAGCGATACCCAAATAGCGAGCGGCGTCCTCTCCATCAAGACGCCCGATTCCCCGCACGGCCAACGACCGCACCCAGGGATCGGAGTTGGCCAGGAAGTCCTCGTAGACTGGCTGGGCTTCGGATATCCCCATCCGGCTCAACACATAAAGGGCTTTAATCCGTACCTGCTCATCCGGTTCCTTGTTCAACAGTTCAATAATATCGCCCGCCTTTGTTTTGGCCCCGCTCTGGAAGATAGCCATACAGGCGGCTTCGCGCACTTCGGGCGAAGGGTGCCCCAGGAAGGAAGGCAGCGTCTCGATTACTTCGGTCATGCTGCTATCAGCCAGTCGCCCGGCCGACAGGACGGCCCAGCTCCCGACTCCGGCCGGGAGATCAAAGGCAAGATCAAGCAGGCGGGCAGCATATTCTGACTCTTTGGTAAGGCCCAAAGCAAAGGCCGCCGAAGCGGCCACGTCGTGCGAAGGATCGCTCAACATACCAAAGAGGATCTGACCGGCGCCCGCGGCACCGATCCGGCCAATGGCAACAGCGGCTCGTTCTCGCACCGTGTTGGAAGTGTCAGCTACGTATTCACGCATGCGGCCGGACATATCCCGGGCATCTTCGTCATGAATGATGGCGGCCAATTTTTCCATTGTAGTTCGCTCTCTGAAATTATCGTAAGCATAATAGGCAATGAAAGCAAACAGAGCTATCGCGACAAAAAACGCCGCAGTTCTCAAGGTATTTTTCATAAGTATCTAAAAAGCTACCACACCTCAAATATGCCGTCAACCCTTTTTACTCAGAGAGCTGTCCGGACAGTTTTTGATCATAAAAAAGCCCTCCCATCGAATGGGAGGGCTCTATTGCTAATCCAGATAGTTTAGATCAAAGTTTGTTCCAGTAGAACGTGTAAACACCGGACTGCGGCGCACCACCAACATTACCGTAATAAGTGTATATCTGTACCTTATAGATGGCTGTGCCGGTGTTAATCAGATAGACATGCTGTTTGGAGGTCAGCTGATGGGTTACGCCATTGTAGTCATACCAGTCTGTCAAAGCGGATCCTTCAATATCCCCAAACATCGGCGCTCCGGATGGCTGGGGGGTGAAACCATCAATGTCTGAGGAGTCGGCAATTTCGCCCCAGGCAAAGAAAGCTGCACAACTGCCCGGACCATTGGGGCCATTGTTCTGTCTGACCGTGAACTCGGTCAAACAGATATCCCAATCGGTCGAAGTTGACGGATCGGCCGGATAAACCTGGTCGCCAGCCGAGAAGTCATAGTAGCCGGCACTGTCCCCCACAATTATGGTGTCCACCACGGTGGGGCCGGGGAGGTTTCTGTCAGCAGCCGTGGGCTGATAATAGTAAGTTATCTGCACCTTACCCATCTTGCCGACCAAACTATGAGCCGCGCCATACTCAAGAAGAGTATCAATGCGGAACTTGATATAGTTGTCCCCTTCAGCATCCTTCATACTGTAGACTTTACGATCAGGAAGGATAACATGGTCGGGACCAGAGGTGTAGTTGGCATCCGGGAAAGCATCCACAAAAAAGTCAATGAAATCCTCAACCCAGGTAACACCGAAGGTATCACTGATTTTTATCGTATCAAAAGCCGCCAGACCAAGATCAACAGCGCTGACAGTGCCGCCGGTGCTTGATGTGCCGCCGTTGGTTTTGATTACTTCGCGGCGCATGGCCAGGTCCCAATCGTTTGCTTTGGTAACACCGGAAACCGAGTCCATAGTTGTAAACGAATAGTAACCAAAATTATTATAGCTTGATCCGTCCAACTGAGTTACCCAGTATTCGTTCAAGGTGTCCCAGCTGGTTGTGGCCGTAGATGCCGAATCAACGATAGTATCCAGAGTATCATCCGTGGTATCTCCCGTAGAATCCGTTGGGTTAATCAGAGCTTCGGGGTCGTCGTCACCGCAACCGGCCCCGACAAAAATGGCGAGTGCCACAACTCCCAGCACAACAAGTCTCTTCAGCATAAAAACTCCTTTCATCATTCATTAGACCAATCAAAGTCATGTTTAATTCCCACGAAAAGTTCGAATCCCGGCCAGTAGCCGTATTCAATATTTGTCTCATTCAGAATATTCTCCCAACGTACAGACAGCTCCGTCCCCTTGCCAATCCGCTTGAACAGGCTGGCGTTTAGTGTTGTGCGGTGGGGCGCAAACTGAGGCTCTCCTTCATTGCCGCCCGTATTGGATCGCGGCACCCAGAGTTTTCTGGAGACATACTCACCCCAGACACTTCCGCCATAACCGGACCCCTTGTTAAAACCGGTTACAAAGAATTTCAGAGTATGGTCCGGACGGTTGACCAGCTGCTCGCTGAGTTCAAGATTGCGCGTAAACAGGTAGTTGTATGAAAAAGAAAGATCAAGCGCATCAGACAGACGGGTCCGCGACTCCCACTCAAGGCCCTGGGTAATAGCTGATTCAATGTTCTGGTAAACATACATTCCGCGCCAGTAAGGCTCTGGAAATCCGATCAGTTGAAAGTCGATTAGATCATCAATGTGATTATAAAAATAAGTCAGGCGATGAAGACCAATTGTCCCGTACGATAATTCCATGGATATGGAACTGTTAATTGAGGTCTCCTGCACCAGTTCGCTGTATGAGTCCTGATCTACCTGTCTGAGAACTTCCTCAGGAAGAGGAACAGCCCCTCCATAGACAATATATCCGGCGGCGGTATGATCAAAGACAAAGTATTGCTGCTTGATCGACGGTGACCGGTATCCTCGGCCAACAAAACCCCGAAATTTGATTTCACTGCTCGCACTATACATGACGTTGAAGGAGGGATTTATATGCCGACCAAAGGAGCTGTTCTCTTCCCAGCGTACGCCGGTAACAAAAGTGACGGCTCGGAAGGGGCTGTATTCATACTGAAGATAGGCATCTCCCGCCCGGTTGGCTTTGGAGGCATCCACGAGTTCAGAAGAGTGCAAATCCTGCAAGTAGTAGTCGGCGCCATAAGTGGCAACATGGTTCTGCCCGATTACATAGTTGGCGCTGTAGGCCGCTTCTACAAACAGATCTTCAGTCTGCGAAGTATCAAGCCAGGTGCGTTCGGCGGCGGCGTACTTGTTCCAGTCATGATCATAGTAAGTAGCAAACAGGCGGAAATTCATGGAGTACTTGTCTCCGGATAGATAGTCAAGATTCACCGATGACTCGTATCGCTTATTTATTTCCACATCGTCATAGACAAAAACAAGATTGGGCGGAAAGAGCTCGGACTCTACCCAGTCGCGCCGTTCACGCATGAACCGGTTGGATAGTGTCACCGACCATTTCTCTGTCAACTTCCGGCGGAACTTGGTATCAAAATTCACGCGCTTGATTTCTTCTTCGCCGTTGGTGTGAGGTGTCTTTTTGTTGAGGTCAAATCCTTCGGTAGCGAAGAGACGCGCTCCCACGGTCAGGCCGGTTGATCCGTTCCCATATCGAAAGGAGCCGGAACTGTTGTAACTCTGGTTGAAATTGTTGGGGCCGGTTCCGCTCCGCGACGTATTATTCAAGATGAAGTACGGGAAGCGCTGGGAATCCCCGCCAACTCCGAAATCGAGATCGATATCAGCGGACTTTTCCTGACGAACCGCTTTGTTGGTGATAATATTTATGACGCCCCCCATCGCATCGGACCCATACAAGGTGGAGCCGGTCCCTTTGACAATCTCTATTTTCTCAACATTGGTCAGGGAGAATTGCCCCAGGTCCAGCGATCCGCTTATACGCCCCACAGCCCTTTCGCCATCGACCAGCACCAAAACGCGCTCCCCTTCGATTCCCCTGATCGTGGCAGCCTGCCCGGAGAGGTCCTCTCTGATATTGATTCCAATAGATGACTTGAGCGCTTCGTCAACAGTGGTCGCACCCGTCCGCTTGAAGTCCCGAGGCGTAACAACCTCCGTCTGGACCGGAACATCTTTTAGCAGATGGGGGGAACGGGTCCCGGTCACAACAACGCTGTTGAGAACCCAGGGGACGGAATTCAAGAAAATGTCGTGTGTTTTGTCGAGCGAAGCATCAATCTCAATCGTGTCGGTATCGTATGAGACATGAGTAACCACCAGAGTGTAGACCAAATCTTCCAATCCGGTAATCTGAAATCGGCCGTGCTTATCTGATGAGACAGTTTTATCAGTTACAAGAACATGAATATTCACATCCCGGATGAGCCCGTTCGTCTCAGAATCAAGCAGACGTCCCATTATCGTGGCGGCGGTGGAACTGCCAACAGCCATAAGTAGAATGATCGATACAGAGGCTAAAAGCTGTCTCATAAGAAAGTTAACTCGCTTGTAGTTTAGTTTTGCGCCAAATTATTACAGATTTCGTCCGTTGGTGTCATTGTAGTGTCATAAGACCACGAATATTGTTATCTTTTTCACAAAGTCAATGTAAATCATAGGATAAAATGATAATTATTACCGTATTTCAGATTGTGAAAATCAGTTTTGGAATTTGCGCGCCGCCTTCTCGAAAGCGGGGCTGGAGAGCTCTCCTAATCTTTCATTGATCTGAGCCACCTGCTCCGGAGTGAGGGCATTCAAGCGGCTGGGGAAATCACCGCTGGCAATACTATCAAACAGCTCCTGCATTCTTTTCAGGACGTTATTGTCGATTATTTTAGGGCCAGCTTCGAGCGCCCCCATCCGGGCGGCGACTGAAATACGAGCGAGCATCCCCTCAATGCCGAATTGTTTGATAAGCGCAATAATCAGGTCAAGTTGGTAAGCCACTTCAAGATAAGCATTTTCTTCGGTCAGCCCGTTAGCCACCAGAGTCTCAAATCCCCCCTTTATCAAGGCGGCCATGCCGCCGCAGAGAATGGCCTGTTCGCCAAAGAGGTCTCCCACTGCTTCATGCTTGAAAGTAGTTTTGACAATTCTTTCCGATAAAAAGCCAACCGCATTGGCCAGGACGAGAGCAGTCTCCTCAGCCTGACCGGTAGCATCGTTCTGGATGGCAAGAAAAGCTGATATCCCTTTGTCAGTCAGGTATTTTTCTCTTACGGCCAGTCCCGGAGCATGCGGCGCAATTAGAATCAGGTCACAGTCTGACGGTGGTTTTATGAAGCCAAAGTGGACTGAGAGGGCGTGTAAAAACCAGAGTGTCTGCCCGGGTCTCAGATTCTCCCGGATTTCTGCATCGTAAACCCGCCCATGAAGGTGATCCGGGAAGGCAAAGCAGATGATATCGGCCGATTGTGTAGCGGTAGAGAGGTCAAAGATAGACTGAAAACCGTCGGCCGCTGCTTTTGATCTTGAGTCTGATTTCTCAGGCAGGCCGATAGCGACGTTGAAACCGGAGTCCCTCAGGTTCAGCGCGACAGCTCGGCCTTGAGAACCGTAGCCAAGAATTGCAATTTTCTTATGAATTGTTTTCTCATTTCTCATGAGGGGAATATAAATTGAGCTTTGACATTTGCCAACTTCGTAGTTTTTTGAATATGATGGATGAATTGAGCCAACAGCAACTGACTCTGGTCAAGCAGGCGCTTGATGAAGATATAGGTGCCGGTGATCTGACCTCAATGGCCTGCCTGGAACCAAACCCGGTGGTCGGCTCCATCCGGGCCAAATCAAGTGGTGTTCTCAGCGGCGTTCAACCCGCTCTTCTTGCCTTTGAGATTGTAGATTCTGCCAACAGGATTATCCCGGTCAAAAAAGATGGGGATAAATTCTGCAGCACGGATACAATCTTTGAGATTGAGGGATTCAATCAGACAGTGCTGACCGCTGAGAGAACGGCGCTTAATTTTCTGGCGCACTTGAGTGGCATTGCCTCACTGACCAGCCGGTTTGTGGAGGCTGTCTCGCATACCGACTGCAAGATAATTGACACCCGCAAGACCACCCCCGGATGGCGGCTGCTGGAAAAGCAGGCGGTGGTCGACGGGGGGGGCGAAAATCATCGGATCGGACTCTATGATATGATTCTCATCAAAGATAATCATATCGCATCGGCCGGCTCTGTCACGGCGGCAGTTTCTTTGGCCAGAGAGTTTTTGCAAACTCCGGATTTTCGCCTGCAGTTTGATCTGACCGCCGACCTGGTGATCATTGAGGTTGAAGTTGTTTCCGGCGAACAGCTAAGCGAAGCTATCAAGGCGGGTGCCGACCGGCTGCTGCTGGACAATCGTAACAATGACGAGTTGGCCGATCTGGTACAGCTTGCCCATCGGATCAACCCGGAAGTAAAGCTGGAAGCTTCCGGAAATATGTCGCTGGACCGGGTCGGCTCGGTTGCCGATACCGGGGTCGATTTTATCTCGGTGGGGGCGCTGACCCATTCCGCTCTGGCCAGCGATTTTAGCCTGAAAGTCACCTCCGTTGAAAGCTCATAAAGAAACGCCTGTTAGTCTGGCCGACCGGCTGCTTGAGATAATTCGGACAAGATCAAAAGGGCTTACGCTTACTTACTTGTCCCGAAAACTCAAGCGCAACCCGGAGGAGTTGGTTTCCTGTATCAAACAGCTAAAGGAGTGGGGCTACCGGACTGACTATGACAGGAGTAGCGGAAAAGTTATCCTTGTCAGCGCGCCGGATATCCTCAGTTCCACTGAAATCATGAACGGGCTAAAAACCAGAATCATCGGCCGTCAGGTGCACGGCTACCGAAAAGTGAAATCAACCAATGACCTTGCCTCCCGTCTCGCAACTGATGGCATTGGCGAAGGGTGCGTGGTGGCTGCCGAAGAACAGACGGCTGGAAGAGGAAGGCTGGGGAGAAACTGGCACTCGCCGGTCGGGGTCGGGATCTATACCTCTATCATACTTCGGCCCAAGCTGCGACCGGAGCAGGCGCCCGGGTTGTCTCTTATGACGGCACTGGCTCTGGCGATAACGGTTGACAAGCTGCTCCCCGGGAAGGTGCAAATAAAGTGGCCCAATGACCTCTTGATCTGCGGAAAAAAAGCGGCCGGTATTCTGACCGAACTTTCGGTTGACCGGGGGCGGATTGATTATCTGGTTGTGGGGGTCGGAATCAATGTCAACCAGACCGGGGGGATGTTTCCCGAAGAGATAAAAAAGACAGCTACCTCACTCAGGCGTACGCTGCGCAAGAAGGTCAACCGGGTTTTGCTGCTTCAGGAGTTCCTGCAGAACTTTGAACGCGAGTACCTGCAGTATCAGAAATACCAGCTCAAAAAATCGCTTAAAAAGCTGCGGCAGTATTCTTCGCTGCTGGGGCAGGAAGTCGCTGTAACTTCAGGGCGGGAACAAATACGGGGGCGGGCGGTTGACATTGACAGCAGCGGCGCCCTGGTAGTTGACACTGGATCTGAGATTTTGATTATCTCGGCTGGCGAAGTCACTCTTCGTGTCAACGCCTGAGAGCGGACCCGCTGTAACCAACAATCAACAGGGAAGGATATGACATGGCTGACTCAACCGTAAAAGTAACGATAAACGCTAACGCCTCGGCCAAGATAGAATGTGAGAGAGCAGAGATTTTAATGCCGGATGGATCGGTCGTAGTCAAAGAGGGAAAGTTTTTTCTTTGTCGTTGCGGTGAATCCGGCAACAAGCCGTTCTGCGATGGCACTCACAAGACTTGCGGATTTCAGGATTAGCAGACAGTTATTGCCGTTTGGAGCGGCGTACCGCCGCGACCAGCAGCGGCAGAAGCGTAAGCTGAATCAGTATACCGGGGAGTGAGACCAGCAACATGGCGCCACCAGCCAGGTATTGGGTAAACGTATAGGGGATATCCATAAACAGCCCCAGTACAATCAGGCTGAGGGCAAACATCACACGGCCCAGCAGCATGGCCGCCAGCAGCGAGACATAGATATTCATCCGAAGTTTCCGGTAAGCCAGTCCGGCAATCAGGCCGTAAATTGGAAGCTCCGCTGACATCAACGGGACGGCATAGGTTGGGGGGAGGCCGGTCATGAGATGCGAGAGAGCGGGGGCCAGTAATCCAACCAGTAATCCGGACAAAGGGCCGACCAAAAAGCCGGCAAGCAAGATCGGAATATGCATGGGAAGAAAAACACGACCACCCGGCCCCATAGCATGAAAAATCAGCGGCAGCAAAATGGCCAGAGCCAGATAGAGAGCCGAATGAGTTAAAAACCGGGTACGGGTCAGGGAGTCCGGCACAATCTCCGCTTACTTGGAACTGGCCGCGCGAGCCAGGTATAGTCCGGGGTGATCTTCGATGGTCAAATCAACAAACTTTGAATGCTCAAACATCTCACGCAGACGGGACTCATCGGGGAGTTCATCGTTGGCAACCGCGCCGCCCACCCGACGGTGAATATCGGTCAGTTCGCGGGAAGATTCCAGGTGGATAATATAGAATGGCGCGCCGCTTTTGAGAATCCGGTGGGCTTCATCAACCGCACGCTGCTGATCGGCAAAGTGTGGAAAAGAGGCAAAGGCGATAACCAGATCAAAAGTGGAATCTGCAAACGGGAGACTCAGGGCATCGGCATCGACCACATTGACATTGGGGAAAGGGAAGTTGCGATGCGCCTTTTCGGCCATTTCCAGTGAAAAATCAACCCCGGTCACAGAGCCGCCGGTACCTACTTTCCGGCGCAACAGGTCAAACAGAATGCCGGTTCCGCAGCCAATATCAAGGATTTCCATCCCTTCGGCAACCTCCAGCTTATCAACAATGTGTGATAGCCGCTCCAGGTCTTCGGCCGTGAACGTAAAGTCCCATTCCTGGGCAAGTTGGTCAAAAAACTGCTGATGTGGGTCATGCATAGTAGCCGTAATTTATCGGTCCGGAATCGATTGTCAAGACAATTTGGGTCTCTCTTGGTCATCCCGGCTGATCGGCCAGACAAAAAGTGACACTCGAACAGGGGAATCCGCTTTGGGAGAGGCTTTCCGGTCACTATATTGCGGGTTGTCTGATTCTGGAACTTACAACTGAATTCAAGGTTGACTATAAGATATGAGCAAAGCCAAAGACTTCCTCTTTGTAAAAGGGGCTCGCGAACATAACCTCAAGAATATTGACCTCAAAATTCCCCGGGACAGCCTGACGGTCATAACCGGCCTCTCCGGTTCCGGCAAGAGTTCACTTGCTTTTGATACTATTTATGCCGAAGGACAGCGCCGCTATGTTGAGTCCCTTTCTTCCTATGCCCGACAGTTTTTGGGTCTGATGGAAAAACCGGATGTAGATTTCATTGAAGGGCTCTCGCCGGCTATATCTATCGAACAAAAGGGGACGCCCAAAAACCCGCGCTCAACGGTTGGGACCGTTACCGAGATTTATGATTACCTCCGGCTGTTATTCGCCCGTGTTGGCACTCCCCATTGTGTGAAATGCGGCCAGCCGATCTCTCAGCAAACAGTGGAGCAGATTGTAGACTCTGTCCTGAGTTTTGAAGAGGGGAGCCGGATGATGGTGCTGGCCCCGTTGGTCAGCGGCAAGAAAGGGGAACACCGGGAGATTATTGAAGAAGCTCTCAGGGAGGGCTTTGTTCGACTGCGGATTGATGGGGAACTGGTGGAGTCAGACTCGGAGATCGCTCTTGATAAAAAGAAGAAGCATACCATTGAGGCGGTGATTGACCGCCTGGTGGTGAAAGCAAAATCGAAACGTCGCCTGGCCGATTCCGTGGAGACGGCGCTCAAGGTGGGACAGGGGGCAGTTCTGGTAAATATCCAGAAGAAGGACCTGCTCTTCTCCGAGCAATTCGCCTGCCTCAATTGCAATATCAGTTACGAGGAACCGACCCCGCGGTTGTTTTCGTTCAATTCCCCCTTTGGCGCCTGCAACGTCTGTGATGGACTGGGGCAAAAGATGGAAATCAATCCGGACTTGATTATCCCGGACGACAGCCTCTCAATTGCGGGGGGCGCAATCAAACCCTGGGGCGGACCGGATATGTCCAACTGGTATCGGTATATGCTCAAGGGGGTTTCACAACACTACGGCTTCAAGCTCTCCACCCCGTTTAAAAAGCTGCCTAAGAACATACAACAGGTTGTTTTGTACGGTTCCGGCAAGGAGGAAGTCTCTTTTGAGTTTGAGCATAAGTCCGGCAAAGGGCGGGGATCGGGAACTTACCAGGCCTCTTTTGAAGGGGTCATTCCCCATTTGGTCCGTCGCTACAAGCAGACCGAATCCAGCGGCGTACGACAGTGGATCGAACACTACATGTCCATCTCTGATTGCCCTTCCTGCAACGGGGCCAGACTAAGAGCCGAGGCCCTGGCGGTGGTTGTCAATCGTGAGACTATCGACAGCATAACCGAGATGTCCATTAAGAAGGCCTACAAGTTTTTCAAAACAATAGAGTTGACCAAAAGACAGCGTCTGATTGCCAAGCAGATTTTGAAGGAAGTGATTGAACGTCTTGGTTTCTTGTGCAATGTCGGGCTCGATTATCTCATGCTGAGCCGGGCCGCCTCCACCCTTTCCGGGGGAGAGGTGCAGAGAATTCGCCTGGCCACACAAATCGGGTCCCGCCTGGTCGGTGTGCTCTATATTCTGGATGAACCCTCCATCGGTTTGCATCAGCGAGACAACCAACGTCTCCTGGATACCCTGGTAGAGCTGCGGGATATTGGCAATACCGTGGTGGTGGTAGAACATGACCGGGAAACCATTGAGGCGGCCGACTACGTGGTTGACCTTGGTCCCGGGGCCGGAATTCATGGCGGTGAAATAGTCGCCAGTGGAACGCCCAAACAGGTAATGAAGGTGAAAAAGTCGGTCACCGGACAATATCTGGCCAACAAGCGGCGGATTGAAATGCCAGCCGAACGTCGAGAGCAGAATGGCCACATTGTCAAGGTTACCGATGCTACCGGCAACAATCTCAAAAGTGTCGATCTGGAAATCCCCTTGGGGAATCTGGTCGTCGTCACCGGTGTCTCCGGTTCCGGTAAGTCCACTCTTATCAATGAGACTCTTTATCGAATCCTGGCCCGGCACTTCTTCAATAGTCGCCGTCAGCCGCTCCCCTACCGGTCGGTTCAGGGGTTGGAACATATTGACAAAGTCATTGATATTGATCAGGCTCCAATCGGACGCACGCCCCGCTCCAATCCGGCCACCTATACCGGCCTGTTCACCCATATCCGGGACCTCTTTGCCTCCCTCCCGGAGTCAAAAGTGCGCGGCTATATGCCCGGTCGCTTTTCATTCAATGTCAAAGGGGGACGGTGCGAAGCCTGTGAGGGGGATGGTATCATCAAGATCGAGATGCACTTCCTGCCGGATGTCTACGTGACCTGCGACGTTTGCGGGGGACGGCGGTACAACCGGGAGACCCTGGACATACGCTACCGCGGCAAGAGCATCCACGAAGTGCTGGGCATGACTGTGGAGGAGGCTC
>JARGFS010000036.1 GCA_029211095.1 bacterium | reverse complement strand
AAGTTTTTAATATGAAAATATTCAACGCGCTTGTCAATTCAATACCGGAGTTAGGCGAGTTCTGACAAAACAAACAGCCAACCCCGTTAAGGGTTGGCTGTATGATCCAGATGTGTCTTTTTTTTACGCTGACCACGAATGCGACTGAAACGCCTCATCCAAAGGTGTGTTGGCAATGTGATTCGCGTAGTTCGAGATCGTTTTCAGCGCGACGGCCGTAATCACCGCGAGAATCGTGGCGCCAGTATATCCCGCCGCCAGAAACTCTGAGACCTGTACATCCTTGAGGTGTCCACGTTGCTGCACTACTGTCGCCGTGAAAGAGCGCAGCGATTCAAGTTTTTCATCTACAATTGGCTGGCTGTTACGCAGCGCCTGCACAACCGACTCCGGAAGCTTCATCATGCCGGCTATGGCCGAATGAGCCGCAACACAATACTCGCAACCGTTCTCGATACTGCCCGTGAGGAGTACTACCTGCTGTTCCAGCGCATTGAGACCGGACTTCTCGAGCGCTTTACTAAGATACAGGTATGCATCGAGTGTCACCGGATTGTTCGAAAGCATGCCGTAGAGATTCGGCACGAAGCCAAGCATCTTTTGGACGGACTGAAGTGTGGTTTTGGCCTCTTCCGGAGCGGTCTCGATAGTGTTAACCGGCAAAGCGTTACTTGTTTTGGTTTGAGTCGTAGTCGTCATTGTTTGGTCCTTTCTATTCAATTATTTCAGGTTTGCGACTTTTTCAAGCTGGAGTTGGCCTTCACCGTTGATTTCCAGCCTGATTAACCGTTAGTCGCACCGAACAGAAAAGCGTTACAGGTTTCCATTCGTTGATTTGATCCAACGACCACCGGATCAGAAAGAGACTATTGCAAGCCGAAAGAGGGGACAAGTTTGCTGAGAGTGATATTGGATTTTTCGGCGACTATAATCCTTTGTGAGGTAACGAGATAGAAAAAAGTGACCCCAATATCACTCTCCACGAACTTTTGTGGAATTCGCGCTTACAGTGATATTCAGTAATTCCATTGATAGGGGAAGACGTTGGAGGACAATTCATTAGGTAAATCACACTAACCCTCTGCCCTTTGCATTACGGGTCGCCAGTCTGGTTCCCAGACTCTTCGACAACAGGAAAGTCCGTAAAAAAAAGAGTTTTGCTCTTGACAATAATGCCGAGATCCGGCATATTCCCGACAAAAGAGTCCGAAAACGGTAATTATTCAAGAGACGAACATGCTATTCTCGAAAGCCTGTACCTATGCTATTCGCGCCGCTGTCTTGGCCGCGGCTAAAGATCCTGACGGTCAGCGCGCCTTTATTCCGATTCGCGAATTGGCTGACGAGGTGAATGTCTCCTTTCATTTTCTGACCAAAATCCTGCGCAAGCTGACCGAAGCCAACATCATGGAATCGTTCAGGGGACCCAACGGCGGAGTGGGCTTGATCCGACCTGCTCGCGAGATCAGCGTTATCGATATCGTTGCAGCAATCGATGGTTTGGGTCTGTTCGAAGGTTGCGCGCTGGGCCTTCCTCAATGCAGTGATGATTCTCCCTGTCCGCTGCATGATGCCTGGCGCAAGCGACGAGAAGACTTAAAGAACATGCTGACCCGGACCAAGCTGGCGGATCTGGTGCGCAATCAAACCAGGAAAGCTGTCCGGAGGTAGTATGCAAAGTCTGAGCAGTGCCCGGTTCGCCCCAATATTCCGGATTTCCTACTCCGAAATCTTTATCTACCCGGCTCTCTCAAGGGGCCACAATCTAAGAAGTATAAATAGTCACTTATCCTCTTGGAAAGGTATTGTATCATGAATGTTGTTTTGAAACGCCTCGTTGTTTTGGCAACTTTCGGCTTGATAGTCACATTTGCCGGTCTGGCTGGCTGCTCCTCGGAGCCTGAAACAGATGCGGAGCGCCAGGCCCGCTGGCAGCAAGGCCAGTTTACCAGCTGGGAACTTGAACACGGAATTGGCCCGATTAATGCTGATATCGAACTAGCCGCTGTCGATCCTGCCAAAGCGGCACAAGGCGAGGAGCTGTTTGTCGCCAAGTGTGCTACCTGTCACTACCTGGATGACCGCAAGACGGGACCGCCGCTCCGCGAGATTACTAAACAGCGCAGTTCTGAGTATGTCCTGAACCAGATACTGAACCCTGATCAGATGGGCAAGCTGCACCCCGACGGCAAGAAGATGGTTGCCCAGTACGCCCAATATATGACGATCCAGGGAATTACCCACGACAACGCTATAGCGCTTTTGGACTTTCTCCGGAGGGAGGCCGACAAACCGCCGGTTCCGATGGACCAGCAACCTGGCGCAAACGTACCACCACCAACGAACTAATTGACCTGACGGTATCCGCTTAAAACCCGGACACCGTCGAATAACAGGAGAAGCAGTATGACAAGGTCTATCGCAAAAACCATTCTCATTGGCGCCGCCAGTTTGATCATCGCTGCACTGCTGGGCGGCTGCGGTAATGGCAGCAAGGAGGGGGTTGGGGGCACCGGTGACGCCGCATCACGTGTCTATGTCGCACCGGGAACGCACGATGAATTCTACGCCTTTATGTCAGGCGGTTTCACCGGACAGGTTGGTGTCTATGGCCTTCCGTCGGGTCGCCTGTTACGCCAAGTGCCGGTATTTTCGCAGAACGCCGAAAACGGCTACGGCTACAGCGAAGAAACAAAAAACATGTTCATGACCTCGTTCGGTTTCGTGCCATGGGATGATGCCCATCACCCGCAGCTGTCGCAGACCGACGGCGTCCCCGATGGTCGCTGGCTCTTTATCAATGGCAACAACACGCCTCGCGTGGCCCGACTTGATCTCGAGACGTTCGAGACGACCGAGATTATCGAACTGCCCCATTCCGGTGGTAATCACGCGTCTCCCTTCTTGACCCCTAATACGGAATACGTGCTGGCCGGGACACGCTTCAGCGTGCCAATCCCACAGCAGGACGTGGCAATCAATACGTATAAGGACAATTTCAAAGGGACACTCTCTTTCATCAAGGTGGACTCCGCTACCGGGTCGATGTCGCTGTCCTTCCAGATTCTGGTGCCGGGGTTCAATTACGACCTGTCTCATGCGGGCAAAGGACCCTCGTACGGCTGGGCGTTCTTCTCGACCTACAACACCGAGCAGGCCAACACTCTGCTGGAAGTGAATGCGTCGCGCAATGACAAAGACTACATGGCGGCGGTGAACTGGAAGCTGGCTGAGAAATATGTTGCCGACGGCAAGGCGAAGGCTATACCGGCGTCGTACCGGCACAATTATCTCGATGACGCACGAATTGCCCAGTCGGAAGTGATTAAGACGGTGAAGGTCCTTGATCCGCGTGAATGCCCGGGCATGATCTACTACATTCCCACACCAAAATCGCCGCATGGCGCTGATGTTGATCCAACCGGCGAGTATATCGTTGGCGGCGGCAAACTGGCAACGGTGATCCCCGTCCATTCCTTCTCGAAAATGCTGAAAGCGATTGAGAATAAAGAATTCGATGGTGAGGTCGATGGCATCCCGGTGCTCAAGTACGAATCGGTGCTGGCCGGCGAAGTCCAGAATCCCGGGCTGGGTCCGCTCCATACCGAGTTTGACGGCAAAGGGTACGCATATACTTCAATGTTCATCTCGTCAGAAATCGTGAAGTGGAAGCTTGGTACGTGGGAAGTTGTTGATCGAGTGCCCACCTACTACTCGATTGGTCATCTGATGATCCCGGGCGGTGACAGCAAGGCGCCATTTGGCAAGTATGTTATCGCACTGAACAAGATCACCAAGGACCGCTACCTGCCCACCGGACCGGAGCTTACACATTCGGCCCAGCTGTACGACATCACCGGCGACAAAATGCAACTCCTGCTGGATTTCCCAACTATCGGCGAGCCACACTATGCGCAGGCGCTGCCGGCAGATCTGGTCAAGCCAAACTCAGTGAGGTACTTCCCGATCGCAGAAAACAAGAATCCACATGCTATCACAGCCGAAAATCAGGCTCGAGTGGAGCGCGATGGGAGACTGGTCCGTGTGTATATGTCAACCATCCGGACGCACTTCGCCCCGGATAATATTGAAGGAATCAGAGTCGGTGACTCGGTACTTTTCCATGTCACCAATCTGGAGCAGGACTGGGATGTCCCCCACGGCTTTGCGGTCATGGGCGCAAACAATGCCGAGTTGCTCGTTATGCCGGGCGAGACCCGCACGCTGGCTTGGAAACCGCAGTCAGCGGGTGTTTTCCCGTTCTATTGTACCGATTTCTGTTCGGCTTTGCATCAGGAGATGCAGGGGTATATCCGCGTCTCCAAGTAGAGATTTGAAATGGAGCCCGTTGCCGGAATGACGCTTAGAAACTCGTATCAACGGGCGACGCCGGACCATGGCGTCGCCCGGGATACGCAACCCAGGACAGCTGATAGTATGTCACGAACAAGCCGAATCATCGTCCTCATCGCGGCCCTCCTGCTGTCTCTGACGTACTATCTTCCTTTGTGGGAGATCTCGCTGGAGGCTCCGCAGTATCCCGAAGGGCTCGGTCTAGAAATCTGGATTAATCAAATGCAAGGACAGAATCCGGGTGACCTGAACAAAATAAACAACCTGAACCACTATATCGGAATGAAAACGATCCATCCGGAATCGATCAAAGAGCTGAGTATTATGCCCTGGATTATGCGTGGCCTGATGCTGTGTGGCATCATTGTCGCCTGGATAGGGAAGCGGCGGCTGTTGCTGGTCTGGCTGGTGCTGTTTGTCGTCATGGCAGTCGCGGGACTGGTTGATTTTTATCTCTGGGGGTACGACTACGGTCATAATCTTGATATGGAAAACGCGATTATCAAAGTGCCGGGTATGACGTATCAGCCGCCTCTAATCGGCTCCAAGCAATTGCTGAATTTCACGGCTTATTCCTGGCCGGGCCCGGCCGGCTGGGTGGCCGTCGGAGTGTTTATGATCAGTGCCCTTATCTACTATCTCGAACGACGACCTCCGATGCAACCGTCGAGGGAGGTACCCCGTGTACACTAAGTTTGTCCCAGTAACCACACTTCTTGTGCTGCTAACCCTCCTTGGCGGCTGTGCCGACAGCGGACCGGCGGAAATGCACTACGGCGAGGACCAGTGCGCCTATTGTCGGATGAACGTGGCCGACGCGGATTTCGGCACCCAACTGGTGTCAGGCAAGGGGAAAGTGTCTCGCTTTGATTCCATCGAATGCCTGGCCGCCTTTGAATTAACAAATCAGGACGCTCAAGACGGATCCAGACGATGGCTGGCTGATGTCAATCGACCGGGGACATTCTTGTCCGTTGATGATGCTGTAATCGTGCACGGACGTGAGCTACGCAGTCCGATGGGACTCGGCCTGGCGGCGACTGCCTCTACTGAAGCCGGGCAGCGGCTGGCCGCAGAGACCAATGGCGATATCCTCTCCTGGGACGAGGTATTGGTTTATGTTGCCGATGCCTGGGATGTTAGGCGGTGAAAGTATGCGCCTGAGAATGACGATGGCCAGAGAAATAGCTTCGGTGCGACTATTCGCCGCCGTCACCTGCTTGCTGACGGCTCTCGTTCTGATGGTGCCGTCGCCCGCCAAAGGGCGAACCCTATGGGTACATCCCGACAGCACCCTTGCAACTATCTCTCAGGGCATCGGCGCCGCGCAGTCTCATGATACGCTCGTCATCTCAGTTGGTACCTATAGTGCGGATAGTCTGATAATCGGCATTCCCCTCACCCTGAGCGGTCAACCGGGCGCGATTGTGCGAGCGGGCGGCAAGCGTGGTATTTTCGTGGTTACGGCCCCGCACGTAACTATTCGCAACTTGCACTTGACCGGAGTACAGGCCAGCTTCACCGCCGAACACGCCGCGATCCTGCTCGAGGGCGTCAGTCACGTAACGATTGAAGACAACATCATCGACAATTGCTTTTTCGGAATATATGCTGCTAACTCATTCGCCTGTACCATTAGCCGAAATCAGGTGATCGGGCGTCAGGATCGACTAACCACAGCTGGCAACGGCATTCATCTGTGGTACTGTCGTGATATTGCCGTTATTGGCAACTCTGTAAGTAGTCACCGAGACGGTATTTACATGGAGTTTGTGCGTTCCAGTGTGGTTGACAGAAACCAGTGCCGTGACAACCTTCGTTACGGATTACACTACATGTTCTCCGACAGTTCACAATATGCCGGCAATTTCTTCTGCCGTAACGCAGCGGGGGTTGCGGTCATGTATACCAGTAACGTGCTCATGCAGGACAACGTATTTGACCAGAGTTGGGGCGGCGCGTCGTACGGTCTTTTGCTCAAAGACATTCGGGACAGTCGTGTTGTCGGCAATAAGTTCACGAGCAACTCAATTGGCGTTCACATTGAAGGCTCTGACCGAATTGTACTGGCGCATAATCTCTTCAAAGACAATGGCTGGGCTATGAGACTGATGGCCAATTGTCTCGATAATTCGATTCGTGAAAATGATTTCATTGACAACTCATTTGCGGTCGCCACTAACAGCCGTCAGAACCACAGCAGTTTTGACGGCAATTACTGGAGCGACTACCGCGGTTTTGATTTGGATCGAGACGGCTACGGTGATACACCCTTTCGCCCGGTCAGCCTCTTTTCTCTCCTGGTTGAGTCACACCCACCCACGCTGGTCTTGCTACGCAGCCTGTTGGTGAATGTGCTTGATCTTGCCGAGCGGACCATTCCAACTTTGACTCCCGAAACACTGGTCGATACGCGACCCAGCATGGGGCCAAATCTATGATTGAGACCAAGGGCTTGACAAAATATTTCGGCAGCTTTGCCGCGTTGCGCGATGTCTCGATTGCACTTCATCCGGGGCGTTTGACCGGCATCATCGGACCGAACGGCTCAGGCAAATCGACCCTCATCAAGTGCCTGCTTGGTCTGGTCCGGCCCAGTGATGGATTAGTTCTCCATAACGGTCGGCTGCCTGATACCGGGGGATCGTATCGTGCCCATATCGGCTACATGCCGCAGCGGGCTACTTTTCCTGGAGACCTGACCGGCCGGGAGGTGCTGGCGCTGGTATCGAAATTGCGATCCGAAAAGCCGCATCGCATGGACTCTCTTATCGATTTGTTTGATCTGCACCGTGACCTGAACAAGCGAGTTCGGACGCTGTCAGGAGGCACTCGTCAGAAACTGAGTGCGGTGGTGGCCGGCATGTATGATCCGACGCTTCTGATCCTGGACGAACCAACGGCGGGACTGGATACCGGCGCAAGTAAAGTGTTCAAAGGTTACGTCTCAGAGCAACTTAAGCAGGGATGTGCGGTTCTCATGACTACGCACATTATCAGCGATCTCGAGGAAATGGCGGATGATATCGTGCTTCTGGTAGATGGAACAGTGTCTTATGCCGGTTCGGTGCGCGAGCTCAAGCTGACTACCGACCGTCCGTTGCTCGAGGCAGCCGTCGCCGAGATACTTCAGCAAGGGGCCGCATGACCATTGTCCGTCAAATAAGTGGGTTTGTCATCAGGGACATTCTGCGGAGCCGATGGAGTATCGCCAACACGATGTTCTTTGCCATCGCAACCGCCGGTCTTTTTTATCTGCAGGCAGACAGCGCCAGGGTCGCCGTTTCCATCAGCAGTCTCTCTTTGGTCTTCATACCCTTGATCAGCCTGATCTATACAGCCATGTATTACTACAATTCCCGTGACTTCATTGAGCTCATACTCACGCAGCCAATCGGCCGAAGATCCGTTTTTCTGGGACTCTTGCTGGGCATACTGATTTCGCTGGTGGCCGGGTTCATCACCGGCATCGGCATTCCCTACGTGATACTCGGTTCATCTGATTGGACTGATATCAGCGCAGTTATTGCCGTCATCGTCATTGCAATTGCGCTGAGCAGCATCTTTGCGGCACTTGCTTTAGTTGCGGCCACTCGCTGCGATGATCGGGGCAAAGGGCTGGCGGTCATTCTGGGCATGTGGCTGGTTGCCGCTGTGCTGTACGACGGGCTGGTGCTGGCTGCTGCCACGGCGCTGGCGGAATACCCGATGGAGACGCCACTGTTGATCGCATCACTGGCCAATCCGGTGGATCTCTCCCGCGTGCTCTTCCTCGTGCATTCCGATATGGCTGCCCTGATGGGCTATACAGGAGCGGTCTTCATAAGGTTCTTCGATCAGCCAATCGGACTTGTCGTGGCTACGGTGTCGTTACTGGCATGGTTTGCGGCGCCGGTCTGGTATGGCCTCCGCCGTTTCAATCTCAAGGACTTTTAGATGTCTCAACCAGCGCATAGATTCCTCAAAATGGCATGCCCTCTAGAACAAGGGCCTACGCCATCACATTTTTGCCATAGGTACACTATAACTCCTGGAACATGTTACTTGCATGACCAAACAACTCGTTCATACAAAAGAACAATTTCAAGATATGGGAGTAGTCTTCTATGAAGGTTACCGACATATTGGATAGACTGGCGCGATGGACAAAGCTGATAATAAAGACTGACTCAAGCAGCATTGGTCGTCAGTATGCGGCTGCGATTGCGCTGGTCGCAGTATTTGGGCTGGCGGCCGCCGCGTCAATCCTGTTGGAACTTGCCACCGCGCGCCCGGACATTCTCGAGAGTTCTCGATTCGGCGTTGTGCTGACCGTGCATGGTATCACGATGGTTTTCCTGGTGCTGATTCCACTCTTCCCAGCCGTCTTAGGCAATCTTATCCTGCCACGCGCGGTCGGAGCACCGAATACCGCCTTGCCACGGCTCAATCTGCTGGGCTGGTACCTGTTTGCCGCGGGCGCCCTGACCGTGATATTGGCCATCGAAATTGGCGGCTATGACGGTGGCTGGAAGATGCTGCTGCTGCCGGAGTATGCCGCCCGGAACGGATTTGTTGCACTGGTAGTCGGCCTGCTGGCCGTTACGCTGGCAAATTGCTGCCTCAATCTGGCGCTGGTTGGAACAATCTTCAGTCGGCGACATCGGTCGGTGACTCTTTTGCAGCTTCCGCTGTTCGTCTGGTTCTTTGCACTAGGTATGCTGCTGCAGCTTGTTGTACTCCCGGCCCGCGTCTGGTATTTGCTGCTGCACATCGATTCCAGGATTACTGATTCCCTGACGCCCTCGTCGGTTGCTCACGTATTCCTCGAATTCAAACAGCAGCTCTTCTGGCTATATGTCAATCCGGCCGTCCTGTCCGTCATGCTTCCCGCAGTCGGCGTCGCCTGCGCCGTCATCGGAGGAAAACAGGAAAGAAGGCTTCCCAGGCAGTCGCTTTTGATTAGTGGCCTGGCTTTGAGCCAACTCACGTTGGTGTCATGGGGGCAGCATCTACTAACGGCTATCGATAGTGAATTTGTAGCGGTGATGGGTAGTATGTTTGGACTGCTCACGCTGATTCCCGGGACTATAATTTTCGGCCTGTTGTTGCGTGCCTGGCTGCAGAACAGACCATCGCATGGATCAATCAATATCGCTCTGCTCGGGCAGGTACTCACTTTCGGGGTTCTTGCTATCAGCGGAATTGCTCTCGCCACGCCGAGTCTCGGGGTTCATCTTCACAACACTTATGTGACAGTCGGCCACCTGCACTTTGGCGCTGTAGGAATTGGGATGATTGGGTTTGTCGCCGGCGTAATGTACTGGTGGCCCCAGGTATCAACCAGAAACCTGAGTATGTTGTGGAACCGGATGTGGCTGTCCGGCATGATCTCAGGACTATTAATCACCTTTGTGCCGTTGTTGATAATTGGCCTCGGCGGCGCACCAAGGGGCTATAACGACTACGCGCGAGGGACGCAGGGGGCCCATCTGGTGGCGGCAATCGGTGGTACTGTCCTCATAGTGTCGCTTATCGGGTGGATGGTGCACTGCTGGCAGGGTGGGGGAAAGAGAAGTCACACTGTTATCTCAAGAGACACTATACCAGAAACGAGGAGTTCAACATGATCAACTTTGCAACATCAACAGTGGCAAGCCTGGCCACCGAACACCCGCTGGCTACCCGCGTGTTCGTGCGCCACGGCATCGATTTCTGCTGTGGCGGAGGTCGGCCGCTCAAGGAGGTCTGCGAGGAAAAGGGACTCGACGTCAGCCAGGTGCTCGAAGAAATCCAACTGGAACTGGCGTCGGCGAACAAGCCGGAGCATCGCTGGGACTCCGAACCGCTTGACAAACTGATCCAGCACATTTTGGAAACGTATCACCGTCCGCTTGACGAGGAACTGCCACGCCTCGAAGAGATGGCTGCAAAGGTACTTGACGTCCACCGCGACAAAGACCCTCAGCGACTGGCCGAGTTAGTTACGGTTTATGGTGGGTTGAAAGCCGAGCTGGAGAATCACATGGCCAAGGAGGAGCAAATCCTGTTCCCGATGATTCTGCGTGGTCAGGGGGCCATGGCTGAAGGTCCGATATCTGTAATGGAGCAGGAACATGAGTCGGCCGGCGCCGCTCTTGGACGGCTGCGTGAACTGACCGATGGCTACGAAGTGCCGGCTGAGGCCTGCAATACGTGGCGGGCTCTGTGGCATGGACTCAAAGCACTCGAGCAATCGCTGCATCAACATATTCACCTTGAGAATAACATCCTCTTCCCGCGCGCGCTGGCAGGTTGAATGCGGGTGGCCTATCCGCTTGCGGTGGGTTTCTACTGGGGACGTAGCGGAGCATAAGTGAACCATATGCGCCACCCAACAGCCACGTTACCACATCGACTGTTTATGCGAACTGATGCTTCAACCCTATAATGGAATATAGAATCGGAGTTACGATTAACCAAACAAAAAGCCCTGCGAGAACCGGGCGTAAAAAAAGCGGGGTTGACGAGACTCGAACTCGCGGCCTCCTGCGTGACAGGCAGGCGTTCTAACCAACTGAACTACAACCCCGACTAATAATCGGTATCTTCGGCAAGATCGGTAAAACCTGCAACCCACCGGTATGTCAAATCCAATCCCTGATCGCCCTTAAAAAAATGGGCGGTACAAGATTCGAACTTGTGACCCCCTGCGTGTAAGGCAGGTGCTCTAACCAGCTGAGCTAACCGCCCAAGGGCTATGCTCCTGTAAGACATCGTCTTACATACGGGCCCGGCCCGAAAGCCGGTTCACAAATTCAGGTCACCTATTATATACAATATACTCAGAAAAGCAAGAGCAATTTCAGGCCGCAATAAGCAATACCATCAGGGACAATTCAGATCCGGCCCGGACGCGAAAAACCAGTCCACAAAATAGGTCAAATCAGCAATATCAATGAAACCGGAGCCGTCTACGTCAGCTGACCGTTCGATTTCCGGCGGACTTCCCCCGCCAAACAGGTAGTCTACCACAAAGGTTAGGTCGGCAATATCTACCAGGGCACCGTCATTGGTGGCATCGCCGCACAAAAAGAAAATATCGACATGAAGCGTCAATGATTTCTCAGTCACCGCCCCAACCTGGTCGGCTACCACAGCCGTAAAGGTGGTAATCCCGGTATCCGGTGCAAGCCCGGTAATGAGACCATCGGGGCCAAGAGTCATTCCTATTGTCGGAAGATCATTGTTGCTGTCGCTCCAGTTCTTTTCGCCTGTTCCTCCAGAACTGACCAGCCTATAGGCGTACGGAACTCCGGCTGTTGCGTCGGGGCAGAAGTCATCTACAATCAACAGGGCGGGATTGAAAACAACTGTAACCGGCAGCTCATCAGAGTGACCCACCTGGTCCGTTGCCAGGACAGCAAAGGCGATTGTGTCTGCTGCGACAACAGTCCCGGAGAGCAGGCCGTTTGCGGCAAGAGAAAGCCCGCTTCCGACAAGCTCATCATTCTTGTCAGAATAAGTGACCAAACCATCGCCGCCGCTCGATTCAATCTGCTGGCTGTAAGGAACCAGCGCGGTCCAGTCGGGGAGAGAGTCAGTCGTGATTACAGGTGGGGGGAGACACCAGAATTGGGTGACACTAACAGCGTCAATGGCCGCTTCAACGGTCGACTCAGCCCCAGCATCGGCGGCTTCAAAAAAGAGCCGAACATCATCGGTCAGGGTAATGTACTGACCGGGCCAGAACCGGTGCGTGTACCATCCCCGATTTGCTTGACTGCTGTAAATGGTCTTCACCAGGACTCTCGGCATGTTGATTCCGGAAGATACATACAATTTTAGATAGTCGTTACCGGCAGTCGAAGCAAACCAGTATGAGAACTGCACGATAGCATCGGCACTCCCCAGCTGAAGAGAGGGCGACCTGAGGAAGGTCGAGCCGCCATCCACATCCTTCGCCGTCTCGTTATCGGTAACATAGCAGAGCCCTGAACCATCAAAATCATGAGGAGGATCGCTGTGCCAGCCGCCTCCGTGTGGTTCACGTCTCTCCCATGCTCCCTCGGTGGCGTCGCCAAAGACCGCCCATCCTTCAAAGTTCTGAAAGTCATCTTCAAACAGGACAGTGTCAAAAGTGGCCGACGCGGCCATCATTGGTTGCGTGGTATCCGGGAATGTGACCGTTCCCCCGCTTATCTTGTCGGCGCTGATGAAATATGAAACCGTGTTGTAGCAATCCAGAGGAGGGATGACTGCCCGATACAGATCACCACCTGCCGGAGTCAGTGGGGGGATGTCAAATTCCATAAACTCGCCGCGGTCAATAGCCAGATGTAATCGGCCACTGCCGGGAACTACAGCGCCTCCGGCATAACTCTCTATCAGCAGATCAAATTCTGTCTCTTGAGTGGGGTACAGCATTTGGGGATATCCATTGGGGAGACTTATGGAGAGGGTTGGCTCCGGAACATAAGCGGCATCGGTGACCAGCATGGTGGCCATAGCGGCTCTGGTCATGCGAGTCAGATAGTCATAGCTGAGGTAAGTTGTGCTGTCATGCGCCGAGTGATAGTGTATGGAGAATATAGACTCATGCGAGGTCACCACGTCGTACCCGTTTTCCCAAAAAGGGGCATCATCCCAATAGGCCCCCACATCGACAGCAGCGTCGATTGCGATATCTGGTGAGGCATTGGCCAGACTGTCCCACAGGTCACCATAGAATGAAGTCCCGCCGCTCCAGACTATCGCATACTGATCGTTCTCAATGTGCCCGATCATATCCATATTGTGCATCAGGACAACACTGTCTCCGCGGGCAGCAGCGCAGTTAGCGTGGTGCCAGGCACCATATAAACCGAGTTCTTCGCTATCAAAAAGAACAAATACTATTGTCATGTTGGTCTCAATGCCCTGCAATACTCGAGCCAGTTCCAGTACCGCCACGGACCCGCTACCATCGTCATCGGCGCCGGGCGAAGTTATCGGGTAGTTGTCTCGGTGCGCGCCCACCACTATCTGATGATTTGGGTAAAGGCCGCCAACCTTAACGGCATAAACATTTTGACACTCAATTCTGGTATCGTACGAGATTGAAAAGCTATCCACGACTACCGAGTCATAGCCGAACTCCCTGAACCTGGCTTCCGCCCAGTCGCGCGAAGCATAATTGCCGGGAGTCCCGATAAACCGGCTGCCAAACGTCTCCAGCGTATGGGAGTGGGAAGAACAGGAGTCAACGCTAATCAGCGCAATCAATGAGTCAATATTGACCACCCGCGATATTCCGGACAGATCAAGCGTTGTCGGCTCTTTATAGATAATTCCCGGCACGGAAAGCCCGAGAGGTGCAATTCCGCTGACGTTCGCTCCGCTTTCAAACAGGCTTGGATCAACCCTGACCAGCCGTGTCCGGCCGGACTCATACAGAACCGGGTAGTTATCAGTATTGGAATTGTCTTTCCGTATGTCCAATCCCAGTTGGTCGCGAGCAAGGTCCTGGGCGATCAACTCATGTTGCAGGCCGGCCTCAATTATTCGTTCCAATCCCCCCGGCCCTACCAGGACAAGGTAGGCATTGTTCAGTCTGATAACGGGTTCAATATCCGCACCGGAATCCGATAGTGTCGCGGCATCCTGTCGACTTTGCAGTGAAACATGGTAAAGGTCGGCGGCCAGCAAAGGTTTGGCGCCGATCAGCAGGATCATCCCGCAAAAGAGGACAATCGATAGTCTGATTAGTTTCATGGCTGGTTCTCCCTTGATGGTAATCTAAAAATATACTGCCCTGTCTATTTATGCAAGATGTTATCCGGATGCCATCCTGGCAGACAGCACTTTCAGACTGGTAGGTCGAAATCCCTTTATGGGTTTTGACTTCAATGATATCTCGGCTATGCCGGTGTCAAAACCCCCTATCGGGGGATTTTGACCTACAAGTGTCGGGTTCATTTGTTGAGACGAAAAACGTAATCACTCAAGAATGAAGAGCACGGCGGACCCTCGCCCGCCACCAGTCTCTGGTAGTTCAGTCAGTTCTGTTTGGATTCCGTCTCATTCACGCGCTGGTAATTCAGTACCGCAAACCAGTCAATTCGACGGGTCAGATACATCATCAACCCCAATGCCACAAACAGAATGACACTCCCCATCAGAAGTGAATAGTCCTGCAATTGCAAAACAATATAGAGATAGCCATAAAGAATCATCAGCACCATCGCCACTATCGCCGAGCGGAATCTATCCGACAAAAAGCTGGTTGAATAGAAAGTAATCATAGCTATCACGGCCGCACTGGCAATCAGGTAGGCCAGGCCAAAAGTGATATACTCAGACAAAGACAAAAGGAGCGTAAAAAAGACCAGCAGTGCCAGGCCGACCAACAGGTATTGGATCGGATGAATTGGCTTGCCGCTCAGTATCTCAATGACAAAAAAGGTCAGGAAGGTGAGCGCAATAAACATGATCGCGTATTTAACTGTCCGGGTTGTCATCTGGTATTGATCAATCGGAAGCAGCAAGTTTACTCCAAACAGTGATTCATCAATCTTATACTGTGCGCCAACCCATTTCTGCGGGTAGGTTCGGCTGACATGGAGCACACTCCAATTGGCCGTGAACCCGTCGGCATTTATCTCATGATTGCTGGGCAAGTAATCCCCGCTAAAACTGGGATTATTCCAAGAGGACGAGAGTTGCAGGGTCGTCTGTTTTCCGGTCGGTGCAAAAAGAAGCTCACTGCTTCCATTAAGGTTCAGTTTGGTCTGAAATTTGTATTCAGTCTCATCGGAATCAAATTCCACCGGGATCGTTATCCCGGAAGTTATCAGGTCACTGCCCGGAACGCCGGGATTCCCCTCCAGGAGGGTGTCATTCCACTGAATAGAGACAATATCCTTTACCCCCTTCATGTCGGAGATCCCCAGCGTCACTGTCGCTTCCTCCCACATGACATTTTCTATTTTCGTGTTGAGATCGTCAAAATCGGGGGAGTCAAAACTGGCCGCGATCTCAATGTCGCTATTGTAGACGACAATTTCATAAATGCCTCGCTTTCTGGAGTCCGGAAAGAGAGCCCCTTTAATATCAAGCGTTTTGGGAAGAAAGCGGGCGTAAGAAATCCGATTGACAATTTCATTCTGCTGGTTGTACCCCTGGTATTTTACAGGAATGGTCAAGAAGGGCCCGACCAGCACCTGCTTTGTCCCCCAGTTCATACTGATTTCCTCAGCCGCTGTGTTTCTTCTGGTCTCCCGCTCGGAAATCAGAGACATAATCATCAGCGCCGGAATTTGCAGAACCAGCGTCATAACGACGACAATGACCAACCGCACGCCGACAGATTTCCTCAAATCCATTTTAGCCATCAGACCCTCTCAGTTTTTTATTTGTTATTATACACCGGGAGGTCCATGTGAATCAATATTTAACAAAACTGCTGAATGGAGTTCAGACTTGAATAGTATCAGGCTTGCAAAGAAACTATTTCATCAATTTGGTATCAGGGAAAAAGCTGATCCAGGCAAACCAGTACGAAGTTGTGAATGGGATCATCTCAAGGCTATCGCCGTTACCGGTTATATTTGCGCCGGTAACCGGGTCGTATGATAATTCGGAATCCTTGATTTTGATCAGGCCGTCCCGGAATTTCCCTTTCTCGCGGAGCTTTTCGGGGATCGTCCCGCTACTGAAAGCGGAAATCGCCTGACTACTGTCATTGTAGGTGATAAGAACGGGTGGGTTGAGATGTTTGACCGTCACCACTTTTTTCCGTTTCAGAAGTTTCATGGAGACCGCCGCCTGCCGACCATTGGCCCGGACTCCCACCACCATATCCTTGCCGCGCAACTGGCGATACTTATCAACCCGTCCGAAAATCCCCAGCTTGGTTCGATCAGAAAAATAGCCTTCGTAATTGCTGTTTGGAATTCCGCGCGAGTCCTTGAACAGAAGTAAACCATCCGGGAAACGATTGCTGAATTCCTTGAACGTCATCTGCTGCGAAGGATACAGGGTCAGTCTGGCCCCTTCTTTTGTTCCCATGATTGCTTCGCCGGAGATTTGTGACCAGAGCGATTTGGTCTCCATATCCTGTATGACCAGCGCGTCCTGCCAGAGGGAACCGGAGGCCTGAAAAGTGTGGCGGGTAGAATCAACAGCGGCGGCATAGACTATGCCGGTAAAGCAAAGCGGTCACCAGGTGACGGTTATCGCCTTGCCATTGATATAGTCATTGACAACTTCGTGGTGATCCAGATGCCAGGTGGAGTATCCTTTTACCGAATCCCCGTCATGTACAACCAGAAGGGGTTCGTCATCGTAGTATCTTGTTTTGGCTTCCCCAACGGTCAAAAAGGCAGGTTCAAATATGGCTGGAATCTCACCCGGTTTAAGCAGTGTGAACATGGTGTGGCCATGTACTTCTGTCTCTTCCGGTTTTGCTTGCTGGGCCGTAGCGGAAACCGCAAGAATGGTCAGCAGCAGGGCGGACAGGATGAAAACGTTCCGGGATCGCATAATTGTTATTTCCTCAGGTTGGTTGTCTTATCAGGTTAAACGAAATCAATGGCCAGGTAGTTCCCTCCAGCAGTCATTCAAGATCAAATTTGAGCGATTGATGGACCACCCCATTCAGCTGAATGGAGACAACGTGTCTCCCCGGGTAGTGCTTACGGGTGCTGTTGTCCGCGAAAGTATGTTTTAGCTTTATTGGTACCGTTGCACCGGGGTCGATAGAACGCTCAGACATTTTGAATACTTTTGGCGACTGTTTTCCCATCTTGGTCACGTAGTCTATTCGGTAGTCAATTGCTAACTTCTGATTCTTCTTACTAAGCGATTTGACATAAAACTCAATCTGAAGAGTTCTCTCCATTCTGATTCTCTGAGGTACCGCTTTAATCTTCGGGATTGCTACTTTCGGTTTGGCGGTGAAACCGAGCAGCGGAAAAACACCGGGATGTCCCAGTTTGATCAAAGATCGCATCCCTCTTTTTACCACCCAATCCGCATTTTTGTCTTTCAGTCTCAGCCACCGCCGCGCCGTTTTCAAGGCTGCTTCCGGATTGTCACGGGAGATATCATTCAAATTGTTGGCTACCGCCTTGCGGACGTAGAGCGATTCATCACGGCACATCTTATCCAGCAACTCAATAACTTCGGCGGGGTTCTCGCGGAAAGCTGCTATGTGTGCCACCCAGACACCCCGAGGACGGCTCCCTTCGGCAGCCAGCCGACGGACATGCTCATTGGGATCAGTCGCCCATCGATGCAGGATTGGCATCATCTGTTTTCTGTGTTCAATCATGAACGGGCGTATCGCAAACTCACTCGTTCCATGCGGCGTGAGTTTCTCCAGGGCTGCAATCGAACTTTCAAATTGCTCCCGGCCAAACTCCTCCACGTAAGCGGTGAGAATCCAGTTATGAAATCCATTCAGATGAGGCGCCGTCTTAATCAGCACCTTGGTGGCACGACTATAGTTTTGCGGCAGGTAGTTGCGAAGCGCGAAAGCAACGGCACGGATTTTCTCTTTCAGTTCCAGTTTTGGAAACGAAGGGGTGACCGTCTCTTCCAAAAAGGCCGCTCGGTCAAACCTGGGATAGGCTTGACCGAGCTTTGCGGCCATATCGGCTAATGTCTCGCAATTGATGTGGTTTTTCCACAGCGCGAGGTCATCATCTCTTTTCTGAGCTGGCATTCTTTAGAGCGAGCCAGCCAGCTTTACAAACTCGTCAATATCCGAAAGCGAGCGGGCGACCGCGTTGTTCCAGAATTCTTCTTCGGTCAAATCTACCTTGAGATGCTTTTTAGCAACATCTTCGGTTGTCATGCTGCCGGTGTCGGCCAGCAAGCCCCGGTATCCCTCGGCAAATGCAGAGCCCTCTTTCTTGGCCCGGTCGTAAACACCGCCGGAGAAGAGGTAGCCGAATGTGTAAGGGAAATTGTAGAACGCCGCGCCGGTAATATAGAAATGCAGCTTTGAGCACCAGAAGAGCGGGTGGTAGCCGGTCTCATCAAGCAGCGGTCCAAACGCTTTTTTCTGCGCCGCAACCATCAGTTCACGAAGCTGACTGGCTCCCACAACTCCCTCTTTGCGGGCATTGTAGAACGAACGCTCGAAGATATATCGGCTATGAATGTCGCAGAACATTACATAGGCGGATTGAATCTTCTGTTCCAGAAGCATCAGCTTGGTCTGTGGATCTTCGGTTACGGCCAGGGCTGCATCAGTTACGAGTGTCTCGGCAAAGATCGAAGCTGTCTCGGCCAGATTCATCGGATAGTGGGTGGCATAGTAGGGGGAATCCTTCAATACCCAGCCGTGATACGCATGCCCCAGTTCATGGGCCAGGGTCAGGAGGTTTTCAAACGATCCTCCATAGGTCATGAAGACGCGGGACTGGCGGTGGTGTCCCATCCCGGTGCAGAATGCGCCGCCCCGTTTGTCGGCTCTATCTTCGGCTTCCACCCATCGCTTATCCAGGGCCATCTTGACAAAGTCGGCCATATCCGTGGAGAAGTCCTTCATATTGTCAATGATGAACTGCCCGGCTTCTTCAAAGGTATACTGGGTGTCCGCTTTTCCAACCGGGGCAAATTCATCGTACCAGCTGAACTTGTCTATACCCAGAAGCTTTTTCTTGGCTTCAATAAATGGTTTGAGCTTAGGCGTCTCACGCGATATCACACTCCACATAGTGTCCAGAGTTTTCTGCTCCATGCGGGAATTGTGCAGTGGCTCATACATGAAATCATCCCAGCCCCGGTTTTTGTACAGGCTGAGTCTGTAACCGGCAATGGAATTGAGTGTGATAGCGGCCAACTCTTCCTGTGTCTCCCAGGAAGCAGTCATTTTTTCAAAGGCCTGCTTGCGAATACTGCGGTCCGGATCAGACATTTTGGTGGCCAGCTGACCGAGCGACATTGGTGTGGTCTGACCTTTCTCTTCAAACTGAACCTTCAGGTCACCGGACATTTTGTCGTACAACCGACCCCAGGCATGGTACCCGTTGACGGCCAGATCAAGCGCCAGAGATTCTTTGTCGACCGACATCTTGCGCTGGCCAAGGTCACGAACTTCGTTGAGATAGAAAGCAACCGGTTTAATCTCGGCCTGCTCCACCAACAGCCGCCACTGCTCATCCGCCAGCTTGAGGAATTTGTCCTGAATAATTGTTTCGATCTTCTGCCACTCAGAGTAATAGAGGTCACCTTCGGCTTCAATACTCATGGCTTCGGTATCTTTGACATTGGCCGAACTCAAACAGCCGGCAAAAGCCAGAATGAGTTCAATATTCTCCATGTCCGTCTGCATCTTCAGAACAGCTTTGACCCAGCTGTCTAAATTGGCAGAATCAATAGACTCCGGCAATTGTCCAACCAGGGCATCGGTGGCGGCCAGGGATTGTTTTACAGCCAGGCGGTGCTGTTTGAATTGTTCGGAGCTGCTTCCGCCGGGGAAGACTGAATCCAGGTCCCAGGTCGGCGCGGCCGGTATTTTTTTTGCGGGGGCTGCGGTTGTCATTACTAGCTTATCCTTTCAACTTCGTACTTCATATATCTGCAACGCAAATCGGATGCTTTGGCTATACATCCGGCGCTTCATGTTTCTTAACCCATTTGGAATAGAACATCATGCCGATCGCCGAGACTATCCCGATAGCCGCAAACTGGTACCACAGAGTATACGGATCATAAGCTGACCAGAGAAGTTCGGTCACCTCCTGATGCGACTGCCCGGTAAGTTCCACCAGTTTGTTCATAGCTTGGGAGCGTTCCACATCGATAACATTAAAATTGTCGGCCAGGTATCGCATCGCCAGGTTGGCCTTGTCACCCATGTTGTCATAAACATGCCCGGCAAAAAGAGATCCAACCGCCCAGCCGACTCCCTGGGGGATGTTGGCATATCCCATATAGAGTCCTTTTTGCCCCTCCGGAGCGATCACGCCGAGGTAGTCATTCATCTTTGGCGAAGACAACATTTCGCCTACCGAGAAAACAAGGATACCCATCAGGCAGAGATAACCGGAAGTCGTGAATCCGGCCATGACCAGCCCTCCCGATGCGATTAAAATACCGAGGACAATTGAATGCACCCTTCGCATCCGGGCCACCAGCCAGGAGATAGGGACCACCGCCAGAATGATGAGTCCCGGATTGATATTGATCATCCACTCCTGCGACAATTGCGGCACGCGCGTTGAATTAGTCTGCAAAAATGATTCCCCCAGCCCAAAGGCGTTCACCAGCGGGGTGCTGTTGACCCAGTCGACAATAAAGTTGGGAAGCATATCAAAAAGCTGCATGAACATCAGCCAGAACCCGGACATTATCAGAATAAACACACCTAACCGCGGATTCATCAGGTTCTTGGCCGTGATTGCCAGAACGTGAAGTGGTCCGCCCCGCTGTTCTCCGCCCGGATCAACCTCTTTGTAAGTGAACAGCATCAGGAAATTCAGCGAGACAATCCCGGCGCAACCGTAGAAAACGGCCGGCCAGGAAATACCGTACAGGAAGTGGGCCAGGGGTGGTCCCAGGAAACCGCCGATATTGACCAGCATGTAAAACGTCCCCCACCCAACCGAGGAATTCTTTTTGGTAATGGTCTGGACCATTGTTCCCTGCACCCCCGGTTTGAATATGGCCGTGCCGAGAGCCAGTGTACAACAGCCAATCATAAATGGCCAGAACTGGGTCTGCGTGGCCATCAATAGATACCCTATAATCTTTATGGCAATTGAGGCCGCAATAGTCTTTTTGAATCCATACCGGTCAGCAAAGCCGCCTGAGACCATTGGCGTTATCGATTGAAAAATAGCCCACCAGAAAAAGATTATCCCCTTGTCAACCTGTGAAAAATGCAGCCCGCCGATCTCATCAGCCTGGGCAATATAAATCGGGATGACAACGCGTACTCCGTAGTATGCGAGACGTTCAAACATCTCCATGATGTTTACCATCCAGAACGGCCGATTCAGCGTGGCCATCTGTTTAAACATCGAGTCCGTTTTTGTCGAAGGCGGATTTGTGCTGTCTGGCATTCAGATATCCTAAATGAATATAATTTATTTTTGGACAATTAAACACATGGTCGGCGGAGAGTCAACCATCTACCGGTGCGTTTGGCCTCTTGGCCTGTGAGCGTTCCCCAGGCTCTTCTCTCCCGTATGTCAAACCCGTGCGGTTTCGACACTGAATCGGCCTCGTATAGTGGAAGCGTATGGATCGATTGCCCACGGCCGGGTCGTTTTCATACAAAGGAAGTTCACAGATCGGTCGCCCACGGCTTGCCGTGGGAGCCAACAGAGTCAGTTGCCATATCAGAAATACCTACTGCAGTCGGAGGGCGACAACCGTTATAACCCGCAAATGATAATCCAGCGTTCTAACTCCGGGAACAGATAATACTGAAAGTTGGAGAAATGTTCACCGGTCTGACTCTCAAGCTGCGCTTTGGTCGGGAAATTCTTGACTATCTCACAGGTTGATCCATCCGGAAGTTCCCTTCGGCCCAGTCGATTCCCTTCGGCATCATGCCCGGCAAAATAACCCCTGAGCATTTCCCGCTTGGTCATGTCACCATGATCATCTGTCCGCCCGGTCTCAGCAGCTTTTTGGTGGAGCAGAAAAAATCAGGCAGCTTTGAGATCGGAATATGGGAATAAAAGTCAGCCGCAAAGAGAAGATCAAACTCCCCTTGCAAGTCAGGACACTCGCTATTGGTCAGGTCGTAGGCATCGGCTAACGTCAATGTGACATTCTCAAACTTACTCAGCTTTTCATGTGCCAGCTTAAGCGAACTCCTGCTGGAGTCAATCGCCGTAACGCTGGACGCTCTTTTGGCCAGCCCCTCGGTCCAGTTCCCGGTCCGTATTGTAATTGTGTGCGGTGGCTAAATCATACCCCGAAGGCCAGATTCTCACAAGCGGAAACTTCCGGGCAGGGGGGGACAGCCCAAGAAGGTATTGTTTATCATCTAATGAAAATAAACAGAAAAGCCGGATCAGAACAGATAATGTCCTATTCTGGCCGTAAAGTGATTGTATTTCAAAGGGATAAATAGACAAACGTCATGCTTATTGTCCGGTTTGATTTGTTGACCAAGTAATATTACGTGAAAAAAATCACATAATCTGCTTGACAAACTTAGTTCTCAGCTTATACTGGAACTGTCCGGGCTATCGTGAGGGTTGCTTGGATCGTAAGGTGGTTAGCTCCTTCCTTCTTGGACTGCATTAGATGCACTCCTATTGGTGGGCGATTGGCAAGGTCGCCCACTTTTTTTTGCCTGAAATCAAGAGTGTGTTTTGAATAACCGGGTCACCCTGAGCTTGTCGAAGGGTGGTTTAATCGGTAATCATGTCGGGCAACATCCCTGCCTGTCCTGAGCTAAGTCGAAGGGCGATGCTGCCATGACATTCCTGTGGACGGGGTGGCCGGGTCAAACTTGTTTGTCATGACGGGGTGGCCGGGTCAAACTTGTT
>JARGFS010000035.1 GCA_029211095.1 bacterium | reverse complement strand
ATCCTCGACTGGTCAACACAATTTTGATCGGCGTGCTCTCCAATTGCCTTCCGTTTGACAAGCAGACCTGGATAGATACTATCGGCTCCAAAGTTAAAGAGCGCTTTGTCGAGGCCAACTTGAAGGCCTTCGACCGGGGCAGGGCTTTGTCCCATAGCGCTGTTGAGGTGTAGAGAAGCATGTCTAAGTTGATGCTGATTATCAATCCTGGCTCAACCTCAACCAAGACCGCCCTCTTTGATGGACCGAAATGTATCGACGAAGAAGTGGTGCGCCACAACCGGGAGGAATTGTCCCGGTTCGACAACGTGGCCGATCAGTTTGAGTATCGCATGGAGGGGATCCGGAGTTGGATCGACAGTCTCCAGGTTGATATCTCCGAGCTCAAGGCGGTTGTTGGAAGAGGAGCTCCGGTCAAACCGCTGGAGGGGGGAGCCTATGCAATCAGCGAACAGATGCTTAGTGATCTAAAGAGCATGGCCTATTCCAATCATGCTTCCAACCTGGGTGCAATTATGGCCGATCACCTGGGAAGGAAATATGCCATTCCCTCTTTAATCTCCGATCCGATCACGGTAGACAACTTTACTCCGGTTGCCCGCGTCAGCGGGGTTCCGGAAATTGAACGTAAATGCCGGGTGCATGCCCTGAATATAAAAGAAGTTTGCAGACGCCAGGCAGCGGCAGCAGGGAAGAAACTCGAAGAGGTCAATTTTGTCTGCGCCCACATGGGTGGGGGTGTATCAGTGGCCGCACTCAAGGGAGGAAAGGTTGTTGATGTAAATGATGCCCTTCTTGGCATGGGGCCTTTCTCGCCCGACCGGGCCGGGGCGCTTCCTATTGGCGGTCTGGTCAAACTCTGCTTTAGCGGCCAGTTCACCGAAAAGGAACTGATTACAAAACTCTCAAAAGAGTCTGGCTTGCAGGCGTACCTCGGCAAGGGGGACTTAAGAGAGGTGGAAGAATTGATTGAATCCGGTGATGAAAAGGCGTTGCTCTATTTCAAGGCTATGGCGTACCAGATAGCCAAAGAGATTGGCATTGCGGCTGTAGCGCTACAAGGGGAATATGAAGCGATTGTCCTGACCGGGGGCATGGCCAACTCCAGTCGGCTAATAGCAGAGATTTCCAAATACGCCGGATTTCTCGGTGAGATAAAAGTTGTGGCCGGCGAGTTTGAAATGGAAGCGCTGGCAGCGGCCGGATTACGTTTCTTAAGCGGCGAAGAACAACTCAAAACATATTGAGAAGCAGCGGAATTATAGCAAGATGCAGCGTATTGAATCATATTCAGATATAGTAAGTCATGCTTCGGCCATTGCGGCCGAAGGAAGAAAAAAGACCGTCGTCGTTGCTGCCGCTCAGGACGCTGATGTCATCGATGCCGTGGTGCAGGCGGAATCCGACGGGTTTCTCAACGGAATCCTGGTTGGGGATCGTGACAAGATTGTTCAACTGGCCGAGCAGCAGAATCTGAATCTGGATAAAATGCAGCTTGTCCACGAAACTGATGTGATGAAAGCGGCCAATCTGGCCGTAAGGTTTGCTTCCGAAGGAAAAGCGGACGCGATCATGAAAGGCTTTTTGCCAACCTCGGCCCTGCTCAAGACAATCCTCGACAAACAGTATAAACTCAGGGGGAAAAAGACAATCTCTCACTGCGCCGTGCTCGATATTCCAGGCTATCACAAGCTGATCAACTTCACCGATGGGGGGATGGTGGTTGATCCGGATAAAAATCAAAAATTGGGAATCATGGAAAACGCAATCCTTGTGAGCCAGGCTCTCGGACTATCTCCGGCGAAAGTGGCGATTGCCGCGCCGACAAATATGATCGGCGATAAGCTGCCGAGAGCGGTTATCGATATTGAGCAGTTGATCCCGGAAGCAAGAAAGAGATTCCCGGATATTGAAATAGATGGCCCCTTTCCACTTGATTTGGCCCTGCACCGGGAGTCGGCCAAGCACCGCCATCTCGATTCTAAAGTGGCCGGGGACGCCGATGTCTATTTGTTCGATTCGATTGAGGCCTGCAACATCTCCGCCAAAGCACTCATAAACTTTGGCGACACCGTCTTTGCCGGTCTGATTGTAGGAGCCAAGGTGCCGATCTCGCTGGTCTCACGCACCGACACATCTCGGAACAAAAAAGCCTCGCTTGCGATTGCCTGTATTCTGGCTGATTACTACCAGCAGAGTAAAATTTGGGAAGGATGACTGGCCAGATGACTGACGACAAAAAAATGATCCTACCGGAGCTGACCGACTTTGACGGTTTGCTGAAACTGGTCCAAAAAAGACTGATCGACAACAAACCACCGCGCACAGCGCTGGTTCTGCCGCATGAGTCGGCTATGGTCGCCCCCTTCAAGCGCGCTATAGATATGAATCTGATTGACCCTTTTGTGGTGGGGGACGAAGCAATTTTCCGAAAAGATCAGGCAGTGCACGGAATCGACCCGGACACAGTCCACTTCATTGATATTCAGCAGCCAGACATGGCGGTCGTTACCGCCGGACAGATGGCTTCGGGGGGAGAACTGGACTTGTTGCTGAAAGGGAGGATGGCCGCCGAGGCTTTCCTGAGGCTTCTTTTCGACCATCAGACAAAATTCACCCGGAAGGGACAGGCGATTACCCACGTTTCCGTTATGAAACCAGAGCGATACCCGAAGCTACTGGCCCTCGCGGATGCCGGAATTACTGTCTCTCATGAAATCAAGGATTTGGTTGCAACCTTGAATTCGGCGGCGGGGTTTCTGAGATTGATTGGGATAGAGAAACCAAGAGTTGCCGTGCTGGCCGCGGTTGAAGTTGTTTATCCACAAATGAGTTCGACAATCAAAGGAGCGACACTCTCAGTAATGGCCCGAAGAAAACAGATTAAGAATGTCTTTGTCGATGGACCTCTTTCCTTCGACGTAGCCATTGATGCCGAAGCTGCGCAGGGGAAAGGGATCACCGATTCAGAAGTTGCCGGGCAGGCCGATCTACTTCTGGCTACTGATCTCGGTACAGCCAATGCCACTTATAAGGCGATGACAATGTTTGGCAAAGTTGGCATGGGTGCTATTGCGGTTGGCGGTGCTGTCCCCTTTTCGATTTCAGCCTATTGCGACTCCGAAGAGACCCGTTTCAACTCAATTCTCCTCGGTCTTCTGGCTTCGCTAAAGTAATCCCGCCGGCACAGCCGAAATCTTTGGCCGCATTTTGCTCTCATCGCAAACTTTTGTTGACTGGGCGGTTTAACTCTATTATTATCAGGCAATTACAGCTTTTGTGCGAAAGGACTTAAGATTGGTTTATGGTGTAATTCTGGCTGGCGGCCGGGGTGAGCGTTTTTGGCCGCTTTCGAGAAAGGAACGTCCCAAACAGTTCCTCCGGTTGACTTCGGAAAAGACAATGCTGGAGGAAACGATTGATCGCGTGCGGCCGATTATACCGGTTGAGAATATTCGCATTGTGACCAACGCGACTATGAGCCGGTTCATATTCGACACTGCCAATGATCTCCAGAAGGAGAACGTGCTCGAAGAACCGATTGGCCGCAATACTTGTATCGCTATCGGTCTGGCGGCCGTGCATCTTCTGCACGATGATCCGGATTCCGTTATGGTCGTACTTTCGGCTGACCATCTGATACGTCCGGCCGAGAAACTGCTGGATATCCTGAAAGCGGGCATGGAGATAGCCAGAGTTGAGGAGCGCTTGATCACAATCGGTATTGTGCCCACGCGCCCGGAGACCGGCTACGGTTATGTCAAGCTGGGTGATTTGTATCGCGAAGAGTCCGGTTACTCGGTCTACCAGGTCTCCGCTTTCACTGAAAAACCGAAAGCAGCTGTGGCCAGCGAATATTACTACAGCAGGAAGTACCTCTGGAATAGCGGGATGTTCATCTGGTCATCCCGTACAATCCTGAGTGCCATCAAGAACTGTCAGCCCAATATGCACAAACTGCTCATGGACTATGCCAATCGGATCGGGACGGACAAAGAGCTCTCGGCTCGGGTAGAATTGTATGAAAAGGCGGAGTCAATCTCAGTTGATTTCGCGGTCCTGGAACATGCCGCCAATGTGTTGACTATCAAGGGAGACATTATTTGGGACGACATAGGTGGCTGGCGGGCGCTGGAGCGATACAAAGAAAAAGATGGTGACAACAATATTCTAATTGGGCAGTCCGTCCTCTCGGAGACCTACGAGACAACTGTTTACAATGAAGAATCAGGTTTGGTTGCCTGCATTGGGGTCTCCGATCTGGTGGTGGTTCGCTCGGGTGAGATTACGCTGGTGCTGCATAGGACCTATGCTGACCAGATCAAAAAGGTACTGGCCAAGTTGGAAGAGAATGAAGCTACTTCACGTTATCTATAGTGTTATAATCATCTTGCTGTTGCTGACGGTTGGTTGCATCTCAAAAAAGAGAACCGGCGCTGAGGCAGAACAGCAGCAGGCTACCGAAGATGCGCTTTCAGGCGGCAGTGGAGACAAACGGGGATACGACCCGCTTGAATTCCCGCAGGATCGGGCCGTTGTTCCTCGTGAGAACGCACAGCCGGGCGTGATTCGCGGACGTTTGGATTTGTCCAAGCCGGATACATTGACAGAGGATTCCGCCCTCAGTGATATTGTAGGTCTGCCCAACGAGATCGATTCGGTAAATTCTCAAAGCTATCGGATTCAGATATTTACGGGCAAAGTTTATGGCGAAGCCCAGAAAGAACTGCGCATTGCGGAAGAGATTTTTGATCGGCCGGTTTTTGTAGATTATGAGGTTCCCAATTTCAAAGTCAGGGTCGGTAATTTTGCTGATCGTGATGAGGCCGAAGAATACCAGCAGCGGGTTAAGGCGGCCGGGTATTCGACCGCGTGGGTCGTCATGGTTACTGTCAATATTCAACAGGCAGTACCGCTTTACGAAGATGCCTACCCTATAGATAACGCAGACTCGCTCTCGGATGAAAGCGGTGATGATAACAGCAGTGATGAATAGAATCAGATTTGATAAAATTATCCCGGTCGCTGAACTTCTTCGGGAGAAGGCTGTACTTTTGAAAGCTGCGGAGATACTGAGATCCGATGGTCTGGTTGTGGCCCCAACTGAAACGCGCTATGGTCTGCTGTCTCGTGCCGACTCACAAGGCGCGTTGGAGCGGATGCTAAAAGCAAAGGGACGGCCGGAAGATATGGCGGTTGCTGTTTTCTTTGACAGCCGGGAAGCTATTTTCGCAGCCGGGGAATTATCTTCAGCAGCGATGAATCTGGTGGACAATTTCCTGCCCGGACCGCTGACCCTGATTTTGAACGCGACCTCAAAGTGGCCGACACCGATAACCCCCCGAGGGAAAATCGGCATTCGGTATTCTACTTCCCCTCTCATCGCCAGCCTGTTAAGAGAAAGCAGGGTTCCGCTCACGGCAACTTCGGCAAACTTCTCCGGCCAGAAAAACAATCAACAGGTTGAAGATATCCGTGCAGAACTTGGTGATCAGGTCTCCCTGTATGTCGATGGCGGACTGCTCAATGGGCCGCTTTCAACCGTGATTGACTGCAGTTCGAACGAGTACAAGATTCTCAGGGAAGGAGCCATAACGGCCGCCCAGATCGAATCCGCCCTGCAGGAGGTGGAGAAGTGAGTAAGTTTATCATCATGTTTGTCTGTACCGGTAACACCTGCCGATCCGCGATGGCCTCGGGAGCCATGCGCGTTCTGCTCGATAAAAAGCGACCGGGAAAGTATGAGGTCATCTCCGCCGGGACTTCGGCCGCAACCGGATTTCCCGCCACCGCCTATGCGATTGAAGCGGCCAAGATTTGGAATGGTGATATCTCGGGCCACAAGTCTCAACCGTTGACACGGGAGTTGATAGATCGGGCCGACCTGATCTTTGCCCTCACCCCCGGTCATTACAAAGAGATTTTGAAACTGCGCAAGGATGCGGCCAGCAGGACTTACCTCCTGAAAGAGTTCCCGGTGCCTGGTCCCAACGGCGAGGGAGTAGATGATCCAATTGGGCAGTCACTGGATAGATACAATGAAACATTTCTCGAGATTGGAGAATGTCTGGGCAAACATCTGGATGAGATTGTAAAAAGAATAGATGAAAAAGCAGCCTAAAGAAAACAAACTGGTTCAAAACCTGTTAATGGGACTGGTCATTATTGTCGGCATTGTTCCTCTCGGTTTTTTTGCTTCGGTGGAATTGGGAATTGCCGAAGCGGCCTCAGAACCACCGGACGAAAACAGAATGGCCGATCCGCTGGATCGCTACGTGGACAATGTCGCTTTTGGCGTTAATGAGAAACTTACTTTTGACATTAACTATGGCTTTATCAATGCCGGTACCGCTACCATGGAAGTCGCCCGGGTGGTTGAGTACCAGCAGCGCCCGTGCTACCAGATTGTCACGAGGGCTCTCTCCAACAGTTTCTTTTCCAGTTTCTACAAGGTGGAGGATAGGGTAGAGTCGATTATTGATGCGGTCGGCATTTATTCCTGGAGGTTTGAGAAGAACCTTCGCGAAGGGAACTATGAAGCTGACCGGGTATATTCCTTTGACCAGCGAAACTCCAAGGTTCACTACCAGCAGGATACAATCGATGTCCCCCAGTTTGTCCAGGACGCTATCTCGGTTCTGTACTTTGTGCGGACACAGGAACTAAGAGTGGGCGAATCAATCTTTGTCGATAATTTCACCGATGGCAAACTGTACCCGTTGGAGGTGCGCATCCATGAGAAGGAGACAATCACGGTTGACGCCGGGACTTTTGATTGTATTGTCGTGGAGCCGTTAACTCAATCGGTCGGCGTCTTCCGGCACGAGGGAAAACTGAAAGTCTGGATGACCGATGATCGGCTGAAAATGCCGGTCCTGATGAAATCAAAGGTGCTGGTCGGGTCAATCTCAGCCGAACTGACCGACTACTCGCTGGGAGAGATTGAGAGCTTCTAAACAGCATGAGCCAATCATCCAAAAAATCAGTCCCGGTTGACCTCACCCGCGTCTCCACCTATTCGATCGCCAAAAGAAAAAATAAAACCAGTATCGAGTCTTTCGGGGAGCCTCTCGGAGGGGATGGGGCCAGCCGCTTCCTGGAGAGCTTGCCAAAGTTTCTTAAAGCGGCCGACTTCAAAGAATTCATAGATTTGGTGTATGAGTCACGCTCCCAGGGGAAACCTTTTCATCTTTGTCTGGGCGCTCATACCATAAAGGTTGGCCTGTCACCAATCCTGATCGACCTGATGAAGCTGGAGATTGTAACCGGACTCTCTTTTAACGGGGCCGGACTTATTCATGATCTGGAGCTCGCCTTCTGGGGGGGAACTTCCGAGGACGTACAAGCGGGGCTTTCAGACGGCAGCTTTGGCATGGTCAAGGAGACCTCCCGGCATTACGCCGCGGCGACAAGGGTTGCGTCGGAAGAAGGGATCGGCTTTGGAGAGGCTGGCGGTAAGTACATCAACAGAGAGAAGGCGGAGTACAGGGAACTCTCAGTCTTTGCAACAGCAGCCTCGCTGGAACTTCCGATCACCGTTCATGTTGGTATCGGCACCGACATTGTTGCCCAGCATCCCGACTTTGATGCCGCCGCGGTGGCGGCAGCTTCTCATCTTGATTTTAGAATTCTCTCTGAGATTTGCATGAGACTTGACCAGGGGGGCACGTTGGCCAACATTGGATCAGCCGTGATACTGCCGGAAGTATTTCTCAAGGCCCTGACCGTGGCGCGAAATCTGCAACCACAGAAGAAAAGCAGATTGACAACGGCCAATTTTGATATGATAACTCACTACCGGCCAACCGAGAACATTGTCAGCCGTCCTACCTACCGGGTAGGGCGCGGATTTAATTTTGTTGGCCATCATGAAATAATGGTTCCTCTGTTAGCCTGGGCCCTGAAGTCCAGGTTCGGATACTAAGTGCGTACGGAGTAGAAATGGCGAAGTTAGTTGAATGCGTACCAAACTTTTCTGAAGGACGACGTCCGGAAGTTATTGAAGAAATCTGCAAGGCGATTACATCGGTCGAAGGGGTTTCCCTTCTTGACCACGAGATGGACCCGGATCATAATCGGGCCGTGGTGACTTTTGTCTGCCATCCCGACCTGGCGGTTGAGGCGGCTTTCCGTGGATACCAGAAAGCAACCGAGCTCATTGATATGCAAACGCATCAAGGGGAACATCCGCGTATGGGAGCCTGCGATGTCTGCCCGTTCATCCCTCTTTCCGATCTCAGCATTGAGGATGCGGTCGAGCTGGCTAACAAGCTGGGCAAGCGGGTAGGGGAAGAACTCCAGATTCCAGTCTACCTGTATGAAGATGCCGCCACCACGCCCAAGAGGAAGAACCTGGCCAAGGTAAGGCAAGGGGAGTACGAGGGAATCCGGGACAGTATCGAAACCGATCCGGCTCGCAAACCGGATTACGGCCCGGCCAAGATGAACCTCAAGTCCGGCTCTACCGCTATCGGTGTCCGCTTCCCGCTGGTCGCGTTCAATGTCTACCTGGATACAAACAAGAAATGGATTGCCGACAAGATTGCCGATGCCGTCCGGTCACTCCGGGGTGGTTTCCGGTTTGTCAAGGCGCTTGGCTTTGAAATCAAGGAACGGGACCAGGTACAGATTTCCATGAACCTGGTCAATTACACCAAGACTCCGGTCTTCCGCGTGTTTGAAACGATCAAGTCCGAAGCGGCCCGGTACGGTGTAAACGTTACTTCCTCAGAGATCATCGGACTGGTCCCCAACGGGGCGATTCTGGACGTGGCCGACTTCTACCTGCGGCTCGAAGGATTCTCCAAAGAGCAGGTACTGGAAGAAAAGCTCGCCTCTTCCGGCGGCGGCGCGGCTGTGGTAGATGATTTTTACAGCGAAGTTGCTTCGTCTTCGCCCGCTCCCGGTGGCGGTTCCGTGGCGGCTTCGGCCGGTGCCCTCGGTGCGGCACTGTCAGCGATGGTCTGCCGACTCACCGTGGGCAAAAAGAAATATGTCGGCGTCAAAGAGGAATTGAGCGAAATTCGTGATGGAGCCGACCAGTTGATGGCCGAATTAAAAGAGCTGGTTGAAACCGACAAAGCCGCCTTTGACAAAGTTATGGAAGCATTCGCCCTTCCCAAGAGCACCGACGAAGAAGCAACTGCCAGGGATGCGGCGGTTGAAGCGGCCAATAAAGGAGCCGCCGAAGTTCCATTGACGGTGATGAAAAAATCTCTGGAAGTTCTGACTATGTCCAGGACGGTAGCGGACAAAGGGAATGAGAATTCAATCACCGATGCCGGAGTTGCCGCTTTAATGGCCCGGGCCGGGATTGAAGGAGCCGGGTACAACGTCCGGATCAATCTGACTTCAATTGAAGATCAGGCTTTTGTTACAAAAATGAAATCCGAGGTCGCCGATCTTTTGAGCCAGACTGAAAAACTGGCCGAAGAAGTCAAGCAGCTCGTCGAAGCAAAACTGTAAATGTCCGGATATATCGATCTGCATTTACACACCACCCGTTCCGATGGGGTCCTGACCCCGTTGGAACTTCTGGAGGCTGTCAGGAGTAAGAAACTCGAAGCTTTTTCGATTACTGATCATGATAGTCTCAAAGGATATCTGGAGGTATGCCGATCGCTAAATGATAATGACCCGGAACTGCTAACCGGTGTGGAGTTGTCGACCAGCAAGGAAGATAATGACTTACACCTGTTGGTTTATTGTTTCGATCCGGAGCATAAGCGGCTCTGTGAGGCTCTTGAAGACCTCAGAGAACGAAGGAACCAGAGGGCCGCTCGGATCGTTTCAAAATTAAATGAGTTGGGAAAAGCGATTAGCATGAACCAGATAGAATCAATTGCCTCAGGAGCGGCCGTTGGCCGTCCCCATATTGCCCAGGCACTCCTTAATAACAAGATGGTCCAAAGTTTTGATGAGGCCTTTTCCCGCTTTATCGGAAGAGGAAAGATTGCTTATATTCCGAAAGTGAACTTTGAGCCGGAAGAGGCTATCAAGCTGGGACATGAGGCCGGTGGGGTTGTGATTATGGCCCATCCTATGTTGGACAAGAATGACAGGTACATTGAAGAACTGGTTGGCGCTGGTCTGGACGGTATTGAAGCATACCATCCGTATCATCGGCCCGCCCAGAGAAACCGCCTCATAGAGACGGCCCGGAGACTGGGCTTGTTGGTTTCCGGTGGTTCCGATTATCATGGCCGGGAGGGAAGATTCGGTGATATCGGCTCCCAGAAAGTACCACGGGAGTGTTTAACTGAAATTAAGAACCGCAGCAGATATATGAGAGACATGACTTGAGAAGAATACTTACCCTTTTGAGCTTACTGCTTTTGGTTGGAACAGCCTCAGCCGATGAGGCCATTCCTCTGGAACGGCAGATAGAAATTATTAGCAACTTTATGACCGCTCGCGGACTGGACGAGAAAATACCCCCTTCCTTTTCCATGAGCCTGCAACCGGCTGAAAAGTCGGATGAGCTCGAAGAGGAGCTTCCTCCACCGGCTGAAAAATGCGGTATGTGGGCAGCCCTTGAATACTCCCTGAATTACAACCAATTGGACAAAGACCTGCTGCTGGCCATGAATGCACCGGTGCTGGCTCGCCCGGTACTTGACAACAGATATGACAGCCCCGGCGGTAAGTTCAAGGTGCACTACACCAAAAACGGCAGCGATGCGGTCTGGCAGGCGGACAAAGATTCTGATGGAGATGGTGTCCCGGACTTCGTGGAATCAACCGCGTCCATTCTGGACAATGTTTACAATCATATAATCGTGAATCTCGGCTACCCGTCTCCGCCCACCGATGGCTCCCAGGGAGGGGACGAAAGGTATGATGTCTATCTAAGAGACCTCGGCGGAGCCGCCTATGGATTCACCTATACGGTTGATTCAATTGTTGCTCCGGATACTTCCACTTTCCTGTACACAACCTACATGGAACTGGACAATGACTACCAGGAGTTGCAGGCCTACAAAGATCGCCCACTGGATGCCATCAAAGTAACCGCGGCCCACGAGTATTTCCATGCCGTTCAGTTTGGAATTGAGGGAAAAGAATTTGAGATATTCCTCTACGTTGTTGACGGCGAGACCCGGGCACGCGCAATGCCTTACTGGATGGAGATGTCTTCGGTCTGGATGGAAGAAGAAGTATACGACGATATCAACGACTATTACTACTACCTCCCCTTTTTCTATAACGAGCCGTACCAGTCATTGCAGCAGTTCCGCGATGGTACGGGGGGAATCCACTCCTATGCTTCCGGTATCTTCCCGCTCTATCTCTCAGAAAAGCACGGACCGGATGTCATCCATGATATCTGGATGAAATGCGCGGACACTCTCGGGCCAACCTTCCTGACCGCGGCCGGAGCCGTGCTGGATTCGATAACCGGTGACAGTATGAGCTGGCGGAGAGCCGTCAATGAGTTTGCTGTCTGGAATTTCTTTACCGGCCAAAGAGCCGGCATGGCGCCTGCCGGAACCGGTTTTGAAGAACGGGCCAGTTATCCTGCTTTTTCCGATTCAAAAATACATGTGATTCAGGACTACCCGCAGAGACTACCGCTCACGGAGACCCCCCTCGCCGCGGATCACAACGGAGCCGCGTATATGAAATTGGATCAGCTGCAGGCCTTTCAAAGGGATAAGTACGTTGTCTATCCGGCCGACTCCTTCCTGGTTGTCGATACCAATTACTGGGAGTGCAAGGGATACACCTGCACGGCCTTTGAAGACCCCTGTTTCGACCCCGATCCGTTTGAGTGCTGCATAGATTCTTTCTGCAACGATTCCGCTCGGGTCTATGACACCCGTTTGGGATATGACTGGATGGAAGTCACCCTGGAATGGTGCCAGGAATGTGAACTGAAAGATAAAATGGGAACTGTTTTCCAGTATCTGGTTGATCCCAACTGTACGGTCGACTGTGAAACAGCCGACACGCTGATCACACAGTATGAATCAATCCTGGTCGACTCCGTCTTCACGGCCTACTGGGCGTTGGACAACGACTACAGCGAACTGTGGAGTTTCAGCTTCCTCTATCAGTCAAATGCGGATCTCAATCAGTTCTATATCGAAGATACACTGGTAACACCGCATCACATGAAGCCGTCGCCACCAGCACCTCAGCTCGACAAGCTTGATATTTATGATCCTGAACTTCTGCGGTCGATTACTGTTGTCGCCACACCGGCTTCAACCGAGAGACTTAACTACCAGTTTACTGGATTGCGCGGCGCCCCGCGAAGATTTGGCGTCTTTGTCTTTGAGTTACTCATAGATTCTCTCCGTCAGTCTGTTGTGGATGAAGAAGCTATCCAGGTTACCGGTGACATTCTGGTGGCCTACCCAAACCCGGCCGTCACGGCCAAAATGGGCAGTGATCCGCTTTATATCAGCTATCGGGTCCCCACCGACAATGTCAGCAATTTTGTCTATACGAATCCTCGTCTGACGATGGATGTCTACAATGTGGCCGGGGACTATGTCCGATTTGTTGATACCGCGGTTCAGGTTGAACCAAACAATATCTACAATGAGAACAAGACAGTTCTCTGGGAAGCACAATGGGACCTGAAGAATGGCGCGGGCGCCGATGTTGCATCCGGCGTTTACATCCTGTTGATTCGACTGTATGACGAGTCTGACGGCGGGCGGATCGTTCTGGAAAAGACAACCAAGGTGGCCGTGATCAGATGACCCGGGCGCGGTTGACAGCGAGAATTGCCGTCTTTGCCGCCCTGATCTATGTTCTCTCCTGGGTGACTTCATACATCCCGAATCTCAACCTGGTTTTTTTCCTGGTTTTCTCCTCCGGCTTTCTGTGGGGTGTGAGGGCTGGTCTGATGGTGGGGGGGACGGGGATGGCCCTGTGGACTTTCTTTAACCCATACGGCCCGGCTCCCTTTCCGGTGATGGCGGCACAGATTGCGGGCGCTTCGTTGTCCGGAGTCGCCGGACACCTGTTCCACTCCCTGAATCTGCACATCGGTCCCAGGATCACTCAAATCATCTGGTTAGTGCTTGCCTCGGTCGTTTGTACGGCCGCTTTTTTCCTTCCGGTCACACTGGTGGATGCCTGGCTCTTCCAGCCCTTTTGGCCAAGGTTCATTGCCGGGATTTCCTGGTCGCTGATTTCGTTCGTATCTAACGCGATAATTTTCTCATTGCTTTTCCATGTCACGCTCCGTTTATATCGTTCAGAACAGTCCAGATTATCAGGTGTATAGATTTGTCGCGTAATTATCTGTTAATGTTTTTTTTAATCGGATCACTACTGCTTCCGGGGTCAGTTCTTGCTCAAGAAGAGGCCGATCCACCGGATTCCTCCGCAGTCAGCCCCGAAGACTCGCTGTTTATTGACAGCCTGGTGGACAGCGCCATTGCGGATTCAACCGATGGCCTCACACTGGAAGAGCGGTACGACCAATTCAAAAAAAAACAGAAGTATATCTCCTCGGTCTCCTTTTTTGACAGCGTTACCGTTTACTATTTGTCGGAGCGGCAGAATCTACGGAGCCAGATTGATCGCTCCTTCTATCACGATGCCGGTGACTATTTCAAATCTGATCCTTCGTTTCTTTTGTTAAAGCATCAAGTGACCCCTATGAGGGAGACGGTTTCCCCATTCGGTCTAAATATGGGGCGGCTGAACTATCTTATTGATGGCCAGCAGTTCAATCCTTTCGAGCACGGACCGGAACCGGATGGGCTGATGGATTTAAACGATGTTCCCACCGCTCTTGACGATGCTGTCTATATCCTCCCCGGGGCGGCCGGGCAGCTCTTTGGTGGACAGGACGCGATAGCATCGGCACTGACGACCCCCAGACAGCCGGAAGACAACGATGCCCAGACGGCTTTCATTTCCGATGCCGGTTCATTCGGCTATTCCTACACTCGCGGAAGATACACTCGTTATTTCAAAGATGGACGGAGAATTGATATGTCTGTCGGTTATCGGGATGCCGAAGGCTCCGATGGTATCAGGCGGGACGATTCATATCATTACTACGCCAAGACTTTTTTCCCGCTGGGGCAGGTGACCGGGTTGGTCCTTTCCGGCAACCTGTATAAGCGAACCGGGGCAAGGGGGGTCTGGCAGGATTTCACGGGAGCTTCGGTACCCAGGAAGCGTTTCGATCGCTCCGCCAAAGTTGGTCTGGAGATTGGCAACAGCGAGTCAACTTCGCGGACCGAAATCGGCTACAAACATCTCAGGCAGGGTTCCTATACCGATGGAAGTTACTACACCCGTTTCAACATCACCACCAACGGCGGCTACCTGATTCATGAAATAGCCCGTGAGAGCTTTGTCTATCAACTTGAGCTGAGCGGTCTGTACGAAGAGTATGATCAAGGATATGACCGCCACGATCGTGCGTCTGGCTCCATCAAACTAAGGCGTGCTTCGCTGAGCGATGACGGAAGATTCTCCCAGTATCTCGCCCTGGATTGGGTGGAATCTTATGGCGCGTTGCCTTCGGCCTCCATCAATTACTTCAGCGAAACCGAGAGCGACCTGTTCAGTCTCTCTGTCGGCTATACCGAGCGCGCCCCTTTGCAGAACGAACTCTATAAGCGGAAAGACACGACCTACAGTTTTTTCAGTATCCCGTACAGTGACCGGGGGAATGACTCGCTCGAAATTGAGCGTCAACTGATCGGCAGCATGACGGCTGAGTTTGGCTCAACCGCAAACGCCTTGAGGGTAGGAGTGACCGGCGGTTTGATTCAGAATGGGATAATCTGGCGGAACAAAACGGACTTCAACGGTTTGGGGAGCACCGAGTATAGCCCTATAAACTCGGATATTTCATTCGTTGATTTCTCTTCCCATCAGCGTCTGCAATTGGGCAGCCTGTTCACACTGCATGCCGGCGGAGCCTACCATCTCAACCAGTACTCGGATACGGCTGCGGTTCCTTATAGTCCGGACTATGATCTCTTTGCCGGTGGTGAATTGCATCTGTACTGGCGGCAGAAGATCATGCACTTTTACGCCTACGGAGAATTTCAATATACCGGTTTGTACACCGGCTACTCCGGTCAGCCGATGGGGGAAGAACCGATTCTCAATTGCAAACTCTCTTTCCGAATTAAGAAGTTCAGATTCAACTACCATTTTCAGAACGTACTGTCCAACACCTATATGTCACGAGAGGGAATGGTTTTTCCGGGCCGCTACACATTCTATAACGTCACTTGGATCTTCTTTAACTAAATTAGCCGCTCCTCTGCCTTTATCTCCTGCTTGACTATTACAGCCCGGCAGGTTTACTTTATCAGATGCAGAAGATCATGATGGATAGGGAACAGGCCTACGCGCTGGTTGAGGCCAAAATCGGGAAAAACAACCTCCTGAAACATATTCTTGCGGTTGAAGCCGGGATGCGGCACCTGGCCCGGAGTTTTGGCGAAGACCCTGACTACTGGGGGCTGACCGGCCTGCTCCATGATTTGGATTATAATGAAACCAAAGATGACGAAGCCAGACACACTTATATTACCTCGGAATGGCTGGCCGAATATAATCTTCCGAAGGAAATGTTATACGCCATCCACGCCCATCCCGGTCATGTCCCGTGCAGGAGCAAACTCGATTGGGCTCTCTATTCGGTCGACCCGACCACCGGTTTTGTTGTCGCCTGTGCCCTGATGCATCCTTCTAAGAAACTTGATGCTATCGATGCCAACTTCATGATGCGAAGATTCCATGAGAAGCGCTTTGCGGCCGGGGCTACGCGAGAGAATATTGCGGCCTGCGAGAATCTTGGCCTTGGGCTGGAGGAATTTCTTCTCCTGGTCAGGGATGGTATGCTCCTCATATCCGAAGAACTCGCACTGTAGGACCGCGTATGAAAGATCACTCCACCGTTTTCCGCAAAGATGTGCTGGGGTGGTCGCTCTATGATTTTGCTAATACAATCTATTCCATGAATATTGTATCGCTGTATCTAAAGCGGTACATCGTTGAAGACCTCGGCTATGGTCACGCCTGGTTTGATATCCCTTTTTCTATTTCGATGCTGCTGTCAGCCATTTTGCTCCCAGCGCTGGGGGCCCTGTCCGATCATGCTACCAAGAAAAAGATGTTTCTGTTTCTTTTCACTCTTACCTGCTGTATTGCTGTGGCCGGGATGGCCATCGTACCGCACAGCGCTTTGACGCTTGTCGTGATTCTCTTCATTCTGGCTAACTTCGCTTACGAAGCAGGGCAGCCGTTTTATAATGCGCTGCTATACTCAGTTGCCGATGGTCCGCAGGCGCGGTTTGTCTCCGGAATCGGCGTTGCGGTCGGATATATTGGTTCCAGTCTGGGCGTACTTATGATTCTCCCCTTTGTAACCGGGGATCTGTTTGGTATTCAGATTCCACTTATCAGCGGATGGGGGAAGACCGGATCGTTCGTCCCCACGGCTATGCTCTTTATGCTGTTCTCAGTGCCGCTCTTCCTCTGGGTCAGGGAGAAGGAGGTAGAGAAAAAAAGTCGCCTGGATTTCAAACAGGCGTATCGCGAAGTCTGGGATGGCCTGCGCCAGACGAAAAAATACCCCGGGGTTTTGCGCTTTCTTATTGCTGACTATTTTTTTGAGGATGCCGCGGCGACAGTCATTCTAAATATCGGCATCTACTGTTCGGTTGTGCTCGGCATGGAAGAAAGCAGCATTACCATCTTTATGGCTGTATCAGCAACTGCGGCCGTGGCCGGGAGTTTTCTTATCGGAAAACTGTCCGAAAACAGATCTTTGAAAAAAATGCTTGGAGCGGTGGTAGTAGGCTGGACTTTGGCCCTGATAGCATTTGTTGCTACCAACAATAACGCCATGGTCTGGCTGCTTGGTTCGCTGGTGGGAATACTTCTGGGCGGACTCTGGACAACTTCCCGTCCCATGCTGGCCGAACTGGTCCCCCGGGAGGAACTGGGACGCTTTTTCGGCCTGTTTGCTCTCTCCGGTCGGGCGGCAGCCATTGTCGGGCCATTGCTCTGGACGCTGTTTATCCTACTCTTTAGCCCCAAGAGCAGCTTAGGGAGGTGGGTCGGCGAAACTTGGAACTTGTCTGCCGAAGCTGCTGTTGAACTTCCGTATAAATTAGGGATTCTCTCATTGGCGGTAATGATGCTGATTGGTCTGTTCATTTTCCGGAAAGTACCGCATACTTCGGGGACTCAAAGTGGCCTCTAAAACCGGCAATTACTATTACTATACCGGTGCGATCCATATGCACACGACCGAATCTGATGGCACCAAACCATTTGAAGAGGTGGTCCGGATTGGCTGTGAGGCCGGGCTGGACTTTATGATGGTGACCGATCACATGACCCTGGTCCACCGCGATCAGGGAAAAGAGGGCATTTACGACAAAACTCTGGTCGTGGTTGGATACGAGCACAACGATCTTGATGACCATCATCATTACCTGCTTTTTGAATCGCCAAAAGTCTATCCGGAAAATATGACGGCCAAAGAATATGTTGCCGCCGGGGCTGCCGATGGCGCCCTGGGGATAATGGCTCACCCGGATGAGATTCGGGATCGCCTCAAGGAATACCCTCCGTACCCCTGGGATGATTGGTCGGTAGAAGGTTTCACCGGGTTAGAGTTGTGGAACCAGATGTCTGAATGGATGGAGAAACTGACCCGCTTCAACAAACTGGCAATGTCTCTATCACCGCGTAAATCGATGGTGGGGCCGACTGACCGTATCCTCAAAAGATGGGATGACTTGAATCTTCAGCGTCGCGTTGTCGGGATTGCCGGAGTCGATGCGCACGCCTTCCCGATAAAAATCGGGCCGATTACAATAGAGATTTTTCCATACAAGGTCCACTTCAGGTGCCTCAGAAGTTATATCATGCTTGATAAGCCTATGTCATCGGATTTTGAGACAGCCCGCAAACAACTGTACGATGCCATCAGGAACTGCCGTCTCTTTTGTGCCAATATCCGTTGGGGGGAGGCAGACAGCTTTGAATTCAGGGCGTCCAATGGTTCAACAACAGGTACCTGCGGTGATGAGATCGGCCTGACAAAGGAGACCATGATACAGGCCAAAGTCCCGGCCAGGGCAACCCTGAAATTGATCAAAAATGGATGTCTCTGTTTCTCTGTTGAGTCCGATAATTTAGAATATGCTGTGACTGAGCCCGGAGTATATCGGATCGAGGCCTGGAGAGGCAAAAGAGGTTGGATATTCAGTAACCACATTAGAATAGTCTGAGGTTTAGGTGGATTCAGTACCAAGAAGCCATGTTCTTAATCTGGTCGATGATGACCTGTTCGGCGGCTCCCAGCCGTCAAAACTAATTTGCAAATTTGTCCTGCTAAACAATGGGCGGGGAGCCAACCTGGTCTTTGGGCCGCTCGACAATTTCCCCTATCATGCTAATCTTGTTGATCAGTTCTGTATCGAAAACAATATCGCCGCCACCTGGGAGAGAAAACCGGACCTGGTGGCCATACTGCAGGAAGACTGGCTGGTGCAGGGGGGAGGCTGGATGGAGATTGATCCCATCTCAAAGCAGATGAAGTTTTTTGGTCGGTCGACCGCCTATGGAAGGTTTGATCCCGCCCTGCTAAACCAGGTGTTGACCGAACATACCCTTTTCAGTCCCTATCACATAACAGTGCGCCACTAACCGGACCTTGTGACAAAAATATCAATTTGTCTTTGTTTACTCCCGCTGCCCCGTTTTTGTAACCACTACATATACAATATCTTAGCATAAAATGGCCGGTAGCGCCTCGCTTCCGATTTCTAAAAGATTCCCCATAAAAAGAGCAAAAAATCTTGACTTCACTTCGTATTATACATAAAGTGGTGGGATTAAGTTGAACCGGAATGGGAAGAGAAGATGATAGACGTTTATTACCCGATTCTGTTTCTCGGTTTTGTGTCCGCCGTTCTGGCCATCATCATGGTCAGCATCTCCATCCTGTTGGGTAGAAGAACAGATATGGGCAAAAAGGAAGACCCCTATGAATGTGGGGTTGAGCCGGTTGGAACCACCAGAGACCCTATGCCGGTAAAGTTCTACATGGTCGCAATACTCTTCATTCTGTTTGATATCGAAGTGATCTTTCTCTATCCCTGGGCGGTAATCTCTCGAAAACTCGGCATGTTCGGCTTTGTGGAAATGGTCGTTTTTGTGATTATCCTGCTTGTGGGTTACTTTTACATCCTTGGACGTGGAGCACTTAAGTGGGATTAGAAGAGAAGATTCCTGATTCAATAATATTGACCACTCTTGACAAGATGGTCAACTGGTCGCACAAGCGGTCGATGTGGCCCTTTGGGTTCGGCCTGGCCTGTTGCGCCATTGAGATGATTTCAAGTTTCTCCCCTCATTTTGACTTGGCCCGATTTGGGATGGAAGTCATGCGTCCTTCGCCAAGACAGGCGGACCTGATGATTGTGGCTGGCCGGGTTTCGATGAAAATGGCCCCGGTGGTAAAGACGCTATATGAGCAGATGCCAAATCCCAAATGGGTAATCTCAATGGGCGCGTGTGCTTCGAGTGGGGGAGTCTTCAACAACTATGCAATTCTTCAAGGGGTTGACCGGATAATCCCGGTCGATGTCTATGTGCCGGGCTGCCCGCCCAGACCGGAGCAGTTGATTGAAGGGATATTAACGCTGCAGAAGAAACTGGAAGGCGAGTCTGTCAAGGATGTGCGTGATGAATGGGGTCGGCGCTCTACCTGATCGGTAGGAGCCTTTTGCCTCACATTAGGATTTGTGAAAATTGGAACAAGTGACCAACATAGATAGCAAGCTTAGAGAGTTCATCAACGATCAGTTTGGTGATGACCTCCTCAGGATAGAGGATTTCCGGGGAGATATCTCCTATCATATCAAGCCCGCTGCCCTGGTTGAAATCTGCCAGGCGCTGTTTGATGACGAGACTATCGACGCCAAATATCTGGCTGATATTACTTCGGTTGACTGGTACGGCCACGAAGATGCCTCGGCTGGGAGATTTGAAGTTATTTACAATTTCTATCTGCTGTTGCACAATTATCGGTTCTTTATAAAGGTCCGTCTGGAAGAGTCTGATCCCAAAATCGCCAGTCTGACTCCGATTTACGCTACGGCCAACTGGCTGGAACGGGAAGTTTATGATCTCATGGGAATCGAATTTGAAGGACATCCCGACCTGACCAAAATCCTTACCCCGGACGACCTCGAAGGATTCCCGCTGCGAAGAGATTTCCCTCTGACTTATGAAGTACCCCACTTCAGCTTTAACAAAGACGATCCGCCGGAGGTCATCAAGTGAGTACAGAGCAAAAAGAACTCACTCTGAATATGGGCCCCCAGCATCCATCGACCCACGGGGTGCTTCGGGTAATTGTAACTCTTGATGGAGAACGCGTAATCAAGGCCCGTCCGGTAATCGGCTATTTGCACACCGGGATTGAAAAGACAATGGAGAGTAAACTCTATTACAAAGCTCTTCCATGTACTGACCGGATGGATTACCTGGCGCCGATGTCCAATAATCTTGGTTTCTGCTTAGCGGTTGAAAAACTGATGGAGATTGAAGTCCCGGAAAAAGTCAAGTGGGCTCGGGTCTGTCTGGCTGAATTGACCCGGTTGAACTCCCATCTCGTCTGGTTGGGGACCCACGCTCTGGACCTTGGAGCGATGTCAATGCTATTGTATGCCTTCCGTGACCGGGAGTTGATTATCGATGTCTATGAGGCGTGCGGCGGCCAGAGAATGATGACCAGCTATATCCGTATCGGCGGTCTCTCGCACGACCTTCCTCCGGATTTTGAAAAAAAGGTTCGCCGCATTATCAAAGAGATTCCGGCCAAGCTGAATGATTATGAAACGCTGTTGACCAACAACGAGATTTTCATCAATCGGACCAGAGATGTGGCCGTTATCTCCGCCGAAGATGCAATTAACTACGGACTTTCCGGTCCTATGCTCCGCGGCAGCGGGGTCAAGCATGACTTGAGAAAAGCAAGTCCGTACTCTGGATATGAAAATTTCGACTTTGAAGTCCCGGTCGGCAGTAAAGGGGACGCCTATGACAGGTATAAGCTGCGTCTGGAAGAGATGCGCCAGTCACTCAGAATTATCGAGCAGGCTCTTGATGGTATGCCGGAAGGGCCGTATCGCGCCCATGTTCCCGGAGTCGTTCTGCCACCCAAAGAAGATGTGCTATATAAGATGGAATCAATGATTTTCCATTTCAAGATAATTACCGACGGATTCAAGTCTCCCAAAGGGGCTGTGTATCAGGGCATTGAATCGCCCAAAGGGGAATTGGGATTTTATATTTCTTCGGACGGCAGCAATAAGCCGAACCGGGTGCGGGTTCGTCCCCCATCCTTTGTAAATCTGGCCGCACTGCCTAAACTGACCGAAGGTGGCATGTTCTCAGATGTCGTGTGTGCCATTGGATCGATTGATATTGTACTTGGAGAAGTAGACAGATGATTCTTACCGAAGAATCGGTTCAGAAGATAAAAGAGAAAGCGGCTCGCTATCCCCGCCGCAAATCGGCCATTCTTCCGGCCCTGACCGTTGCATACCGGCAGGTTGGCCATCTCAACGATGAAATCTATCGTGAGATCGGACGGGTGATTAATATACCGTTTTTGGAAGTTGCTGAGGCGGCAACGTTCTATACCATGTTTCCCAAGAAACCGGTCGGCAAGTATCTGCTTCAGGTCTGTCACAATCTGTCATGTGCTCTAGTTGGCGCGGATAGTATGATCACCTATCTGGAAGACAAACTGGGAATTAAGAAAGGGGAGACCACCGACGACGGTCTGTTCACCCTGATCTCGGTAGAGTGCCTGGGCTCCTGCGCCACGGCTCCCATGATACAGATTAACCATGATTTCTATGAGAATCTTACACGCGAAAAGCTTGATAAGCTTCTCGAAGAATTGCGGGCCAAAGCATGAGTTTTTATTCACCGGTCATAACCAATGCCAGTGAAGCGGCCAGCAATGAAAAGCTGCACCTGTTTAAGTATGTCGAAGATCCGCAGCAGCATAAGGTCGAGACGTTTGAATCCCGCGGCGGCTATACTGCCTGGAAGAAGGTCCTGGGCGGCATGCCGGCTCAGCACGTCATTGATGAAGTAAAGAACTCCGGCCTTCGCGGTCGCGGCGGGGCGGGATTCCCAACCGGTATGAAATGGGGTTTTGTCCCCAAGAATTCGGCCAAACCGAACTATCTTTGCTGCAATGCCGACGAATCCGAACCGGGAACCTGCAAGGACCGGGTGCTGATGGAACGCGACCCGCATGCCGTTATTGAAGGGATGGCGATTGGCGCCTACGCGATCAATTGCCACATCATGTTTATCTATATTCGGGGTGAATTCGGCCACTGCATCGAACGCATGGAAGAGGCAGCCCGCGAAGCGTATGAACGCGGACATCTGGGGAAAAATATCTATGGGTCCGGCTATGATCTGGAAATGATTATCCACTCCGGCGGCGGCGCTTACATCTGCGGTGAGGAAACAGCTCTTTTGAACTCGCTTGAAGGGGAGCGCGGCATGTCCCGTATACGCCCCCCGTTCCCGGCCATTGAAGGACTGTATGCTTCGCCGACAATCGTCAACAATGTCGAATCCCTCGCGGCTGTTCCGCATATCATAAATCGCGGGGCTGACTGGTACAAAAGCATGGGGACCGAAAAATCCTCCGGGACAAAACTGTTCTCACTCTCCGGTCATGTCAAGCGGCCCGGCAATTTCGAAGTTGAACTGGGGTTTTCGCTTGAGAAAATGATCTATGATCCTGAATATGGCGGCGGTATCCTGGATGACAAAAAACTCAAAGGTGTCGTCCCGGGAGGGGCCTCAACTCCGTTCTTGACGCCGGATATGATAAACGTTGGACTCGACTACGAGTCATTGACCACGGTCGGTTCCATGCTC
>JARGFS010000034.1 GCA_029211095.1 bacterium | reverse complement strand
CATGACTCTCTCGGAGCTGTTGGAGTGTGAGGAATATGACCCATCCGCACCCGGTTCGCCGCTTGATGCTTTTGAGCGCCAACTTGCCCTGGCCGGAGTACGACTGTCCGGCAAGTCGCCGACCACGGTTGAGCAGTTCTTCCAGCGGGCCTCGGCCCTGATGCCCGAGTTTATGCTCCGCGAGATCAAGAAGGGGATGGCCATGCGCCCGGAGCTCGGCAAGCTGGTCGCCAACAGCACCGCCGTAGCGACCAACAAGTACACCCCTTTCCATATTGATACTTCCGATGACACCAGATTCTCTCTGCGGCCGGTCGGCGAAGGAGCAGATATTCCGCAGCTGCTGATCACCGAGCAGAATCATGATGTCAATGTCATCGACTACGGATTGGCTCTCAAAACGAGTTACAAGTCGCTCCGCTACCGGACAACCTCGCAATTCCGGGTGCTGCTCTGGTATATCGGCTTCAAGATGCAGACCGACAAGATTGGCATGGTCGTCAACACGATCATCAATGGAGACGGCAACAGCAACGCCGCTTCGGTGATCAATACGGCGGCCAGTGGGAGTCTGACATACACTGACCTGGTTTCGCTCTGGGCTCAGTTCTCTCCCTTCGAGATGAACACCCTGATCTGTCACATAGATCAGATGAAGACCATTCTGGGCTTGACCGAATTCAAGGACCCGCTGGCCGGGTATCGGTTCGGCAAGACTGGCGAGCTCTTCAGTCCGCTGGGTGCAACGCTGGTCCGGTCGGATGAAGTCCCGAACGATCTGGTTCTGGGATTGGATCGTCGCTTTGCGGTCGAGGAAGTCGTCACTCAGCCGCTCATGATTGAGTACGATAAGATCATCGAGCAGCGATTTGAAGAAGCAGTTATTACCGAGTCCGTCTCATACGCGAAAGTGATCGAAGGAGCTTCGGTAACTCTTGACTCAGTATATGTGTAACCAAACAGATGGGGCCCGTTTCGGCGGGCCTCCTGTTTTGATTGGAGAGTAATGCTTAAGAAAATAACAGAAACGACAGCTACGTACGGTTTGGGTAGTCCTCCCGGCAGGCGCCTGCATCGTATTCTGTCCGGTCCTTACAACGGACGACAGGTGGCGCTGATGCTTACGTCCGCCAGCGAACTCAAATACAGTTATGCCGATGCTCCCTATTTGTCCTGGTCGACACCGGTTTCTATTTCCACCGGACTAAACGATGCTCCCTTTGACAGCTACATAACTGACAACGGGGACATTCATGTAGCATACACAACGGAGACAAATCTCTACCTTGAGACTCGGAAACTGACTTTCTCAAGTGGCTCCTGGTCGGTCGGATCAGCGGTGACCATATTCAACGTCAACCCCTGTGCCAATCCAAGCATAGCAGGGGAGACCGGCGGTAAACTCTGGGTTGCCTGGTCGCGCGATGTGAGCGGAACCAAAACTCTCTGCGCCAAATCTTCCAGCGATGACGGAGCCACCTGGGGCACAGGTTCCACCGATACCGGGGATGTTCTGACCGCGGGCTCTTCAGCGGTCTATCCAAAACTCCTGATTGGAGCCACACGAATTGATCTGGTCTATGTTGATGGTATCTCCAGCCTGCTCTATCGCTCACGAGCTATTACCGATTCCAACTGGGGAAGTGCCGATACAGTTGCGTCCGGAAGTACCCTCGACAGCCATTTTGACGCTGCCATCTCGGGTTCCGGTTTGCTCGGAGTTGTCTATGATCAGGCGCAGTTGAATTTCCGTGAATACGATGGATCCAACTGGGGGGCGGTAGAGGTACTTGATAATGAATCTACTCTATTTCCTCAGATCATTTACGTGGAGGCGGTACCGTTTGTCATCTACTATATCAGCGAAAGCTCAGAGCAACTTCTGGCCAAACAGACAAGTCGGAGCGGCGGAAGTTTTGCGATTCCGCAAGTCCTTGATTCCCGCTCTTCATACTTTGATTCAATCACCCTATATGACAGCTCAGCTGCTGCTTACTCGGATCAAACAGCCAACGGTGCCAGCGGATCAACGGCTGATTTTTATCATCCCTCCAGCGGACGAATCATCGATGCCGCCGGTGACCTTCTCTATCTTGGCGGAGACCGTAAGTTTCGATACCTGTATATCATCCTCTCCACAGTCGGGAGCGGAGGGACGCTGAGCTACAGCTATTTTGATGGAATCAACTGGAAAGCGTTTGCCCCCTCTGGTGGAGCTTTCGGATTCGACAGCGCCGAAAAGCGTTTGCTCCTCTGGGATGACTTTGACTCAGTTCCGTCTGACTGGCAGAAAAACACGGTCAACGGCTCCAACCGTTACTGGGTGAGAATTGAAGTTATCTCTTCGTTCACCACCGCTCCCATTGGCACTCAATTAACCAGTATCTCAGACATTCACTCGATCTCGGTGAGGAGGTAAGCGGTGTCATATACTTCTACTGATAACGTAAAGAAATATCTGGCCGACAGCTTCCCCAGATTGAACAGAATCAGAAATCAGCCCTTCTTGCTGACCGGCTCTGATTATCTCTCTTTCTTTGGCGGGGCTGTGGAAGAGAGTGATCTGGTCGTCAAGTCACTCCAGACGACCGATCTGACCCGCGCAACCGTTACGTTCTCTGTGGATCGGGTCAGTTTGTCATCCTTGCCGCTGGTTGAAGGATCGGTGGTGGTTGCTTCGGACAGCTCCCTGGGTAGAATCTACCAGTCAAACGTTGACTACATTATAGATGTGTCATCCGGCGATATCGTGCGAAAAAGCACCGGGGCATTGAGCACCGGTCAACAGGTTACCGTCTGGTACGCATCTTACTTCGTATATACGCTCACTACCGATTATTCGGTCGACTACGATGCCGGAGAAATTCGGCGCAGTCCCGCCGGCGCGATTGCCTCGGACGAAACTGTCCTGTTGGACTATACTCCGGTTCTCAAAGCATACAACGACGAAGTAATAAACGCTGCCGTGCTTTTGGCCAATGGCCTGGTACAAAACGAAGTTGACCCGGATGGGAGCTTTGGGGCCAACCCGGCTCTTGAGACGGCGGCCACGTTCAAGGCGCTGGCCATAGTCTGTCAGACTTCGGCCGTCCGTGATTTGTCACAGTCCGGAGGAAAGAACCGGGTTGCCTCGGACTGGATGCAACTGGCTGATTCTTTTGATCGCAAGGCGGCCGACATGCTCAGTCGATTCCGGCCAGCTTTTGAGAATCCCAAACCACCAATTCATGGGTAAGGAGGCGATATGATTTCCGGAATAGATGCCGTAAAAAGCAAACGCATCTGGTTTGTTGAAAACCTCTCGGTCTGGGGGAGCCAGCAGGATGCGGAGTTTGATTTCCTGGCCGTTGAAGAAGCTGACTCGGTGCAGTCAATTCACTTTGGGTCCCTCTCAATTGGCTCCAGTCTCCAACAGGTTAATTATTCGGACCTGACCGACCACCGGGGCAACCAGCTGCCGGATTCAATCAACACGCCCAGAGTTATCCCACGAACGCATACTGGAAGTCCGGTCTTTGTGGTCGGGACTGAATCAGATACCGGTTTCAGGATTGCCCATGACGATGGCAGCAATGCTACCGTAGTGTGCGACCTGATGATAATTGAGATGGGTGACTAATATGAACCGACTGCAAGAGGGATCGGCGGTGGAGCCGTACTCGCTGGAGATACTTGATGATTTGATAAACAGGTACTACCGCGCTCTGATGGGACAGATCACAAAAGAACCTGACAAATTGAAACTGGGAGAACTTCTAAAAATGATAGAATTGAGAGTTAAGCAGACGCCAACCGACCGGGAAAAGAAACAGTTCTGGGATATGCTGGAAAGTGTCCGAAAAGAACAGTTGTCGGAAACAAAGGGACGACAGAAAACTGGCCGACGATCCGGATCAAAATCTTCAGCACGAGAGAAGAAATCATGAGCGCAGGCAGACTTGTTCTCCTCTTCCTGATACTATATTGCCCCGCCCGCGGAATGGTCGATACGCTCCGGGACACTTCCGAAATCAATGATGCCCTGATCTTTGACTATGAGAATTGTACCTCGGAGTTACAGGGGGAGGATTGTCGGCGATTCAATGGTGGAAAGGTAATCAACCTGGGCGTTGGTACAGTTAGTGTGGGGGCGCAGAGGCGAGCGCTGTTTTCGTGGCCGGGATGGGATGGATCAGTGCCGGATTCTGCTTTTTTTGAAGTCTATATCTCTTCTGAGAATGATACTCAGGACAGAAAGCTCTTTGTCTATCCATTGACAACAGCGTTCATTGAAGGGACCGAGTCTACATACGGCATTGGCAATTATCCCGATCCTGACAGCGGAGTGACATGGAATCATGCCTGGCTTGACGATGGCGACTCCGACTCGCTCAACTGGAGTTCGGCCGGATCGGACTTCACTACGGCGATAGCCTGTACTACCGTTGTAACGCAGGCCGGTCAATACTTCCGGTTCGACAATTTTGAGAGAATTATCCAGTACTGGGACAGTACCGGAAATGACTACGGTGTGGTGCTGGTCAACGAGAACGCTTTCCCCGGCAACTCAACAGCTAAGGTTATTAAATCAAGCGAAGCCGGTGCACCCTGGGGACCGCTGCTGATCCTCTACGGTCCATCGGCGGAATCAATCAGCTACCGGCGACGCCAGGTTGAATCAGAATCGAAAGGTAGGTAGTACATGAGAAAATTAAGAGCACTGTTGCTGGCTGTCGTCACGATAGCAACTTGCAGCGGGTCTGCATCCATCATTAATAATTCGACCACCGGGCCGAGTTCTGAGGACTCCCTGTCATTTGTACTCTATTCACTGGACAGCCTCGGGAATCCGACAACCGCTGACTCCCTTTTTCTTATCGTCTCCGGGCCGAGCGGCGCCATTGTCTATTCGGACTCGATCCCGGTAGCAGATAGCCGGGTGGTCTCAACAACGGTACATGGTCGACAGTTTTACTCGTTCAAGGAGCAGGTATCAAACATTGACGGTTCCGGAAGCAGCGGGGTCTATACCATAGCCCTCCTGATGGCTAATAGCAGCCTTGATCTGGAGACTCCTCACCATTACACTTTCCAGATTATCGGGAATGAATTGGATGATCAACTGGCCAGTATTGGTGATTCTGTCCTGGTCAAAGGGGGAGCGGTGGATTCCAACCGAACCGAACAGGGGGGCGGTCTGGATTCATCGGGGGTAGCTTCGGCAGTATGGAATTCATCGCAGAGCAATCACACCATTGCCGGGACCTTTGGACGGTATCTGGACGCGCAGGTTGCCAATCTTTCATCCGGTTCCGGGGCGTATGCTGTCTCGGTAGTGGCTTATGATTCCTCACTGGGTCAGGTCATTCCCAAAACAAACCTGGCGGTTCGGAATCTGGCCCAGACTGCTTTGATCGCTGTCGTTTCCACCAATTTGAACGGCCAGGCGGTTCTCAATCTGGATGCGGGGGATTACATCACGGTTGGCACGGCGTCCGGCTACATTTTTGAAGCCGGGGATACGATGTCAGTTACCGGTGCCGGAGTAGATACACTCTTTGGGTATCAGTTTGATCCGGGGGCTCCTTCGCTGCCGGTCTTTTGCCGGGTCTATGGGGCTGTTTATCTGGCCGATGGCACCCCTGAGATTGGAGCCGCAGTCAAAGTGTCAATTCCGTCCGGGGTTTCGCGGTGGGATAATATTATTGTCTCTCCGTTTGATGTGTCCACGACAACCGACTCCATCGGCTACTTCTATGTTGATCTGATCCCTTCCGACTCCCTGATTCCTTCGGGAACACAATACGAGATATCTATTTTCAGGTCCAACGGAACATTGTTGCGGCAGAAAGTGACCGTCCCGACTTCATTGAGTTGGCGGTTGGAATGGTAGGGGTGTAGAAAAAAAGGCCGCTCGGTGGGAGCGGCCTTTTTGGTATCTGGCAGTATTCGGTCATCAATAAACCGGAGGCGGATTGCCGCCGAACAAATAACGCATGTAAAAAACAAGATCAGCCAGGTTGATGCTGTTGTCTCCGTTGGCATCGGCACGGAAAGCGCCGCCGATCGGTGGTACAACCCCCAACGCAATGTAATTCTGAAGGAGGAAGAAGTCATTGATATCGGCATTGTTGTCACCGTTGTAGTCACCGGCCGAAGTCACCGAGGCACAACTGTAGCGATAAAGGGCGGAGGCATGACCGTAAACAGCCGGGGAGGTTCCTTCGGCAGTGATGAAATAGGGTGATCCTTCGTTGAGATTGTCGGCCAGCGGAGTCCAGAGGAATTGCCATTGGTCGGCCCCGTTGTTATCCTGGCCGATATAGGTTCTGGTCACGGGCCAGGCGTTACTGACACAGGAGATCATGATGTCTACCTTCTGCCAGGCTGAGTAAAACTGTACCTCACAGCCGCCGGCGACATTCCTGATCGGCAGATTCCGAATTGTTCCGTTGAGCGGATCGGCGACACGAATAAAGTACTCCGGTCCGGGTTGCTCCCATTGTTCAAATCCGTCCACGGCCAGCCAGGCTGCCGGCGTTCCGCCAATGCCTATGACCGCGACATGCTCGTCCCCTTCGACCCGGTTGCGGATATCAAAGTAGTCCGGGTTTCGTTCGGCAAACAGGTTCAATGAGACTGACTTCTCGGCAGCATAATCTCTGATACCGGCAAAGATATCTTCGTCGGTGGTACCAAGGTAATCCCTTGTCTTGAATTTCACCGCCAGCAATTCAGCCACCTGGGCCGTCGTCAGCTGAGTGACTCCATCCATCATCAGAGCGGTCTCTCCCCGGTCAGCCCATACTTTGAGCGCCTGCGCCGCCGCTACCGGGCCGCTGTAGTAGTCTCCAAACTCACCGTTGAAAGCATAGTTCCCATCGTTTGGATTCTGATTGTTGTCACCCAGGGCGGATTGATTGAGACCAGCCATGCCAAGACTATAGTTGAGTGAGCCCTCCTTGGCGTACAGGTCAATAGTGGTCAGGGTGGGGGAGGGGCTGCTCATCATGAGACTAAGCGAGGCACAGAAGTTTGTCCCTTCTGCCGGAGATGTAATTGCAACTGTGGGCGGCGAAGGGACCACGGCCAGACTCTGGACCGTATCCATTGATATACGCCCTTGGGTATCGGTCATGGTAACTCGCAACCAATAACTACCGCTCCCGAGAGCGGTGGGGTCCCACTCAAAAGCATAACCGGGACCGGAATCGGCTGGTCCTATTCCGTCTCTGAACGACAATGCCGAACTGGTCAGGGTTGTGATTTCTGTAAAGGTAGTGACCGGAGTCTGAGCATATTCCATAGTTACGGTTTCAATTGAATCTGAGAAATTCTTATCCCGGACCCAGATATCGATCGGCTCATAGAGCAGACCTGTAGTGGGTGTGAGGATTTCAGCCAATGGAGGTGGGTTGGGATCGCCGCCGCCGCCCGGAATACCGCTTACATAAAGGGTCAGATAGCCGGCAAAGCCCTCGTTAGAAAGATCGATCCATCCGGTTGTATCAAATAGATTATATGAAACACAGGGGGGGCGGGGATTTAATGTGTCGCCGTCCGTAACCAGATGGGGACCGTAATTGGCTCGGGTTGCTGAGTCAAGAATGTCGGCCATATAGAAACCGGCAAAGAATGGTCCGTTGACAGTTACAGGCGTACCCAATTCAAGTGGTATGGACCAGAGACCCGGGTCAGGAATCGGGACCTCCCAAACCGGGGAGATGGCCAGGGTTGTTCCGGGCTTGGGGCAGGAGGGATCGGACCAGTCAACATCCAGAATGTTGACTTCAAACGTGTCTACGTGAGCCTGCAGGTAAAGCAGTTCCAAGATGACTTCGGTGATTACATAAGGGTAGGCCGAAGGACAAGAGACATCCGGGTCGATGAAATTCTCATATAGCTCATCACCATAGAGCCAATTCCCGTATGACCAGACCGCCCCGGTATCAGATCGTGCAATGCAGGTATCAGCCGCGATCAGCTTGGGTGTCACTCGTATTACACTTGGTTGGGCCTGCGAGACCTCTGTCTTGGTTGCAACCGGGGCATCCTTCCCCAATGACATCTGTCCGGTGAACAAAACAAGCAATGATATGACCAATAGATGACGTAACATCCATATTCTCCTTAATATAATTATCCTTCTCCCTTTCTCTTGATTATCGAGCAATTTCCCATATACTTGACCGATCAGACAATCGTAAGAAACAGGCAGAAAGTGTCTTACCGACAAACTGCAGACGTAAGTAGAACCGATATGTCCAAGCCGTCAAGAAAAAAGCCGGAATGGTTGAAAGTGACCGGTTTTAGTTCCGCCAATTACAGCAAAATCAATAAAATCCTCAACTCCGGCGGCCTCAAAACCGTTTGCCACGAAGCTAATTGTCCCAACCGGGGGGATTGTTTTACCCGCGGGACAGCCACTTTTTTGATTCTGGGGCCAACTTGCAGTAGAAATTGCAGATTCTGCGATGTGCGCTCCGGCCCGCTTAACCCGGTCGACCCGACCGAACCGGCTCGTTTAGCCCAGGCGGCGGTGGAATTGGGGCTAAAACATATCGTGTTAACATCGGTTACCAGAGACGATCTGCCCGATGGCGGAGCGGGTCAGTTTTCCAAAACCGTTGAGGCGATCAGGGAAGCTCTTCCCAAAGCTACCATTGAACTGCTGACCCCGGATTTCCGTGATTGCCCGGAGGCTGTTGATCTTATTATCAAAGCTGCCCCGGAAATCTTCAATCATAACGTTGAGACCGTTCCCAGACTGTATCCGGTTGTGAGACCGCAGGCGGACTATCAGGGCTCGCTGAAATTGCTCCAGTACGTTTATGAGAATTCCGGCATCAGGACCAAGTCCGGTCTTATGGTCGGTCTGGGGGAAACAAGGGCGGAACTAAGGCAGACATTTCAGGAGATTGCCGAGCATTCTGTCTCAATGTTAACCATTGGGCAATACCTTGCACCCAGCTCGGACCATCTCCCCGTAGAACGGTATCTGCATCCGGATGAATTTGATCAGATGGCCGAAGAAGCAAAGGCGGCCGGAATAGAGTTGGTGCTCTCGGCCCCGCTGGTTCGGTCCTCATATCATGCCGATATGGCTGTCTGACAATACAAATCCTCTTTCAAGCTCAATTATTAGACAGATACAAATTTAGTTGTGGTTCCTTTGATAATCTTTCCGATAGATGCATAAGAATATCAAACAAAAGCGGGAACCATGAAGCCGAACGACACTCTTGCCAACATTGTTGTTGTCGATGACGAAAAGTACATCTGTTCTATAATTGCTGAAGCTCTCTCTTCGGTTCCTTATAGTGTACAGACATTTGTGCATCCAGCCGAGGCAATGCAGTTCATCCAGAACCATCAGGTGGATTTGGTCCTGACCGATCTGGTCATGGGGAAGAGGTCCGGTATTGAAGTTCTGGATCTGACCCGACAGCATCATCCGGACGCTGCCGTTATAATGATGACCGCCCACCCGACCGTGCAGGCGGCTATCTCGGTTCTTAAGAAGGGGGCGTATGACTTCCTGATTAAACCGTTCAAACTGGATATTCTCAAAACCACCGTCTCACGTGGGTTGGAACACCAGCGGGTTGTCAGGGAGAACCTTCAATTGAAAGAGCAGTTGGAGTTTTTGAAACTGTCCCGGGCAAATGTCATGGGGACGGAGATTGAAGAGTTCCTCAATCTGTTGGTTGCTACCTGCAAGCGGGAGTTCTCGGCCGCTGCGGTTGGCATTCTCGAACTGGAACCGGATACAAATAAGGTTCTCCGGTTGGTCAGTGAATCGGAGCAGGAGTGTAACCGGGCGCGGGTGGAATCAGGCGATCATCAACTGCTAACCAGGAAGAAATTTGGCGAGCCGGTTATCGAGTCAGAGCCGGTGCAATCAGGTGAACGGACTCTGAACGAGGTTTTCATCTGCCAGCCCATACTGGTACGGGGAGGACTGCATGGTCTGATCAATATTCTGATGGTGGAACAATTTGGTACTGTTACTCCGGGGCAGAAAGATCTGCTGGCCATATTGGCCGACACCGCCGCCAGCGCCATTGCCAATCATAACCTGTATACGGACCTTCAAGGTTCCTATCTTCACGCCATTAAAGCGCTGGCCAACGCCATTGAAGCCCGTGACAACTACACCGCCGGTCATACCGACCGGGTCAGCCGCCTGGCCGAATGTCTGGCTCGCTATTTGGGGTGGAACGAAGAGCAGCTTCGCAACCTCCAAATGGGATGTACGCTCCACGATGTTGGGAAAATTGGTGTGCCGGACTCCATCCTGAACAAACCGGACAGACTGACGCCTGACGAGCAGGAGAAGATGAGGAACCACCCGACCGTTGGGCTGAAGATTATCGAAGGGATCGATCTTCTGAAACCGGCGGTGAAGTACATTGAAAGCCATCATGAATGGTATGATGGGACCGGCTATCCGAAAGGGCTGAAAGGGGAGGATATTCCCATCGAAGGCCGTCTTCTGGCTGTTGTTGATACATTTGACGCCATTGTGTCGGACCGACCATACCGCAAGGGTGCGGAGATTTCAGTCGCGTTGCAAGAGATTCATAAATATCGCGGCAGGCAATTCGATCCTATGCTGGTCGATGGTTTTTTCAATGCCATAAGAAGCAAGAAGATTGATCTCGCTGAGCTCTACGACGTAAAGATAGATACCAGTTTTCTGGACGATTTACCCGTCAGCGAAAAGGTACGGGTGTAAAAGAGAGCAGTAATATCAGGATGGCTATCCAGCCCATCCAGGCCGCCGCACGCTGTGGGCGGGGATTGTCCTGCAATGTCGGCGGATGTTTGATTCCAAAGAGAACTCCAAAAGCAGCAAAGACCCACCAAATCTGAGATTGAAACCCCAACATGAGCAGCAAGGCCATCGCGACCATGCCAAGAATATGCTGCTTCTCCCGCCAGAGACCGTAGGTTACATGTCCGCCATCAAGCTGGCCGATAGGGAGCATATTGATGGCCGTCACCAGCATCCCCACCCATCCGGCAAAGGCGGCCTCGGTTAGCCGGTACAAGTAGCCTTCGGGAGCGGCACCAATCAGATTCAGCGTCAGGAAACGCATAATCAGAGATTCCCCCTGCAATGAAAAGGCCAACTCGGCAGGGTCAAACTCATTTGCCGGAAAGTATCCGGATTGTGACAGTCCATAGGCTAACCAGAGCAGGGCCACAATCCATCCGGCAATAGGACCGGCCGCGCCGACTTCGATTAAATCACGCCGATTCCAAAAAGGGGATTTCGATTTTATTATGGCTCCAAAAGTGCCAATGATATTTGGCGCCGGAATAAAGTATGGCCAGGAAGTTACAATATTCCTGCGCCGACTGGCGATAAAGTGCCCCATCTCATGGACAAAAAGTATGGAGATTAGCGCGATTACAAATTCCACACCGGCTCCATGACCAAGCGCCTCAATCGTGTTGTCAAAAACTTCGCTCATATCATCGGAATTGAGATTCCGGAGAAAGACAGGGACAAAATATACCGACAAGAGGGTGAGAAAGAAGAGCAGAATATTCAGCACCGGAATGCGCTGGTTTGCTTTCGGATCAATCGTCAGGATCAGGGTCTCGGAGTTTTTTTCCAGGTGGAATTTGTAGCCGGCCAGTTTCAGCCTGTCTTTGATGAACTTAATCGACTTCTCCCGATTGTATCTTGGAGAGAGCGCGATCTCAAGCTCATCTGCCTTGCGATAGACGGCTCCAATATCAAAAAGATCGGCCAGAAGGGCCAGAACGGTCGTAGTCTCCTTGTCATGTCCGGTCATTGTCATGTGGTATTATACGTCAAGTCACATCGATGGCAACAAAAGGATTGTTGTCTTGATGCGGTTGCTTTTGGCCGCTAATCATGTTTCGACAAGCTCAGCATGACTTGATACAGATGTTAGGTGCTTTTGAGCAGGAAGACATCCTCTTGCACTAAGTCACTCTGAGCGGAGTCGAAGGGTGGTTGTTTGGAAATCAAGCGGAGTTCCATGCTTGGCCCCTGCTCTCGCGGGGATGACGAGAAGGGGTGTTGACGTCAATCAATTACAAAAAAAACGAGGGTCTCAAAAGAGACCCTCGTTCTATATGGTTATTCGAATCTAAATCGAATTAGAATACGAATTCACCGCACGGGCAAGCGCCACAGTAGAAGTAGTAGTCGATAAGAGCATCGACATCAAAACCGTCTACAGCAGCGTCACAGTTCACGTCACCAAGGTGTATGAACGGTATCGGGCCTGTGCCAGAACCGTTAACGAACTGAGCGAGGTAAATGATGTCAGCCAGGTTACCCAGGGATCCATCATTGTTTACATCACCACGTCCGAAACCAGCCCACTGGTTGATCAGGATGGCCATAGGAGCCAACTCTGCACCAGCAGTTGTGTTATCGGTAAGACCGGCAACACCAAAGGTAGCTACGCCAACTTCGTAGGTGTCTCCACCAGCAAAGTTGTGAGAAGCCAGGGTATGATGGACTTCACCATCACCACCGGACTGAGCCATGTCATGATCATAATATCCAGGTGCGGAAGTCGCCCAAATATAGGCAGAATCCCAGTAACCAGAGGTCGCACCCCAGTCAAACAGAGCCATAGGACCTGTGAGACCGTGAGTGTTGATAGCTCCCGGACCGTCGCAAGGACCGAACGGAATCTTGATCTGACCCCAGGCACCGTCGCCGCCCGGATTGTAGGACCAACCAATGGAGTAGTCATTGTTATGACCAGCCAGATCGGAGCCTACATCATAGTCATGAATAGCGGAGAGATACCAACCATCGACAGGATTACCGTTACGCTCGGTGATTTCCATGATAGCCAGCGTGAAGTTGGCCAGTTCCGGAACATCGAGAGCACCGATAGTGCGCTGGTTAGTCATCAATCCCATAGTAGAGTCATTATCAAACGGCTGTCCAAAGCCATCCCATCCATAATCCCAGGTGTTCTGGACAGAATCAAGGTAAGTAGCACAAACCATGTTACCGGTAATCGGCACATAGGAGGCACCATCCCACATCTCGCCGAGGGCTACGCCACTGGTGAGAGCAGGCTTACAGTCATTGTCACAGTAGTTGGGATCAGGCTGCATTGAATACAGCGCTTCAGCTTCGCCACCACCGGAAGCCCAATCCTGAGTATGGACGGCCATGCGGTACTGGGAAACGTGATGGATGAAGGAACCCTGATAGTACGAAGCATCATCGCCATCAATGGAGAAGCCATGAGGCGACCAGTCACCGGTACCCAAACGGGAACTGTTGGTAACCAGCTGGAAGTTGGCACCACCGACACCAAAGGTCATTTCGGTAGTATCAATCAAACAGCCACCAACGAGAGTGACGAGAACTTCAGGGATTAAGGCTACATCGTTCAGGAAGAAGTCAGGATCGTTCGTTCCCAGAGCGATATAGAAAGCCTGCGGTCCACGAAGGATATTGGCCTGGATGACGTCAACATTAAGATTGACAACTTCACCCGGAGCAACAAGCTGACCAACGTACGGCACGTTAACGCCGTTGATGAAGGTCGGGAATCCGGACGCGGCCGGGTTGCTCAGCTCTTTATCCATGGAGCGGACCGAAATCTGATCATCAACAGCCAGAGTGTTGGTGACGGGGATGCGATTCAACTTGTTAGCAACATCATTGGTGAGGTCGCCAGCGAGAGTTGAAGCTTTGTGCATCAGGTTTCCGTCAACCTGTTCGATCGAGAAACCAGGCAAATCCTGGCCGGTCGGCGAGATTTCGTCGACAACCATGGAGGTGATTTCAAGATCAATACAACCAGTGTTGGTGAACAGCGGACCCAGGTCAACATTCAGGCTGGCAGCAGCGCCGAATTCAACCGGACCGGAGGGACTGTAGGTTACAAACTGCAAACGAGCGCGGTCGGCACCCTTCTGGAGATCAAAGAGGTTACCCCAGAAATCGCCAAAGAGCACGTGAACGTCGCCAGATACCGGGTCATCCGCAATCGCGCCGGCCATACCAATATTAGGAGCATAGCCAGAAGCGTTAAATATGCGGCGACGCCAGATTTCTGTGCCATCGTCACCGTTGAAGCAGCTCAGGAAACCATCTTCGTTGAAGGCAAACAGCTGATCCGGCTCACCCAAAGGCTCACAGGTCAGGAGACCGTCAACGTAATAACGACCGCCAGTCGCGGAGCCAGTTGCAAAGTCAACAGCGCCAGTAGCGCGGTTGAAGGCTGGCAGAGGACCGCCGGCAGGTGGTCCAACCCAACGAGTCAGGGTCGGCATATAGATACGGTTAATGTCAACGATCGGGGAAGATTCACGAGCCCGGTTAGAGGTCGTGGCCGTTCCGAGCGGAAGTGAACCGTCAGCGGCGTTGATGTAGTACATCAGACCGTCAACCGGGTAGTCACCTTCGCAACGAGAGTTGGCAAAAACAGTACCGTTGTCATAGGAGAGACCTTCAAAGCCTTCTTCGCCAGCCGTGTAGGCAGCGCCAAAGACGTTAACGGCCTGGAGCCCGCCAGAGGAAGACAACTGCCAGTTGATAGCACCAGTGGCACCGTCAATAGCATAAATGTCGCCTTCACCAGCCGGTGAATAGGTACCGAAGAATACCTGAGATCCATCGGTAGCGCCGGTCTTGTAAGTGGAGAAACCAGCTGCGATTGGGTTGGTCGCCCAGCCAGCGTACAGAGCGCCGGTGGCGAGTTCGGCAGCGACGATGTTTCCAAGGTCAGTGCCCCAATAAGCAACTTCAGTTCCACCCTGATCAAGAACGACAAAAGTTCCCCAACGAGTAGCGCCGAAGAGTCCACCCGGACCAACTTCGATAACCGAGCGGCCCCAAACCATGGCACCGGTCGCGAGATCGTATGCAAGGATGGACTGCTGGTCACCGCCACCCAGAAGTATCATGTCGATACCCAGGTTAGCAGAAGAAACTACAGTTGGAGTAGCGCGCACGCCGGTACCCATGTAGACGCCGCCGGGAGCGATTGTGTACTGCAATGTACCAGCCAGATCAAAGACCTGAACGTGGGTATTGAAAGCACAAAGGACCTTGTCTTCAAAGACAGTCGGGCCACAGAAAGAGACACCGTCGGTGGCATCTTCGTAGTGCCAGGCGAGGTTCAGGTCGCACCAGGAGTCACCAACCGGCAGGTTGGAACGGCCTGTGCGCTGGAAGTTACCCTGGAGAGTTGACCAGTCGTCATCTCCACCCGGGTTACAAGTAAATTCACCGAAAGGTGAGCAGCAGTGATAAGATTCAGCTACTACAGCCCAGTCAGCGCCAACACCCCAACCATCAGTGATCAGGTGCCAGTTATTGGCTCCCCAGTCTTCCACCCAGGTGTCGGTGCAGGTGCCACCGCCGGCATCGGACAGAGTCGCGATACCTTCGTCCTGAGTAGCTCCATAGGAGCTGATTGTAATCCAGTAGTCACTGGTTACATAGACATCAAGAGGTTCAAAGTCGACAGTGGTCATACCCGGATAGAGTACATAAGGAATAAGCGTACCCGGACCAATGTCGATACTGGCCAGCTCTATACCCGGGAGTCCGCCCAGGTCAGACCATACAGCAACTCTGGAGGCAGTTGTATAGCCATTAACTTCGCCAGCGTCATACAGTGCCCAGGTAACTTCCTGAACACGACATTCCACACCCTCAGAGGAGATCTTCTGACCATGACCCACGTCGCCATAGGCGTCAGGCAGATTCCAGAAATAAGCCAGTCCGTTGTTGCAGGAATTGGCTGAACAGAGAGTGTACTCATCATTACAGATGTTGATTAGATAGTAGAAGTTGACATCAAGACCCCAACCGCTAAGGAAATCAACCCAGTAGCCGCCGCCCCAGTTGGAGGCAGAGGCACCAACACCATCGGTACCGTCGGATGATAAGGTGGACTCATAAGTGCCCGACCCAAAAACACCGTCAGAGCCAAAAGCGACATGGTAGGTACCAGCGCCAGGCAGGACGTAGTCAAACGGAACAGTGGTGAGAGTAGGATAGAATGCATAAGAAGCCGGTGGCAGCACTACCTGAGTGATGACATCTGCCGAATTCGGCAGGCCAGCACCATCATCACCGTAAACGGTCATGTAGACAGTGTTGTTACCAGCGGGATCAGTAGAAGACGCAGACCCACCATCGTCATAGATGGCCACGTCAACGGAAACCAAAGTATCCTGAGCGTCAACCGCGAACTTCATGGAGTATTCTTCATCACCGTAGGTCGGATGAGGAGCGCGCCAGAAGTAAGCGACATTGCTGATAGGAGCATCGGTATAGCAATCGGTAAATGGAATCTCTGTGCAACAACGTTCGGCGTAGATGAAGAAACTTACATCTAGGCCCCAGTCATTTAACATCGACCCCCACAGGCCGGACCAGTTTTCACTGGCCCGCTCTTCACCAACATAAGGACCATCGGCGGCATCAGAGATGATGGCCAATGAACCGGTTGTCTGGTTTAGAGCGGTGAAACCGAGGTGATACTCAGCGCCATCTGAGAAAACCCAGTCGGAGGCTGAGAAATCAGCGGAAACAAAGAACAAGTTACTTGCCGCAGCAGTGTGCGCGGCATCGATGGTAGCCCAAGGAATGTCAACCGAGTCGAGCTTGGCACCTGGGAAGCCGAATCCATCATCAGCCCACAGGTAACAGCGCATATCGGAGTCAAACGAATTAGGCCAGTACATCAAGTAGTGTGCAACTTTCAACGAGCAGTCAAAGGCGGCATCTGACGTAAAGCGCATATTAAAGAGGTCGTCGCCATAAGCATCGGGGATCGCCCAGAAATAGGCCGCTCCACCACTGGTGTAGTCCTGTATATCACAGAAGTACTGTTGGGGGGGACCAGGAACGGTCGATCCGGCCGGGACTTTGCCGACAGCCGAAAGCGGCTTTTTGGTGGCTGGCTGTTCAGGGCCAGCTGTAAGAATATCGTTGAACCGAGGGTTAGTCGGATCGATCTTCTTGACCGCGTTCAAAGGACCTTTTGATATGTCTGCCATTGCCGTACCGCTAAAAGCCAACACTAGACTCAAAACGAATACTGCTATTAACAGTCTTTTAAGCATTTAATTCCTCCTTAAAGTAAGGAACAAGCGAACCGAATCCACAAGAAGCCCTGCAATATACCGGACCAGTCCCAAAAAGGGCGGCCATGAGGCAGATTGCTATTCCCGCTTTATGTCTAGGGAAGTGCGAGATCTGAACTTTTGTGAACCAATTCATATAATTCCTAGCTTTGGAGTGGAGTTATACAAACAAATGATAAACCCCAAGAAACGTAAAGTTGTGTAAGCACTGAAGAACATCTGTTTCTTACTCTTCAGATTCAAGTTACGTGAGTATTTACCTCCTAAAGGTAAAGATGTAGTACAGATAGGATTAGTACTAACTTGTGTAGAAAGTGGGACTTAGTAACTGTCTGCCTGTCAGAAATCAGAATAAAACAAGTCATAACCAAGTTAGATTCTTCAGACCAACACACAATTCACCCATCGTGATGACAGGTAGAAGAGTTAGCAATTTTCAGCAAAAGATGGTATTTTTGAGGGGCGATTGAATTTTGACTCCAAATGTGGCTCTCGGAATCGCGATACAACCTTGCACACGCTCACAATGAAAATAGCCCGAAATGGAAAATTGTCAAGAAGAAAAACGGAACTTTTTTCCCGAAGATGAAAAATGTTCAGTAGTTTAGGGCAGTTTTTATCCGCTTTAGTCATGACGGGATAGTGTTCTGCCTGTTATCCAACGACTTAGGCTTTGGACGCACCAGGCTTGTGGAGGATACTCTGAGATCAGCAACCATTAGTCTGGCTCCCACGGCAAACCGTGGGCGACCTAGGTCATCACATGACATGTTTTGTGCGCGGCAGCTGCCCGTTCAGTGGTTGGCGGACGTCCCCGTCTGCCAACAATCCGCAATAAACCGCGGGAGCTGAGCCGGCGCACGAGGACGTCCAACAGCCAGGAATAAACCAGCATAGTCACATATTGCTGTCCTTATGCCCGGCAGGCCAAAGTTGCGCTTGACAGTTACCCCCCTTGTGCGTAATCACAAGTATGCGGCTAATCGAGCTTGAGATAAACAATTTCAGAGTCCTTAAACAGGCCAAAATAGAATTCCCCGAGTCCGTAATTGGGATAATCGGCCGGAATGGAGCCGGGAAGACTTCTATAATAGAAGCGATCTCCTGGGCCATATACGGCAATCAGGCCGCCCGGACAGGGAAAGACCAGATTAAGTCCAGTTTTGCTGGTCCCGGCGAAGAGTGCCGGGTTTCACTTAAGTTCAAGGTTCGGGGGGAGGAATATCAAGTAATCAGGCGGCTGATTGGCAAAAGTGACCGGGCTGAGGTCGAGTTGTACCGGGGCGGTCGATCAGAATCAGTCGGGATTATTGATACCAAAGATCATGTGGGAGAGTTGTTGGGGCTTGATCTCAAGGGATTTCTGACCTCATTTATGGCGAGGCAGCAGGAATTGAACGCCCTGGCCGATCTCCAGCCAGCGCGAAGAAAAGATCATCTGGCCATGATGCTCGGGGTGGAAAAGCTCGACAAAGCGATCTCGACAGCCAAAGAGGATGCCCGCCAGTTCGGCAAAGACAGTGAATTCCTGGAACGGCAGTTGGCTGAAAAGAGCTCGGTAGAGACCGCTTTGGCTGAGTTGAAGCAGAGTCTGGTAACCGTTCAGGAGGAGTTTGAAGTATCCGAAACGGCTTTGAAGGAGTCAATGGCAGTCAAGGATAAGACAGCCGGGCTATTCAAAGCAGAGCAGGAGAAGAAAAGCTCCTATGATCTGGTTCAGGTCGAGCTTGGCTCGACCAAAAGCAGGTTGGAAACAGTCCAGGGGGAGTTGTCCAAACGGAAGCAGGAACTGGTCGATCTTCAAAAGCAGGCCGAATTGTTAGAACCGATAACCGAAGAGCTCAAGGGCCTCGAAGGCTGCCGGGAGAGGTTTGACCACCAAAACGAGCTGAGACTGAAGGCTGAGTCTGTTGAGTCGTCCATGAGGCTGCTGAAGAGTCAGAAAGAGGATCTGGCCCAGTTGGAAGCTCAAATAGCCGTTCTCCGGAAAGAAGAGATCGCTGCGCGGGCAGAAATAGCTGCTATACCGGCCAATATTGACGAGCAGATCGGGTTGGCGGAAAAAGAGCTGGGAGAAGCTCGGGATAATTATGGGTTGGCCCGCGGAACATCTGAGGCTAACCGTAAAGAGATTGAGAAGCTCAGAAACCAGTTGAATTCGGTTGAGAAGCTGGGCCCCGGCTCCATCTGCGATCGGTGTCAGCGCCCTTTCGGCGATGAGTATTCCAGCATAAAAGCACATCTGGAAGCTGAAGTTGCCGAGCTTGCGGAAAAGCAACGAGAGTTGGATAAGTCTCTGGCAGTCATTCTTTCCGGGGGGGAGAAGCTCAAACAATCTGTCCAGGAACTGCAACGGCAGGGAAAAAGAAAGGCAGAACTGGACCTGGGACTGAAAGGGACGGTCAGGGGTATAGAAGAGGCCGAGACAGGCTGCCGGAAACTTAAGGACAGTATTGGACCACTGGAAGAGGCTGTTAAGAAAGAAAGCAAGATCCCTTTCGATCCGGCAATATTGGAGAAGGCTCGCAAGGAATTGGATCGCCAGAGCAGTCTCCAGCGGGAGCTGAGTCGCGTGCAGGGGATGCTCAGCCAGCGGGGTAAAATCGAAGAATCCATCGCTGCGCTTGCGCGGCAGATGGGGGAACTCACCCGACTTCGACAGGAGACCGAACTCAAGCTCAAAGAGTTGGACTGGAATCCGGACGCATACACTGTTGCGGCGTCTGAGTTTGAAAGGGGGATGGCGGAATTCGAGCAGGCTCGTGAAAAGCACACGATCCTGTCAAGTCGAATCGGAGGGCTGCAGGCCGAATTGCAGGGGAAAAAGGAACGGTTGGCCGATTTTGAACGGGCCAGCCAGGAGTTGGACCGAAGTCGGGATCAGGGCTATCATATTGAGAAACTGGCCTCGCTAATGACCGAATACCGAACCATCACTATCTCTCAAATCAGGCCGACCCTGGCCGATCTGGCCAGCCAGCTTGTCTCTGAGATGACCGGCGGCAAATACAGTATGGTTGATCTGGATGAGAAATATAATCTTCGGCTGCTGGATTACGGCGAGTATTTTGAAGTAAACCGTTTCTCCGGTGGAGAGAAAGACCTCGCTTCGCTCTGCCTTCGATTGGCAATCTCTCAGATGTTAACCAGGGCTGCCGGGTTGGACCAGTCGTTCATTCTGCTGGACGAAGTTTTCGGTTCACAGGATAATGAACGAAGAGATCTGATTATTGATTCTCTGGGGAATCTCCGGGCCAGCTTCCCGCAGATAGTTCTGATCACCCATATAGACGAACTAAAGCATCGGGTAGAGACATTGATTGAAGTTGAAACCACCGAGAACGGCTGGTCACAGGTGAAGTGCAATGGCCAGATCAGCTAAAGCGAACAAGCAGCGGCGGCTAATTCAGATCGCTTTGGTCATCAGCCTGGCGATACTTTTTCTGGTTGTTCGTTTTGTCGAGCGCGTGGATGAAGAGGGAGAGCCGGGGGATCGCTTTGAAATTGTCAGAGTGTCGGATGGTGATTCAATGGAACTTCGGGGTGGAGATCGCCTGCGCCTTCTGGCGGTGGACACGCCCGAAAAAAGGGAACCGCTGTACCAGGAAGCAACTAACTTCACCAGTGATCTTACTCTGAATAAGATCGGACGGCTGGTCTACGCCGGAGCCCGCCGGGACAAGTATGGCCGACTGCTGGCCTTCTTGTACATCGATTCTGTGCTGATCAATGAACAAATTCTTCGGAACGGACTGGGCTATTTGTACTTGTTTAAGGATACAGACCTGGATCGACCGGAGGTGCGGTTAATGCTACAGGCTCAGCGGGAAGCTATTGATAGCAAAATCGGATTGTGGGCGATAGAACGCGCCCCGGAACCATATTATGTTGCCGCCGCCGGCGCTTTTCGACTGCACCGTCCCGGATGTCGTTCCATCCGCAAACTGGCACCACACAATTCTCGAATTTTCGATACACGCGAGGAAGGACTCCGTACGGGGTTGTCTCCGTGTCGCAACTGTAAGCCGTAAACGTATATCGCATTCACCAATGTTAGTAGCGACTAACCTAAGATCAGTGGCGTGCCTTTTTTTAGTTTGACTTAGTTTCAAATTTCCGTATCATGGACTTACTAATCCGAAGTGACAGGCTTCAGCCTGACAGACAAGTACCATAAGGAAACCACCAACCAACAGAGTGGTGATACAGTTATACCTGCGAGTCAAGAACAGATAAATATTCAGTCAATTGATGTAAACGATGGTTGAATGAGGAGGTGATCAACAGAAGATAAGCTACGCCATGTTTCCAATTAGTAGATAGTCTGGTTTAATCGAGTTTTGGAGGAGTTATGACAAGGTCTCTAACCGCCGTATTTCTACTTTTTGTGTTCGCGTTCTCGGTTGCTTCGGCAGAGCAGATTGCGAATATTCCCCCCAGCAAAAATCTGGGCGTTCCCAGCTACCTGGGTGACAAACCAAACGAATTTGTGATTGTTCTCAAAGATAATGTTCCCATCAGCCACGCCAAAGATGCCACAACCGCGGTTGCTCTGAGCGACCAGGCGGGTTTTGCCGATCTGGCCATGAGAGTGAAGGCTGAAAAAATCCAACCGCAGTTTAAGGGTGCGGATCGTTCTCCTATTGCGGGAGCTAAAGAGTTAGCCAGGTACTATAAGGTCAGCTTTGATGCCAATGTGATGTCGCTGGACGATGCGATGGCAGAGTACGCCAACCATCCTGATGTAGCCGACGTCCAACCGATCGGCATTCACGCTATGTATGCCACGCCTAACGATGGTTACTATGATCCGCACCAGTGGTATCACAATCAGGCCAATGACGACGACATGGATTCGCCCGAGGCATGGGATATTCAGACTGGAAGCAGCTCGGTCATACTGGCTATTCTTGATTCCGGAACGCGCTACTATCATCCGGACCTGGGCGGCGTAAATGCCTCTCCGACCAATGTTGGTGCCTCGCGCGGCAACATGTGGATCAATGATGCCGAGCTCAACGGTTCTGCCGGAGTGGATGATGATGGCAACGGATACACTGATGACTGGATCGGTTGGGACTTCATCGAAACAACTTCCGGTTGCTGGGACGGCGAGGATTGTGGAACCCAGGATAATGATCCGCGCGACTTCAACGGCCATGGTACCCATTGTGCCGGTATCGTTGGTATGCTCACCAACGATGGCTACGGCATGGCCGGAACGGCCGGTGGCTGGGGTAACGGCTTGCAGGCGGAGTATGGCAACGGTGTCAAGGTTATGGCCTGCCGTATTGGGTTTTCCTACCGCTATCTCGGTCAGGAAGTTGGTGTTGTCTATATGGATGCTGCCGCGGAGGCATTTTATTATGCCGCTGACAATGGTGCCACCGTTGCTTCTTGTTCATGGGGTTCTTCAAACTCCGGTGGCATAGCTGCCGCTGCCGACTATTTCATTGCCAACGGCGGGCTTATTTTTACCGCTGCTGGTAACGACGGCAGCCAGACGGCCAGCTATTTGGCCAGCCGGTCCGATGTAATTTCTGTTGCCGCAACTGATCAGGACGACGCCGCGGCCTCATTCACCACATACGGGACCTGGGTCGACATTTCGGCTCCCGGTGTTACGATCTACTCAACATATCATGACCACACTGATCCGCTGACCAATTACTGGGCAGCCCTTGACGGAACTTCCATGGCCTGTCCGATGGCCGCCGCGGTGGGCGCCATGATCTGGTCTCAGAATCCGGGCTGGACTGCCGCACAGGTAGAGAGCCAGCTCTATAGCTCCGCTGACAACATTGATGCCGAGCTGACCTCAACATATATCGGGAAAATGGGTGCAGGCCGTG
>JARGFS010000033.1 GCA_029211095.1 bacterium | reverse complement strand
GCTTTCTTGTACAATTAACCGGCCTTGATGTTGCCACTCAAATGAGCGATTCCTACCGCAAGCAAGACAAAGTCAGGTCAATAGTCAAACAGAAAAGGCCCCGTTTGCACGGGGCCTTAGATTGTGATCTACAATCTTTTATTCCTAATAATCGTTATGAAGATCCTCGATTTCATGAACGATCTTGTCGACATTCGGCAGGCAGGCCGCGTCTCCATCCATACCGTAGGCGACACGAGCGTCAATGGCAGTAAGGATTTTGACCGGAGCTTCAAGGAAGAACATCCCTTCCCCTCTTGTAACTATTGAAGCAATAGTAGCCGCAGAGCCGCCGTGGAATCTATCCTCGGTGACCACAAGGACCTTGCCGCAGTCTTTAGCTGCCTTGAGAATAGCATCTTCATCCATCGGCTTGACCGTTCTGAGGTCAACCAGGCGCACATGAATGCCTTTTTCCCGGGCAACTTCGGCAGCCTTGCGGGCCATCTGGAAGGTGGCGCCGTAAGTGACGACAACCAGGTCTTCAGCCTCTTCGTTGTAAACTTTCGCTACGCCAAACGGGATGAGCTCGTCAATATCGGGGATCGTTGTCTCTATGGGCACCCCTTCCCAATCACGTCGATTGTAAAGCGCGACCGACTCGCAGAACAGGACCGGATCGTCACTGGCCCAGGCTGTCTTGAGCAGACCGGCAGCATCATAGGCATTGGATGGAACCGCAATCAGGAGGCCGGGAATATTCATCCAGGTCCCCAGGTTACCTTCGGAATGCCAGAACGCGCCAGCTCCCTGTTTGTATCCGCCATAAGTTGTTCTGAGTACCATCGGCATTCTCCAGAGCCCGTTGGAGCGCTGGTAGGTGGTGCAGATTCTGTCTTTCAAGCCCTGATAGGCCGGTGAAACGTAATCAAGGAACTGAATCTCTGGAATCGGACGACGTCCCTGATAGCAATGACCAATGGCGCGGCCAAGAATACCGGCCTCGTCCAATGGAGTATTGAAACAACGTTCATTGCCAAACTCACGCTGCAGATTCTTGGAGACCAGGAACACGCCTCCCTTACCTTTGAGCTTCTGCTGTTTCTCTTTTTCCTGAATCATATGACCGGAGAAGTCGGCCACATCTTCACCGAACAGGAGCACATCCTCGGTCATCTGGAAAAGATCAAACATAGTGTAGTTGATCGCAAAACGCATGGTCATGGGACCAATCGTCTCAGGCAGATCAGGTGATTGGAAATATCCCTTTTCCTTGTATGCCTTGTAGTTCTTTTTGCGGTCTCCTTTGGAAGCGTCACGATATTTCTTCCAGGTCTTTTTGACCTCATCAAAATCGTAAGCGTAAACCTTGTCCTGAATGAATTCCAGCGTCTTGGGCGCAAAACTTTCAACCGCTTTGGTGGAGAGTTTGGAAATCTCTTTGTCCAGTTCATCCCACATTTCAGCGATTTCATCCGGTGTGATGACGCCATCTTCAATCAGCATGTTACAGCTTTTCAGGATACAGTCATTATAAGTGTGCCAGTCCTGCTCGACCGGGTCCATGTAGAATGACTGGTCATCGGAGCCGGAATGCGAGCCTTCCCGGGTGACTTTAACATTGGCCAGAACCGGCCCCTTGCCGCTCCGAATATACTCGACCGCTTCCTGAACATCTTTGAGACATGCTTTGAGATCAGTGCCGTCAATATGAAATATCTTCAAGCCAAATCGCTGGTAACCTTCAAATGGCGTAGTCGGGTCCCCTTCGGGGAACTGTTCTTCAACCGAAACCGAGATCGCCCAGCCACAGTTGTAAATGGCGAAGAAGTTGCGGGATTTGTCAAAAACGGAATAGAATACGGCGCGACCGAATTCGGCTGACGAAGTTGATCCTTCGCCGATACAACACATGGTGATGGCATCTTTTTTGTACGCTCCGCCGGGGAAAAAGGACTGCTTTGAGACCTTGGTCTCGTGACCGATAGCCGAACCGAGCCCGGCAGCCTCCAGGGCGTGAGACCCGGTGGGCGAGGCCTGTGGAAGAACATTCAGATGCGGGTAAGAGGGATGGGCGGGAATCTGAATGCCGCCAACCAAGGCCCTGGAGTCACCAATAGCTTCCAGCATTTTTTCCCACAAACTGGAGCCACGATGCAGGTCGAAAGCCTTGTTGCGGTAATAGCCAATAAAAGGATCATCCGGTTCCAGAGTATCCGCCAGGCAGACATCGATTAGTTCCTTTCCGCCGCAGCCAATAAAAAAGCGGTTGTACCCTTTGCGGAGCAACAGCTTCTCTTCGCGCTCAACCCGTCGGGCAGTCAGCATTGACTTCAGCATGTTCTTCAACTGCGCCGGGGTCTTTCCGTAATACTCTTTGAGCGGCTTGTCTTCGGGTTTCTTCTTAACCTTCTGATCGCTGTCGCTCTTGGTAATCTTATCAATTAACGCCGTAAGTTCCAATTATGGCCTCCTTCAATTCGCCATAGATAATTCTCAATTAAGTCACACAGTAATCTTGAGTAAATAACACAGTTAGACTCAGATCGGTCCCTAAAAAAACAGATTTTTTTGTAAATGGCAAACCCTTTCGTAAGAAAAACAAGACTTTTGGCATCTTTGTTACTTCCCGCTATAGCTCGATTAAGGGAAAATACTTGCCCCCGGCTATCGTGCAACCTATTTTCCGGTTGAAGTACAATCACTTAGAAGCTTGAGGTGTAAATCCATGCCAAAGAAGACCCGCCTTGTCCGAAAATCAAAGAAAAGAGCCATAAAAGCTGACGATCTTTACCGTCTGCGCCTGCCGACCAGCATTGCTTTGTCTCCGGATGAAAAAACAGTTGCCTATACGGTGGAACGGATGGACGAAAAGAAGCGGAAGTACTATACTAACCTCTGCCTCCTTGACCTGACCGACAATGAATCGACTCCGTTTACTCATGGAGATTTCAACGACCGTATGCCGGTCTGGTCTCCCGATGGATCAGAGATTGCTTTTGTCTCTGCCCGGGACAAGAAAACCGGCATCTATATCATCCCCTCAGCTGGCGGTGCTGAACGGAGAGTCATCGAACTGGACGCAGCCATCAGTTCCGTTCTCTGGACACCGGAGGGAGATAAGTTGCTTCTCTGTTTGCGATACAATGACTCCCACTTTATCGAAGAGGAGAAGCGAAAGAAAGAACCACCGGTCTACAGACATGTAACCCGCTTCTTTTTCCGTCTGGACGGACTCGGATATCTTCCGCAGGACAAATTCCAGCTGTATGAACTTACAGTCGCTACGGGAAAACTCAAAAAGCTGACAAAGGGTAAACGGGACAACTTCGCCCCCGCCCTCTCCCGTGATGGCAAGCAGATAGCTTATGTTTCCAACCGGTCCAAAGACCCGGACATGGAATCGCTGAAAGATGATCTCTTTGTCATACCATCCAAAGGGGGCAAAGAGCGCAGAATCGCCACCCCGCCAGGTCCGATAGCGGTGCCGACTTTCTCTCCCGATGGTAAGACTATCGCGTATATCGGGCATTCCAACCCGAACGATGCCTGGGGCGTGACCAATTTGCATGTCTGGAAAGTGGGCGTAGCCGGTCGACCGACGGCCAGAGACCTGATGCCAAAATTTGATCGCATGACGATCGATCAGTCAATCTCCGATATGGGGGATGTCCATGACATCTCACCCATTTTCTGGTCTGCCGATGGAAAGCGCATCCTGTTTGTTTCATCGGATACCGGCGTGACAAATGTCTACTATGTTCCGGCTGCCGGTGGAAAACCGACCCGTGTATTCAAAGGGAAAAGCCACATTAAGGCGATGTCTATTGCCGGACGGACCAAGACAGCCGCCGTCGTCTATTCCGACCTTACCAACCCGGGAGACATCTGTACTTTTCCGACCGCCTATGGTGGCGAAAACAGAATGCTCAAAAGAACTGACTTCAACCCTTTCCTCAAGAAAGAAGTTCAGCAGAGCAAGACAAAGGAACTCTTTTTCAGATCGTTTGATGGCACCCGCGTTCAGGGCTTTCTGACCCTGCCGCCGAATTTCAATCCGAATAGGCGTTATCCGGCCATTCTTCAGATTCATGGCGGTCCCCGGGCCCAGTACGCTTTTAGTTTTTTCCATGAAATGCAATATCTTGCCGCTCAGGGATACGTGGTATTCTACACCAACCCCAGAGGGGGTTCCGGAAGAGGGGAAACCTGGGCCGAGGCAATCGCCGGAGGCTGGGGCGACCTGGACTACAAAGACTGCATGGCCGCAGCCGACTACCTGGAGAGTCTAAAATATGTAAACTCCAGAAAGATTGGTGTCACCGGAGGTTCTTATGGCGGTTACATGACCAACTGGATGATCGGCCATACCAACCGTTTTAAAGCGGCTGTGACGCAGCGTTCAGTGGTTGACCTTCGTTCATTCGTCGGCTCATCCGATATCGGGTTTGCCCTGGATAAAGAATTTGCCGGATATCCCTGGAATAACGAAGAGAACTACACCAGCCGATCCCCCATCACCTACTTCAAGAGAGTCAAGACACCGGTCCTGATCATTCATAGCGAGCAGGACCTGAGGTGCCACATTGAGCAGGCTGATCAGATGTTTGTCATGCTCAAGGCGCTCGGCAAGAAAGTTGAGATGGTTCATTTCCCCGAAGAGCCGCACGGACTCTCACGTAATGGACGGCCGGACCGAAGAATTGCGCGGTTGGAGTGGATTAGCAAGTGGTTTAATCGTTACTTAAAATAAGATAGCATGAGCTGTCACAGAATGGGCGCCGTCCGATTGGTCGGCGCTCTTTTTTTACCTGATTTTGAAACCCTGTTTAACCAGAAACCGTTCAGCTTCGCTGCGAGTCCGAAAGGTGGCTGATTTCGCTTTGGCTTTCCCCTTTTCAAACATCTTTTGCAGTTGGTTGTACCGCACCGGATCGGTGATGACATAAACCTGGCAGACCATTTTATTTTCCATACACCATTTCATGTGTTCGCCGATTTTATCGATAACTTCCGGCGTACCCATTCGCCAGTTAGAAAGGTCAACCAGCTTCCCCCATTCCTGTCCTATCATCTCCTGAGCTTCCTCTTTGAATGCCTCGTGATAGCTCTGGGCCGTATCCACCCTCCAGACGCCAAATATCTTGGCATACATCACCCGGTTGTCCAGGTCGGCATCGACAGTGAATTGGAAACTAAAATCGGTCATATTTAGTCTGTCTCCTAAGAGTGCTTGTTATCTTTTATCTGAGGGCAAGATAAATTGAATTTCTGGGAACGGTTGAATGTTAGGCACTTATGGTCGTTCTGTCAACCAGAAATTGTTCTGCTTTTCACAAACTGCGCTTAAACTTCAACCTCACCCACCGGCATCCGATTGTTCCTGTTTCATTCGGTTGCCGTGCTCCGAAATCAGGGTACTCAAGCCGTTTATCTATAATACGGAAAGAAGGCCGCAAAGGATGGCCTTCTCTCCTAATAAATTGACTTTGTGACCAAACGAGAGTTAGAGGAGGTTTAAGACAACCGTTCCGTTGATCCGGCGACCTACGGAGGGATAGTCTAAATCTTCGCTGGTGAATCCAAATTGGTCCGGTCGGGATCGATCGGTCAAATCCGATCCGGTCAGCGAGAGAGTCAGCCGGTCATTAAATTGGTAGCTCACGCTTGCATCAAGCTCGTACACTTTGGCCAGTACTTTGTCCTTTCCGTCATACATGGTCAGATAGCGATCGGATGTATATCGCAGACTGGTGGTGACCATTAACTGCTTCCGTTCATAATTGAATTGCAGTTTTCCTTTCAGGGTGGGAACATAGTAGGCCGGAATCAACCCATAGCCAGCCGACACAGATTGCTCTGCTTTCTGATAGACAGTTTCAAATCTTGTACGCAAAAACTTGTTTATCTTCAATAAGACCGAGAGGTCGACCCCTCTTGATTTGAATCTCTCAACATTGAGCGGCCTGTATTTGAACGCTGCCGCATCAAAACTATACTGTATTAACGAGTCTGTCTCCTGCAGAAAAAGGCTGACTTCAGTTGAAATCGGCGAAGTTTCTCTCTCGTAAGAAACGGTCGCCGCAAATGACTTGGAGGTTTCTGAGTTCAAGTCCGGGTTTCCATTCACAAAGGCGCTCTGACTGAACTGGTCGGCCAGCGAAGGCAACCGGAAAGCGTAGCCATAGGCCAGGCGAAGCGCGACTGGAGCATCACCGGAGAGCAAGACTCCAATATTATATGATGGCTGGACGCTGCGGCCACTGACCATCTGAACGCGGCTGCTAAGATCGAATTTCGCTCCATAGCTGGCGTCCCAGCCAAGTGAACCCCAGAGGTCAACCTGATCCTGTGATGCGGACCAGAACTCAAACGACTGATCAAGATTGGTTGAGTTGATGCGACCATACAACCAGTCAACACCGCCGGCCGCATGATAACTCTCCTTTGTAATCTGATGTCGCACCGTGGCCCCGGACGAAAGTTTGTCGGTGAGCGAGCGGCCATAGACATCCGCACCGGAGAAATAGTCAGACCATACAGAATTGTAGTCAACGCCCCTTTTTTCCCAGAAGAGATCGATCCGTGTCTCTCCCCCGAATCCCTGTCGGCTGTACTGCAAATCTGCCGAGTAGTTTTCATTTAGCTGATGGTCATAGAGCGAGGTCGATTCAAGATTTCCGTGCGAAGGCACAAGGAGCGGATCAGGCTGTGGTCCCGGCACGCCAAGACTGTCCGAGAAATACCGAACGGCAAGAGAAAGAGCATGACTGTTGTCGGTCGAGAAATAATCCAGACGGCTCCTGAAAAGCACTCGCTCGCTTCCGGCGTTATCCCGTGCGTTATCCGAAGAACCAAAGCCGGCCTGTCCGGAGAGGCCGAGTTGACCCATATTTCTGGCAAAGCTGAGGTCGTATTCCCTGAGATTGTTGCTCCCCACTCTTGAGGACAAGCTCAGTTTATTTCCAAACGTGAAATTCGGGATAAGGTTGACCACCCCGCCCACTGCATCGGACCCATAATAGGCCGACTGGGGTCCTTTGACAATTTCCACCCGTTGTAACTCATCGGCTGAATACTCAGCCAGATTAAAACCGCCAAGTGAGTAATCTCTGACCACCCGACCGTTGTACAACAGCAGCATGTGGCGGTTAAAGGCTCCCCAGCTGGACAGGGTTGCAATCGAACCGTAGCCATTATAGGATCGGATGTCAAGACCGGACGATCCATCAAGCGCCTCAGATAGCTGAGAGGAACCAGCTGTTTTGGGCAGGCTGACAATCCTGCTCGGCCAGACGACGCTGTTTTTTGGCGCCCCAAACCGGTTGGCTGTTACGAGAACCGTATCGTTCAGTTCAATCGGACTTTTTATCGATGAACCGGAAAGTTCACCGGCGCAGAGATCGGGTCCTGTCGCTCCAATCATCGCGCTCACGCAGATCAATACAACAATGCGCCTCATGGCACCTCCTGTTGACCGATGCCCGACGCGCAAGCCGATTACCTCAACCCGCGTTGAAGGCATCTGAGAGATTGACACCACGGCAGGTTTCCTGGCTTGGGCTTCAATCCCTCAACAAGCGCCTTCCCTGACAAGAAATCAAGTGGCCTATGGCTTGCGAAGTATCCCTTACAGTAGCGGGGCTGCGACGGAATCTCACCGTCTTCCCTTTTACCCGTCCCGATAGACGGCACCGCAGATGATGTATCAATTAAATAGTCTGTTTTACAAGTGAAGTCAAGCGATCGCAAAAATATTGCGACTATAGCTGGTCATGCACATAGATAGTCTTGGTCGCATAGTCAATAGTGATTTTGTGTGTCCTCAAAAAGGAAGCACCAATGATTCCGCCGATATCAACGCGGGGCATGGATTTTGACAATTGGGTCAGGTCACGAGTCACGGCCACAACATCTTCTGAGGCCAACTCCGTGTCGACGGCAATGTCTATTCGGTAAACACTGGTTCTGTCTGTGGGCAGACCATAGGCCTCAGCCTTTTTTTGAGAAAGAACGGTCACCGAGGCACAGTAGTCAAACAGCATCGGCATGGTGGAGTGATCACCAATTTTAGCATCAACAATTATATGATCTTTGTACAAACGAAAACCGGTCTTGCTGTACCTCTTGCCCCGGAGGAAGTCGGGCTTGGATTTTGTGAGGGTAAGACTGCTGTTTGGATAGTCTATCGTAACATAGAACTCTCTCAGAACATCCCCGCCAATAAATCCGTCGGGCAGGCTCGCCCGTGGGTCAGAGATAAACTTAGAGAGATCAATGGCCCGAGCCGATATGTTCTTAACTTCCTCATCTCCTATTCTGAGACTGGTGATAGAAAGAACCGAAGGGGCATCGCTCCCTTCCACTCCGGTGGCCCCTCGGGTCTTCAGACCGGGAATGATTTTCAGCCCATTCTCTTTTGCGTACTCTTTATCAAGGTAGAAGTAATCTGCCCCGGTATCAATTCCAAAGCGCCCTTTGAGCCGGCCATCAATGGTGGCCTCAACCACTACCAGCCCCTGGGAAGGATCAAATGGAATCGTAGCGGCACTCAGGTTGGAAGCAACAAGGTTCAGACAGATTGTTGTCATAGTCAACAGAATCGAACCTTGTCGCCAAAGTATATGCATGGTGGTAGCCAGGGCAACCCGATCTACGCCAGAACAGATTCCCGGAAGCGGCGGTAAAAGACAATCAAACCGCCCAGGATAATCAGGGTTGTTCCCGCCCAGACAAAGTTGATAAGCGGTTTGACTGACAAATCCAAGATCAACCTGTCCGGCGGACCGCTTTCGGCCAGTCCCGGGACATGAATGGAAACGGCATCCTGGTCAGCCAGAATCTGTGCTATGGTAGCCGAGTACATCTTGTCAGGTCCAAAGTCATACGGAAAATCAACAAACTCGCGTGCCCCCTGCTTCCCGGTCTGGGTCGATTTGATCGGCTCGATTAATTCACTGACTTCGCCGTAGTCCACCTGAACTCGAGCAATAACAGAGACGGTTGGCTGATCCGACTCTTGCGAACTCATATCGTATTCCTGGAAAGTGAAAGTGTAGTCACCCACTTTCTTTGGCTCCCCTCGCTTGAGCGTCAGACCTTCGCCACCCTCCAGGTCCTGGATTTGTTCGGGTGAAAAGTAGATGTCATTGAGCAGGTTCTTTTTTACATACGGCTTGCGCATGATGCCATCCAGTCGAGCCGAGTAATACAATTCCGGGTTTACTTCGACCGGCCCGTCCCCTTCGTCATAGGTCAGGATCAAACGGTTGTGCGGCTTCTCAATAACATCCTGCATGCCCAGATAGGAGACACTCAGACCGAAAGCTTCTTTCTGTTCGCCCCTATTTATGACCACTTTCTCATTCCGGCTAAAACCGGACGAACCGAGGATGCCAATCAGCATCAGTCCAAATCCAAAGTGGGTCAATTGTCCCCCGGAAAGCTGCCAGCGATTCGGCAGGTAGCTCAGGAAACAGGCGAGGTTGGAAACCACCAGCATTGCGGCCGAACCAAAGTAGAGCAGATACATATAATCCCGCGTTCCGGACAGATAGGCAATAACAACTGTCACGACAAAGCCAAGGATTCCGGTCAGCAGCGACTTGCGCAGGTCAGACTTCAACATGTAGGCTGATACACCGGCCGAAAAGAGGGTCAACACCACCGCAAATAATATTGGTGCATCCATCAGGAATACAAGCAGGAGCCCGACCGCCGCGGCAACAATTGTGGTCGGCAAGACTACCTTTTTCCAGTTCTCTGGCACAAATCGATTGTAATTCAAGAATGGAGCGGCCATCAGAAAGACGGCATAGACGATTCCAAACGGAAGAGCAAAACTATTGTATGTAGCCAGATCCGCGGCCCGAGGTTCTCCGGTCAGAGTCGTCAGTATGGGAAGAGAAGTCCAGAAGAGAACGACAATACTAAATAGAAAGAGAAGAACCATACCCGCAAAGAGGGACAACTCTTTGGTATAGAAATTGTACTCCAACGGTTTTGATTCGATCGAGCGGACCCGGAACAGAAACAGAACCAAAGTGAAGAGCGTATAGAAAACCAGGAACAGAACCAGGTAGATGTTGATCCCCAAATCGACAAAACTATGGACGGAAAAATCAGCCAGAACTCCGCTTCGCGTCAAAAAGGTACCATACACCACCAGGATAAAAAGAAACGCAGACATCAAAAGATTGGTCCTACGCAAAGCCCCGGTCCGTCGTTCGATCACCATCCCATGTAACAGGGCCAGCGAAATGAACCAGGGTATGAACGAAGAATTCTCAACCGGGTCCCAGGCCCAGAATCCACCCCATCCGAGTGTCTTGTAAGCCCAGTAACCACCTAGGATATTCCCCGCCGCGAGCATTACCGAAGAAACGCCGACCCACGGAAAAGCTCTCTTGATCCAACTTGAGTAGTCATTGCGCAATAGCGCCGACATTGCGATGGCAAATGGTATCGCCGTGGCCGCATAGCCAACAAACATAACCGGCGGATGCACCACCATCCAGGGGTCCTGCAGAAGAGGATTCAGACCGGCGCCGTCTTCAGCGTAAAAATCCATAAGAGCGTACGGCGAAAGTTTGATCATCAGCGCCAGGAAAAAGAGATTGACCAGGCTGAAGACAAACATCCCATACTTGCTGTACTGCCCGGAACGATTCTTGATGGCATAACCAAAACAGGCCGACATGAACATCCACAACACGTAGGTTCCCTCCTGCCCGCCCCAAAGCGAAGAAAGCAGGTATGAGAAAGGAAGACTGCGATCAGAATATTCATAGACATACTGGACCCGGAAGTCATGGGAGAAAAAGAGGTAAAACAGATAGGCCAGCATCAATGTCGAAAATACAACAAACCAATTGAAACACTTTTCGGCTAACGCTTCGTACGACCGGTTACCCCTGGCGACCATAAAATAAGAAAGACCTGCCAGGATGTTAAAGCAAAGCGCCAAAAAGACAAGCAGGTCTCCGATCAGATTCGGGTTCATATTTTATTATGCTCCGCCGGATTCTACAGCTTCGTCATGCTTCTTCATATCCTGGTATTCATCCCCACCTTCCCCCTGGTACTTGGAAGGACACTTAACCAGCATCTGATCAGCCACAAAGACATCCCCCTCCGGCTGGCCTTTCAAGACCACCGAAGTGGCCTGGTCAAAATTACCCGGCACTACGCCGTAGTAGACAACGTTCATTGTGGTAGCTCCCACCTTGCTCTCGGCCTCGGCATCGAAAATCGCAAATTCCAGCCGGGAATCATCGGCATTGTAATTCACATTGTCAAAGTCGATCTTTCCCATCACCTGGACCATCTGATTTGAGTTGCGAGCTTTGTCAATACTGACGTATTGAATAGTTGTCTGGAAGAATGCCGAAGCACCCCAGACGGTAAACAGGGCGATAACTACTCCACCAATAATATATTTGGCCTTCACTTTGATCTCTCCTCAAGCTTTTTGACCTTCTTTTCAAGTCTCATCAAAAACACAAATAACCCCACCCATACGGTGAGTGTTACAACCAATGCAACGTAATTGCCATCCATCATTATTACTCCTCAATCTCCATCCCCTTACGTTCAAGGATGCGAACGCGCCGGGCCAGAGTAAACATCCAAAAATATATTACGGAAAAGAGGGCCAAAGAGGCAAAGAATATCGTTCGCACTACCGGCCCCATGGTAAATTTCAGGTTTTCATCCACAATTGAATCTTCAGGATGCAGCGAGGGCGTTATCCTGGGAATCACAAAAATCAAAAACGGAACCGTGATAAAGGCAAAAATAGAATAGACCGCCGACAGTGCCGCCCGACGCTCCTCAACCTCAATGGCACCCCGCAGCGCGAAGTAAGCTCCGTAGATCAGCAGGAGAATGAAAATCGAGGTCTCACGCGGGTCCCAATTCCAGAAAGAGCCCCAGGTGACCTTGGCAAAGATCGACCCGGTTACCGTGGCCAGGATGCAAAAGATGAAGCCAAGTCGAGCTGCATCGGAAGCACGGTCGTCCTCCTCCATGCTGCGATTCTTCAGATAGCGGATTGAGAAAATCATCGACATCATAAAAGCCAGTACACAAATCCAGGCCTGAGGTATATGATAATAGAAAACTCGGCTCGCTTCGCCAATCTGTTGCTGGGGAGCAGGGGTCGTGAAACTAAAGACTATAACCAGTCCCATAGCTACAAATAACGACCATTTCCACCACATCTTTGCTCTTATCCTCTCTTCCTAATTCATTGTAAGCAATTATACACCAGAGCTATGAAAAAGCAACAAAATTCACAAGTTTGGTCATTTTTTCACAAGCTCCTCAGTCCAACCAGACGAACTTAAACAACATTACCGAACCAACCACCATCACCACCGCAAAGGCAACCAGAAACTGCAGTTCGATAGCGATACTTGAAAATGAAACACCCAACAATACCCGCTCGGTCGCTTTGACCAGAACCAGAAGCAACGGGAGCAGCAACGGAAATGACAGGACGGCAAAGAGTGCTCCTTTGACCGAAGCCCGGGCAATGATTGCCGCGATTATTGTCGTCGCGCCGCAAAGACCGAGCATTCCTAAAAAGAGCACCAGGACAAAGAGCAGAACATTGTCAGTGGGAGCATCGGTAAATACAAAAAATATCGGTGTGATGATTACGGTCATGATGCTCAAAAGGGTTAGATTAAACCCCAGCTTCCCCCAGTAGATGGCATCCGGATCGGCGGTAAGTTTCATCGCCAGCGCCGTTCCGGCCTCCTCTTCCCTGATAAATACTTGGGCCAGACCGGACATCGCCGAGAAGAACATTACGATCCAAAACAAAGCGGACAGCAATTTGGGCGGAAGTCCGCTCTGTCCGACTGAAAAAGAGACAACCGTCAGGGTTGTAATCCCAAACATAAGAATGGCATTGAGCGCATACTTGGTTCGCAACTCCAGACGGAGATCCTTGGCGTATACGGCTGCGGCTTTACTGATCAACCCGAAGCTGCTTTGTGGCAAGGCTGTACTCCTCCTGTTCGTTGGTTGCGATAACAATTATGGCCTGAGACCGGTACTCTTCAATGACTTCCGAGACAATCTTCTTCCCGGCCGCATCAAGATTTGAAGTCGGCTCATCCAGAAACAGAAAGGCCGGCTTATTCAGTAAGGCGGTAGCGTATTTCAGTCGCTGCTTCATCCCCGAAGAATACCCACCAACGAGGTCCATCCCCCGGCCAGCCAGACCGACTTTTTCAAGCAGCCTTTCAATCTCCTTGCCCGTAACAGATTCCCCCGCTACGGTCGCAAAGAATTTGAGATTCTCTTCCCCACTTAGCTGGTCATACAGATTCAGGTATGGCGAAACCAGAGAAACCGAAGACCTGATCTGGGCTTCTTCCATCGAGTTCTCGTCTCGAAGGTAACTGATTTTCCCCCTGGTTGGCCGATAAATGGAGAGGAGTACCATCATCAGGGTCGATTTCCCTGATCCGTTGGGCCCTACAACGGCCATCGAATCGCCGGTCCGGAGATCAAAACTGAGCTTGGAAAAGACTTTGAGTCCGCCAAATCGTTTGGATAGGCCTTCGCCTTTGAGTCTATACATTACGGGGAATTTGCCATAATAAGAGGAATAAGCAAGCAAAAAGGGGATCGATTTTCAGGCCGTCAGTCGGCTGATAGCCAAACTTGTATAGTGCCTACTTTCCTTTGATCCGGATTAGCCGATTGGCCGAAATTGTAAATCTCTGCTGCAGCTCTTTTCCTACTTCAATCGTGAAGGAACAGTCAAATTCCTCATCCAGCGATGCATCCCGGACAATCAGGCTGGCTGTCACGGAGTCTCTGGCGGGTACAATGGCAGGTAATTCTATGTCGAAGTGATCACAACCGGTCTCCACCAGACGGAGGTCGAAATCAGCCTCCCCTTTGTTGAATATCTTGAACTTCGCTTTCCTTCTTGGCTTTTCGGTGAACTGCGAGACGTCCAGTTTCAAGGCGGAAACCGTGACTGGTCTGATTTCATCGGCATCGGGCATTGGCTCCAGGGTAAGGCGAAGAATCTTAGCCTCCTCCGAAGCGTTGGTACGAATCTCAGGTTTTTTTACGGTGTTACCCCGGAAAGCGCGTGTATTGAGAGTAATCTGCAGTTGCGTTGAATCTCCCGGAGCCAAAACCGTATCCTGAACCGGCGCTTTGGTGCAGCCACAGCCCGGCTTAATATGGGTTATCCTGAGCGTTTCATCGCCGACCGACTTTATCCAGAAAGTATGATTGATATTAACTCGCTGAGTGCATATCCCCCAATTGAATGTTGTATCAGATATTTCCATTTTGGGACCGGCAACAGCCGAGTTCAGCCCCAGTGATGCTGCCAGAATTGCAATTAGTATGGCCGCTTTTATTCGAGCTATTTTTTTCATATCAGGTGACCTCCAAAAATCATATTGGCAGGATGGGTCATCAGCTTATTATCGAAAATAGCCGACTCCACCGTACCTTTTCAAAGAAGTGGATGGTATTGTATAAAAAGACTCGTGGAACCGAGAGCGGGTCATTGGCCGAGACGTCCGGAGACTGATACTCAGAATCGTCCCATGACCAGTGAATCATCATCGCTTCCCCGAGAACATATTCTTTCCGGACCACCCCCCAGAACCTGGAGTCATACGAATTATCACGATTGTCCCCCATCATGAAATAAGAATCCGGCGGAACCACAAAGGGGCCAAAATTATCCCGTGGGGGGCGGACATGCACCCGTTGATCTCCTCCGGCAACAGTGTCAATATATTTGGAGTATTCCGGATTTTCAAACGGAACGGAGTTGATAAAAAGCTGTTTGTCCCGTACCTCCACCGTGTCCCCCGGAACACCAATACAGCGCTTGATATATTTGGTCACGCCATCTCTGGGAAAAATGAAAATGACCACATCTCCGGCTTTGGGATCGCCAAAACCGGGCAACCGCCAATCTACCACCGGCAAACGTGCTCCATAGACAAATTTATTGGCCAGCAGGAAATCTCCAACCAGAAGGGTGTCTTCCATCGATTGGGATGGAATCTTGTAAGCTTCGACAATCGAAGTCTTAATCACCACAGCCAGAATAACTGCGGCCAGAATCTGCTTAAAGTTTTCCCAAGCTCCGGAACTCACCGAACTACGCGACACTAAGACTTCCCCTGTAGTTTATTCTCCTGGTGGGACTTCCCGGACCATCCGGGGCCTAAACCAGGAATCAACTCATTATACCATAATCGGTTTGAAAAGAACCACAATTTATACCGGGCGTCAACCGTAAAACGGCCGTGGGAGATCAACCAATAATTGATCCCAGCCTGGCCCAGCGGACCTTCTCAAAAAAATGTATGGCATCATACAAAAACAGGCGCGGAACTGACAGAGGATCGGACCGATCCACTTTTGGCCCGGGCAAGGCTTCATCGTCCCATGACCAATGAATTATCATCGCCTGCCCCAGCACCAGATCCTTCTTAACCGGTCCCCAGAAACGGGAATCAAGGGAATTGTCCCGGTTATCCCCCATCATAAAGTATGAATCGGGCGGGACGGTATACGGACCAAAATTATCTCTCCGCTGATTGCGTTGTATCCTCTGGCGGCCATCCGGGAGAGTATCGACATATTTGGAGAATTCCGGGTCCTCAAAGGGAGCGCCATTGACAAAAAGCTGCTTATCGACCACTTCGACAATATCTCCGGGACCGGCCACGCAACGTTTGATATACTTGGTGACGCCATCCCCCGGATAAATAAAGATCACTACATCGCCCGGTTCGGGATCATCAACAGCCGGGAGCCGCCAGTCGACAAACGGCAGGCGAGAACCATACATGAATTTATTGGCAATGAGGAAATCACCTACCAGCAGGGTATCTTCCATAGATGAGGAAGGGATTTTGTACGCTTCCACAATCGAAGTCTTGACAAAAATCAGCATTACCACCGCAATCAGGAACTGCTTGATATTGTCCCACGCTGTAGGCTTGAAATTCTCTTTACTCATCAAATCTCCCGGTAACTATAATTCTTCTCCACCGCCTTATATACGGCTAATCAAGATGAATGGTTCAGTGGCTGGTGTTAGAACTCTCTTATTACTCTAAGAATGTCATTATAGGTTACAAAGACAATCAACGAAAGCAGGACCACCAATCCGACCTGTTGAGCCATCATCCTCGTTTTCATTGACAGAGGGCTCCCCTTGATCTTCTCTACGGCCAGAAAGACCAGATGTCCGCCATCGAGTACCGGAATAGGAAGCACGTTCAGAACGCCAAGATTGACTGACAAAACAGCCATGAAGAAAAAGAGACTGGTGGCCCCTTTGCGCGCTTCTTTGCCTGACTGCCTGGCGATGAAAAGTGGCCCCCCAATCATCTTGGGTGAGACCTGCCCCGTGACAAACTTGGATACAAACTTGACTGTTTCGGCTACTATTACATGGGTTGTGACAAATCCGCCAGTGATGGACTCTCCCAGTGAGTAACTCTCGTAACTGATTGGTTTCTGCGTGAATCCGATCACCCCGATAGAGTCTATCTGTCCCTGGTCGTTTTGAATCGGAGCGGCTTCAGTCACAATTTCAGCGACAACCGTATCCTGCCCATGTACCCAGGCGAGCAAAACCGGCTCATTTATATGCCCATTTATAATGGTCCGTAGAGTATCAAAGTGCTGTACCGGTCGGCCATTGATTGAGATGATCTGATCCCCTTCAACCAGACCGGCCTCGGCCGCCGGGCCATCTTCGGAAACCTGCCCAACAATTACCCGCTCTTCATCAAAAATAGGTCGTCCACCGAAATAGAAAATCCCTATCATCAGGGCCATCGCCAGAACGTAGTTCATGAACGGTCCGGCAAAGATGACGGCCGCCCGCTGAGCGACCGTTTTGGACATGAACTCATCCGGCGCTCCCGTAGCCTCTTCATCCGGCTGTTCCCCGGCCATCTTAACGTATCCGCCAAGGGGGATAATACCTATGCAGTAGGTTGTCTCTCCCTTCTTTTTGGAGAGAATATTAGGAGGAAAGCCAAGCGAGAAACGCTCGACCCGAATACCCACTTTTTTAGCCACCAAAAAGTGGCCCAGTTCATGAATGAAGATTAAAATTCCGAGTACAAATACAAACGAAACAATCGTGACCATTTTTTATATCCTAAGTTATCCTACGTGTTGCAGAACCAGATCGCGCGCAGCCTGATCGGCTTCCAGTATATCGTTAAGATCCGGTTGGCTTACAATTTCTATACTATCCAGACCATTCTTTATTACGTCAGCTATATCAGTAAAGGTTATTCCTTTTTTCAAAAACATTGATACCGCCTCTTCATTGGCGGCATTAAAGATGGCGGGAGCAGTCCCTCCGGCACGGGCCGCCTCGAAGGCGTGGCTCAAAGCCGGGAACTTGTCCAGATTGGGCGGTTCAAAGGTCAGATTGCTCATACTTGTCGGATCGAGTTGACCAAATTCTGATTCCACCCGGTCCGGCCAGAAAAGAGCATAACTGATCGGGAGACACATGTCAGGGCTTGACATCTGGGCGATGATTGATGAATCAACATACTCAACCATGGAGTGGACAATTGACTGGGGATGCACCACTACCGAGACCTGATCGATAGTGATATCAAACAGGCTGACCGCTTCCATAACTTCCAGCCCCTTGTTGGCCAGAGTGGCCGAGTCGACCGTGATTTTGGGACCCATCTTCCAGGTCGGATGATCAAGGGCCATCTCCGGAGTGATCTCATGGAATCTATCCTGAGGAAACTCTCTGAATGGTCCGCCCGAAGCAGTAATTATAATTCGCCTGATCTCTTCGGCCTTGCCGCAATACAAAGCCTGCCAGATAGCCGAATGTTCTGAATCTATCGGTAGGATTTTTCCGCCATATCTCTTTACCAACGGAGCAAAGAGGGGTCCGCCCGTCACCAGTGATTCTTTATTGGCCAGGGCCAGAGATTTTCCGGATTTGATTGCGGCCAGCGAAGCTTTGAGCCCGGCCGCCCCGACAATCGCGTTGACAATCAGTTCAGCCGACGAAGATTCGGCCAACTTGATTGCTTCCTCTTCCCCAAACAGGACTTCTACCGGTTCGCTTTTAAGCCGCGTGGCCAGTTCTTCTCCCCTGACCGGATCTATTACGCAAAGCTGATCAGGCCTGAACAGCCGGTATTGTTCTTCCAACCGGTCTATATTGGCGTAGGCCGCCAGCCCTTTGACTTCAAAGCGATCCGGGTGCCTGAGCAGGACTTTGACCGTTGATTGACCAATTGAGCCGGTTGAACCGAGTATGATAAGTTTCTTTTTCTTCATCTCTTTCTCTTTAACCGCTCACAAGATGCTCTGTTCCGGTCAGTTTGCTACAAAAAAGAGAGGCGGAGATTCTTTTTCTCCGCCTCAGTATAAAACAAGATTTAAATAGGTCTATTTACTTGGATTTCCCTCGGAATCAGACAGGAAGGCCTTGCGAATGTAAATATCTTCCGCCGGTTTGGAGTTCTCCCCCTGGGGACTGGGAACCACCGGTGTATTCCCAATTGCGTGCAGAACATCCAACCCTTTGATCAACTGACCAAAAACTGTGTACTGCCCATCGAGGCTCTGCGTGGACCGGTTGCGGCCAAGACAGATAAAAAACTGGCAGGAGGCTGAATTCGGACTCGGTCCGCGAGCCATGGAGAGAGTACCATCCTGGTGCGGCAGAGCGGAGAACTCGGCGTTCAGGAAATATCCGGCGTTGCCGGTTCCGTTTCCATTCGGATCGCCCCCCTGGATCATGAAGTGATTAATAACACGGTGGAAGAGCAGACCGTCATAGAAACCTTCGACCGAACGAGCCACAAATGAATCAGCGTGAGCCGGGGCAACATCGCGGTAGAGTTCCAGCGTCATATCGCCAAAATCGGTGGAAATTGTCACGAACTGGTTGTTTTCATTCCGGATCGGAAATCCCTTTGACCACAGCGTATCGGCCGTGGTGTCTTCAGTCATGGCCGGATCAACCTGAGCGCTACTGTCCGTCTTCTTCTCCACGCCCTCACCTTTCTTCTCAGCCGACTCTTTGGAACATCCGGCGGCAGCAAATGTCAATGTCAGAGCACAAGCCATAATGGCGGTTAATCGCATAGTTCTGTCCTTTCGGGGTTATTTTTTGGCCGAATATATCGGTTGCTCCGATCCATGTCAAGCGGCACAAAACCGTCGCTTAGTCCGGTATCTTCTCCGACATTCTGCTTAGTCGATAGCTTTTTAGCATCTGCGAGAGTTCACTCGCGCTGACTTTTGCCGGTGTTGGAGCTCCCGGAGCGAATTCAAACATATCGATTTCAAAGGCCTCGCTGGTGTCGTTCCAGAGCCAGAACCAGGCCATCAGCGTATCGTAAGCCGCTATCACCGAACTCTCCGGAACCGCACCGGGTGTATAGTCTATCTTCAGCGGAAATGATGGACTCCCATAGGTAGCGGATATCTCGGCCACGTAATCGGAACCGATTCCAATACTGAACGAGTCGGTCCCAACAAATCGAGCACTCTTCCCCCCTCCTTCCTGGGGGAAAATTGAGTCAACAATGGCAGCTCCGAGAACCGAAGCTGTCTCCTGAATGACACCATCGTCATCATGGTCATAGAGGATAAAGACAACACCCAGCGAAGAATCATACTCAGCTATGGCGGCAAAGTCGCCGACTCCCTGGTCAACGATTGTATCCGGCGCGCCGAGGTAATTGAGAATATCGCCGTAGTGATCGTCAAACATAATATACTGGACCTGACCGCCTGTCTTGAAGCGTAAGGTGTTGACGCGAAGCCAGACTTCGGATGAATCCACATTTGAAAATCTTGCCCTCAGTTTTGCCTCGGTCTCGTTTCCCGTAAACTCGTAAGCAGCCGTGACCTCACCATTGGCATCAGTCAGGGCAGAGTCCGTTAGCAGTGTCCCATCTCCGGTCACTATCGAGAAATAAACCATCGTATCCGCAAGAGCTCGACCGGTGGAGTCGGAGACCACAAAGTCAAGCGGAGGATCAAGAACGCCCGAACCGTAGGTCCCCTTGAAATAGGAACTGAATTTGGGCAAGACCCTGAAAGGGACTATCGTCACATTCAGGTCCGCAACAACCGTATCAGAGCCGTACTGATTGTATGCGATTGCCGTGTAAACCAGCGAACTGTCCGGCAAAACGGTCGTCTTTCCGGAATCAACCGGCTTGACCACTTCACCGGTCGGAAGGATCAGCATGGAGTCCGCATGCTGGACATTCCAGACCAGTGTGGATGAATCCAGAATCAGAATACTTCCGGGCGAGAAGATAAAGGTCTTTATGTTGGGCAGCGGGTTGACCGGATCATTCGGTTTCTCATCTCCGCAAGACGCTCCCAGAAGCGCCAGCAGGCAGGTCATCAGACTCAATAGGATTAGACGGCGTATCATTCAGTAAGTGTCTCCAGACTACTTCAATTTATGGGCGGAAATAGTATTTCAGGCCCAAGCCGAAGTTAAGGTAACGAGGGCGGTTACCGGTCCCCAGGAAGTCATAGCTATTGGTGGAACTAAGAGCCAGCGCCCCGCGACCATTCTCCATCTCGGCCACACGGATATCAAAACCAAAATTGACACTCATGGCAAATTTAATCTCCGTTTCCGATGCATAACTGAAACCGGTCTGCGGATCGACTCCATCCATCGAAAAGACATAGAACCCGCCATGGAATCCAAGCCCGACAAACGGTGACCAGCTACTTCTGGCCACATTGTTCTGATAGTAATTCAGATCAAAATCAATGTCATACAGGTTTGATCCATATCCCAGCGGCGGATCGAATATTCCCACCTGCGGAATAATAGTGCTGTCCGGCCATTTGACATCGGTAAAGGTAAAACCGATTGTATACAAAACGTGGTCGTTGCGAAGTTGTCCGTAGGCGAACCCGACATGCCAGGTTGACTCATACAAATCACTGGCCGTCACAGCCGGGCTCTGCCCGGTAGCTGAATACCAGTCTCCCGAGCGATAGCCGTGATAGTTCCCTACCGGTGTCGAGAAGCCGCCAAAAAACTCTAACGAGTTATATCGGGCCGCCACTTTGGTGATCGCCGAAGCTGATATTGGAATCAGGCAAATCAAACCAAGAAGGGCCAGTTTTGATACTCTATTCATTGCTGCTCCTTGTCTGCATTATGCTACCTAAATAAGCCTATCCTGAAGCTGTGTCAAATAGTAAGATTACCACCAACATCGCCACTGTTTCTACGTTCCAGCTTCAGGATTGATCATTTTATTATTGGGAGCCAATAAGCGAAATAGGGTTAGTGCCGATTATTAAATTAAGCATTTGATCTTGACTAAATTGAATTTGTTAATAAATTCACAATCTATGCTAACTTGAAAGGATGAAATGGCAAATTCAAATATAGTTATTGTTGGAGCCGGAGTGATGGGTCAGGGGCTGGCCGAAGCAATCGCCAGTTCCGGTACTGAAGTCACCCTGATTGACCGGACGACCCGTCTGGCTGAACGTGGGATAAAGGGGATCTCTGAGGCAATGGATCGTGAGATCGAACGCTGGGGATTAACCGAATCGGACAAAAAGGCAATTCTGTCCCGCATCTCCCCTTCATCTGATTTATCGCTGGCCGAAGATGCCGAGATCGTGATCGAAGCTATCCCGGAAGTTCTTGAGACCAAGCAGGTACTTTTTGACCGCCTGGATTCCATTTGCAAACCGGAAGCGTTGTTGATCACCAACAGCGGCACGCTCTCAATTTCGGAGATCGCGGCATCTACCGAGCGACCGGAGAAAATTATCGGCATGCACTTTCTCAATCCGGTAACTAAAATTCCGCTGGTGGAAATTGTCAAAGGCCTGAAGACGGACCAGAGCACTTTCGACAAGGCCGTCCGCTTTGCCGAACTTCTGGACAAGAAATGGATCACGGTCAACGAGTATCCCGGTTATGTGACAACCAGAATTATCGTGCCGCTTCTCAACGAAGCTATGCATGTTCTGATGGAAGGGGTGGCGACCGCCGATGATATCGATGACGCCATGAAACTCGGGTTCGGATTTAATGTCGGGCCGCTCACCCTGGCCGATATGATGGGGCTTGATGTCGTCATGTCCTGGATGGAGAACCTTTTGGGCGAGCTGTCAGAACACAAATACAATCCCTGTCCCCTGCTGAGGAAAATGGTCCGAGCCGGGCATCTCGGGGTCAAAACCGGCTCCGGCTTCTTTGAATACGATTCCGAAGGAAACAAGATTGGTTCCTCCAATGGAAGCAACGAGCATATCAACGAGATTATAAAATGAAGATACTGATAATAAACTGCGGTTCCTCTTCGGTCAAATACCAGTTGATCGATTCGGATACGGAAAAAGCGCTGGCCAAAGGGACGGTCTCTCGAATCGGCATGTCAGCATCGGTCATAACACACAAACCGTTCGACCGACCCAAAGTCACCGTCTCGGCCGAGGTTTTGGATCATATTGTTGCCGTTGAGTATGTCATCTCCATGCTGCTTTCGGCCAACCACGGTGTGATCTCGAACAAAGAGGAGATTGATGCCGTGGGACATCGGGTCGTACACGGCGGTGAGAAGTTCACGGAATCTGTTCTGATCACTCAGGAACTAATGTCAGAACTTCGCTCCCTTATTGAACTGGCCCCGCTGCATAATCCGCACAATATTCGCGGAATCAATGCCTGCATGAAAAATCTGCCCGGAGTTCCGCAGATTGCCGTCTTTGACACTGCCTTCCATCACCAGATGCCGCCCCACGCCTATATCTATGGCATCCCCTACATTATGTATAAGCGGTATAGTATCCGAAGATACGGCTTCCACGGCACATCGCACAAGTACGTCGCCGAGCGAGCTTCGGCCATGCTCGGAAAGGACCTCAGCGAACTAAGACTGATCACCTGTCATCTTGGCAACGGCGCTTCGATAGCGGCCGTTGATAAGGGCATCTCCATTGACACCTCCATGGGCTTCACCCCGCTGGAGGGGCTTGTTATGGGGAGCCGTTCCGGCGATCTGGACCCGGCCATTATCCTTCATATCATGGCTCGGGAAGAGCTCTCGCTGCACGAAGCCAACACGCTGATGAATAAGCATTCCGGTCTGGCCGGAATCTCCGGACTCTCTTCGGATATGCGCGAGATTGTCGAAGCGGTCGGCGAAGGCAGCACCAAGAGCAAGCTGGCCCTTGATATCTATTGCTATCGTATCAAGAAATATATCGGCGCATACGCGGCCGCTATGGGGGGACTGGACGCTATGGTCTTCACCGCCGGAGTTGGCGAAAATACCCCGGTGGTTCGCGCTCAGGTTTGCGAAGGGCTCGGGTTCATTGGAATCGGAATTGATCCGGAAA
>JARGFS010000032.1 GCA_029211095.1 bacterium | reverse complement strand
CCGATTTGGACCCGATAATTATCAATGCTTTTGGCATGGTTACTTATTTCCACTCTTCTTTAGAACTCTAAAACCGATATCCTTGCGATAGGCTGCGCCGTCAAAGCGGATATTATTTACAGTCCGGTAGGACCTGTTCAAAGCCTGCTGTAAAGTCTGATCGACCCCGGTAACGCCAAGAACGCGACCACCGGACGTTGTCAGTTTATCACCATTACCAGCTGTGCCGGAATGGAAAACCACGCAGTTGTTATCTGGTTTAGTCGGGACGCCGGTTATCTTTACGCCGGTTGCATACTTGCCGGGATACCCTTTGGAAGCCATGACAACGCAGGCCGCGTATTCGTGACGCCATGACAGTTGTCCAACCGATGCCAGCTTGGTGGTTGTGGCTGCCTGAAGGATTTCAAAAAGGTCGCTCTTTAGCAGTGGCATCAGCACTTGCGTTTCCGGGTCGCCAAAGCGGCAGTTATACTCCAGCACTTTTGGTCCGCCCGGGGTGAGCATCAAACCGGCGTAAATCACGCCCCGGTAATTGATACCTTCCTGTGACAGTCCTTTAAGAGTCGGCTGGAGTACATACTCTTTTATTTTGTCCATTATATCAGTAGAGACAAAGTCTGTCGGGCAGTATGCTCCCATGCCTCCGGTATTTGGTCCCCGGTCACCTTCAAAGGCCTGCTTGTGATCCTGGCTGGGGAGGAAGGGGAGGATAGTTTTTCCATCGGCTATGGCCATAATCGAAACTTCCTGTCCGTCAACAAAGGATTCTACCAGGATTCTGTTGCCAGCCTCACCCAGTTCCCGTTTGATCATGATTCGCTCAATCGCCTGGGTGGCCGCATCAACGTTCCGTACAACAACGGCTCCTTTGCCGGCCGCAAGACCATCGGCCTTTATGACCATAGGGAATTCGGCCGTCTTCACAAATCCAATCGCTTCGGCGGCAGTCGAAAAGACTTTGTAGGGGGGAGTCGGAATGTGATGACGTCGCATGAACTCTTTGGCAAATATCTTACTGCTTTCCAGTTTGGCTGCCTGTCGTGACGGGCCGAACAATTTCAGTTTTCTCCGCTGAAATTCATCGGCAATCCCTTCGGCCAGCGGTTGTTCCGGGCCAACCACCGTCAAACTAATCCGGTTGCGGGCGGCGAAATCGGATAGCGCCCCAATGTTACCAGCTTCAATATTAACACAGCTGGCTATTCTGGAGATACCGGCGTTGCCGGGAGCACAGAAGATTTTATTGACCCGGCGTGATTGTTTGAGTTTCCAGACCAGCGCATGTTCGCGCCCTCCGGCTCCAACCACCAGGACCTTTGTTTCCTGCTTGTTCCTAATATTTTTTGCCATAAGGTTTTTAAGTATATGGAATTGCTTGCCGATTTCAAGCCTTTTTTGAGTCTCCTGATTTGGATCGAACAAAGCGGCGGAGGAGAGCGTCAACTATTTATTAGGTTGACAAGCAAGCGTATTTCTGTTTACTTCACGCTGTTGTCATCGGCTCTTAAGCAGGAGGCTTGGGCGTGGGAGTGCTGCTGACGGCATTTTGAAGTGACTGTAACCGATTCTTATCGAGGGATTTGTAATGAGAAAAGTTGGTCTTGTTGTCGCATTTCTGGGTTGCCTGGTCTTGGCAACTGCTGTTTCCGCACAAGAGGATGAAGTTGTGGATGTTCTGGAGGTTTCTCTGATCGGCGGACTGGGCTTTCCGGCAGGCGGAATTACAGAATGGAATGACGATCTGAATGCTGATAACGGTTTTAATATTGGTATGGATATCGGCTACTTTATCAATCCTTCCTGGGTGGTGGGAGTCAATTTTACCTATCATGCCTTCGGCGTTGACCATCCTGAAGCAGGTGACTTGCACCACAAGGTTTATTCCCCTCGTCTCTACGGCAAGTACATTCGGACTACGGAGTCAAGCTTTGAGCCTTACGTAAAAGCCCACATCGGTCTGGACAATCCAAAATTTGCCACCGATGTAAGTAACGCTGCCGGTGATCGCTACCGGGAAATCTCTTATGACCCGGCCTTGTCGTTTGGCTTGACCGCCGGCTTGTTCTATTTCACCTCTGATTACAGCGGACTGTTTGCAGAGATGCAGTATCATCGGGCTCTGGCCAAAGATGTCGAGGCAGAGTATGAAAAGATTTCGTATATGTTTGAAGAAAATTACAGTTCCTTCGATATCAATGTGGGCATCCGGGTTCTGGTTGGGTCCGGAGACTAATTGAGCTAATATCAATCAAACCCGTCAGTCTGCTGGCGGGTTTTTTTGTGGGTAATATTGAACAGTATGACCAGCAATACAAGACTACTAATAGTCGATGATGAATCTTCGCAACGCGCACTCCTGGCCGGATTTCTGACCAAGAATGGATTTACGATAGAGCAGGCCGCCAGTGGCGAGGAAGCCATCGCTATCTATCCAAAGTTCTTCTCCCCAATTGCCCTGGTGGATCTCAAGATGCCCGGGATGGGCGGGTTGGAGCTGATTGGAAAGCTCAAGGAGATCAATCCCTTCATTCAGATTATTGTCCTGACCGCTTTTGGTTCGGTGGAGACGGCGGTCTCCGCCATGCGGGCGGGGGCCAACGACTACCTGACCAAGCCGGTCGAAGACCTCGAAGAACTAACCCTGAAACTGAGCAAGGCCGCCCGGCAGAATCGCCTGATTGTGGACCATCAGGTTATGAGCGAACGGCTGGCCGAAGTTTTCCCGCAATCTGATCTCATTGGCGAATCAAAGGGGATCAAGGATGTCAAGGAGATGATCACCCTGGTGGCGCCAAAAGAGGCAACCGTGCTGATAACGGGGCCCTCAGGTACGGGGAAAGAGATTGTCACAAGAGCCATTCATGCACTCTCCCCAAGGGCGGACAAAAAATTGGTGGCCATAAACTGTGCCGCCTTTCCGGAAAACCTGCTGGAGTCAGAACTTTTTGGGCATGAAAAGGGCGCCTTCACCGGCGCTGAAAAAGCCAAACAGGGGCGCTTTGAACTGGCCGATGGTGGAACGCTCTTTCTGGACGAAGTAGGGGAGATGCCGCTTTCAATGCAGGTGAAATTGCTGCGGGTTCTCGAAGAAAGAAAAATTGAGCGACTGGGCTCAGTCGAAGAAATCTCTCTGGATATCCGGCTGATTACGGCCACTAATAGAGACCTCAAAAAAGAGATTGCGGCCGGACGTTTTCGGGAAGATCTCTTTTACCGTCTCAACGTTATCGAGATAAAACTCCCGCTGCTCAGCGAGCGGCCCGGCGATGTTATGCTGCTTGCCGAAGAATTCATTACGCGCTGCAGCCGTCGCACCGGCAAGCAGATTGTAGGCATTGATTCCGAAGCGGGGGAGATTCTAAACGCCTACCATTGGCCTGGGAATGTCCGTGAACTGGAGAACATAATTGAACGGGCTGTTGTGCTCTGTCAATCTGATCGAATTGGAGCGGTCGACCTTTCCGGACTCAGCCAGATCGGCCAGCAGGATTCTTCCCTTGGTTCGCTTCGCAGTCTTGCTTCGGTTGAGAAAGAACATATTCAACACTGTCTTATGGAACTCGACTGGAATATGACCGCTTGCGCCGATCTGCTTGGAATTCACCGCAACACCCTCCGGGCCAAAATCAAAGAATACGATCTCAAGAAGTAACAGACGCCGCGATTAACTTGCCTTATCTTTGTCCCATTGGAACTTCGGACACCCGGGTTTGGTTATAATTACCATAAGAGGAGTAAGTGAATCCGTATTATCCTCAATACTTAAGGAGAAGTGATGTTCAAGAAGACAGTTTTTATGGTTGCAGCTTTGATGTTGTTGGTGGCATCAGTAATGGCTGCTCCACAGCAGAAGCAGGCCAAAGGGGAAATGACGACCTTTGAAGGGACTATGGTTTGCATGTCCTGTGATCTCAAGAAGGCTGAAGGGGCCCGTTCTGACTGCAAGGCTTTTGGTCATTCCCATGCTTTGAAAACCAAAGATGGTAAGTATATCAATCTGCTGGCCAATCAGTATTCGGCCGATTTGATCAAAGGGGAAAAATACCATGACAAGCCGGTCAAAATGAGCGGAATGTACTTCGCTAACGCCAATCAGCTCGATGTTGAGTCATTTGAGGCTGATGGCAAAAAGAAAAGCTGGTGCAACCAATGCAGCGCGATGGATGGCTGTATGGCCGGTAAGTAAGCGCAGCTTATAAGATTTCCATTTTTAGAGGCGGCGACGTATGTCCCGCCTCTTTTTTTTGCCTACATTCTGTGCGCCTCTTGTCAAGGTCGCACAAAAATTGTGCGTCTCTCCCTCCTTTGAAATCGCCAATATTCACTTAAGTGCCTGATAAGCAGCGCATTAGTGGCTTTGGCACGCCTTTTGATATGATATAAAGCGAGTTTGCTGATATTGACTTACCGAAAGGAGATATAAATTGAAAAAAACGTACCTACTGATACTCTCCCTGCTGCTGGTGTTTACGGTAGTCGGCTGCGAAGAAGATGATAATCTGGTCCTGATTGACCCACCCCCAGCCGCTCCTCAGGGAGTCTACTCCATCACCGGTGATGGCTCCGTAACTATCGCCTGGAACGGTCCCTATGAGGCGGACCTCGATCATTATGTCGTTCTCAGGTCACTTGATCCTATTGATAACTACACTGAGATTGGCACCGTTGAGGCCCTGGACAATCCAAATCTGGATTTGATTTTCTACACCTTTGTTGATGAAAACGCCGTCAATGGTGTGACCTATTTCTATGCTGTCTTGTCGGTTGACATGGGAGGCAAAGAGTCCGATCTCTCGGCTGAACCGGTCTATGATACGCCGCGGCCCGAAGGGATAGTCTCGCTGGCCAACTCAGATATACTCCCCGATAGGGCTGGGTTTATTTTTGCCCTGGGAAGCATTGTCGATACTTCGGTAGCCGACATCTCAGTGATGACACTTTTTGGAGTGCCGCATCTTCATGTGCGTGGCAATGGGATGACCTGGATTCAGGATATGGGGAGCACGGTTGATTTCTTTGATGTCACAGTGGCGCCCGCCGGCGGTTGGTCAAGTTTTGATGAAGTGGAACTGATCGAGGGACATACCTATGCAATCTTTATCGAAAAAGCTATCGACACCGGTAACTATGCCAAGGTCAGGGCTGTATCTGTGACCGCGACCAGCGCCAAACTGGAATGGGGTTACCAGCCGGTGACCGATAATCCGGAACTCAAAGTTATCGTGCCGGGCATATAGACAGCCTCACCAGAAATGATATTGGAAAGGATGGAAATAAAATGCTGAAACTAAGAACAAAACTTGCGGCGCTGACGGCCATGATTGTCCTGGCGGCAATCCTTCCGGCCCGGGCGCCTGTCTTTGCCGATGATGGCAACTACGATGATGACTACAACATGAGTGAACCGCGCATCGACCGGTATCTCGATGTTGAGGTCTCCACCAACCATGACGACGGCGAGTATTTTGAGGGTGACAACGTCACTTTGAAATTCCGCGTCAACCAGGATGCCTTTGTCGTAATCTATTCTGTTGACAGTCGTGATCGTGTCAACCTGATCTTTCCGGCCACACCTGGAGATGACAATTTTGTCCGTGGTGGCGTGACCTATCGTATTCCGGATGGATACTCAGACTATGATCTGGTCGTCTCCGGACCGGAAGGGGTGGAGAACATTCAGATAATCGCCTCGCGTGATCGATTCCCAGTTCCGGATTGGTACGGCGCTTCCGGTCTGGTCTCTGACTGGGATGACCGTTTTGACTTTATGGACTATGTCAACGCGAGATACTTCACTCGCTATGACGGACAGCGGTTTGCCTATGATCGTACCGCCATCTACATCAATGAGTGGGAGCCGGACTATTTCCGCCCCGTCTACTATCCCAGCTACCCCAGCTGGACCGTAAGCGGCAATGTCTACCTGGACTACCCGTGGGGCTCTTCGGTCTGGGTAAATGGAACCTACTGGGGCTGCACGCCTCTGTATATTCCGCGTATCTATGTCGGCTGGCACACTTTTACCATCTGTGACCCGTACGGACATTACTGGGAATCGGACTTCCATGTCACCCGGTACAACACCGTGATTATTGATCGGAATATTATTAAGCCTTCGCCGACCTTCTACTCGAAATACAAGTCAGTCAGGTCTGCCGGCTATCTGGACCCGGTCAAGAATGGTTATCCGGACTATAACAAGAAGGTAGCGACGTTCAAGGCAAAATCCGGCAACGGTGTGACTGCCGGGAAGTCGGTGACTTACAAAGCAGCGGCCAAAAAGAACTATGTTCGCGGCGATGCCAAGCTGGTGAAATCGGCAAAGGGGTATGAAACCAAGTCGATCTCCAAGTCGAGTTTTAAATCTCGGAGCTCCAGGAGCGCTGGTTACTCAAAGTCTTCCAAGAGCAATTCGGGCAGGTCCAAAACTTATGATTCCGGCTCTTCACGGAAGAGCGGCAGGAGTTCATCCGGTTATTCTTCGCAGAAGGGTTTCGGTTCCAAGTCCTCTTCCGGTAGCAAGTATCGGAAAAGCACTCAGACCCAGAAGAAGAGTTCCAGCAAACAGACAGTGACCAAGAGTAGTCGGAAAACAACCAAAACCAGTAAGAGCACGGTCAAAAAGGCGACTCCCCAAAAGAGTTCCAAGAGCTCAAGGAGCACCGTGAAGAAGGCGGCTCCTAAAAAGTCATCTTCAAAGGCTGCCAAGCCCTCAAAGAGCAGTTCCAGCACTGAATCTGGCAAGAGTAAGACTTCAAAATCCAAGAAAAAGAACCCTTAACCCCTAATCATAATTCTCTGCTTGACGGCTGTAACTCTGTTGCGGCCGTTTTTTTATTTGTAGATAATCTGATTGAGGGGGATAATTTGTCTTGATCTTGGCGGCAATATTTCATAAATTATTGAACGACTGACACATAGCATGACAGGTTGTCATGCTGATAAGTTGACGAGAGAACTATGTCCTTTGAGAATCTGGGTGAAAGAGAAAAACAGGTACTTTATAACTTAATAAAGTACTACATCCAATCGGCCGATCCGGTCGGCTCGCGGGTGATTGCCAATAAATTCAAAATGGGGATTTCTTCGGCAACTATCCGGAACACGCTCCAGGACCTTGAAGAATTAGGATTGGTGCAGCAGCCGCATACTTCGGCCGGACGAATACCGACCGATGCCGGTTACCGCGTTTATGTCGATTCGTTGTTGCGGCCAGAGGAGCTAACGGTTGAACTGAGGGAGCAGATCAAACAATCGATTCTTAAGGAGGGACGTGGACTTAAGGAGATCCTCGGGCAGACCTGCCGCGTTCTGGGTGAAATCACCAACCAGCTGGGTGTTACAATTGCGCCCCGGTTTGAGTCGGGCAGGCTTCGACGGATTGATCTTATCCCGGTTTCCGATGAGCGAATCATGGTTGTTGTCGTGGTGGAATCCGGACTGGCTCGCAGCCTGATCATTGAGATTGAAGCCAACATTGATGAACGTCAGCTCAAGGAGTTTGAGGGGGTCCTAAACGAGCGGTTGACCGGACTAACTTTAGGTGAGATTAAAGAGAGCATCTCGCGTCGGCTGGCCGATGTGACCGGGCATGGTCGCCTGATCAAGTTGGTGGTCGATTCAAACGAAAAGATTTGGGCTGAGTCCACCAGTGGGGATATTCATATTTCCGGTACGGACAGACTCCTGCAGCATCCGGAGTTTGCCAGCGCCAAGACCATCTCGGAGCTGATGCGGATAATCGAGAATGGCACGGTACTTTCTGAATTCCTGAAAAGTTCATCTGCCGAAGGAATAGTGATTACGATTGGGCATGAAAACAAGATCAATGAGATTATGAACTGTTCGCTGGTGACTTCCTCATACAAAGTCGGGAACATCTCCGGCAGTATCGGCATTATTGGTCCAACCAGGATGCCTTATAGCAAACTGGTCTCGATTGTGGAATGCACGGCACGAACAATTACCGAAACACTATCTGGTATGAAGAGCACGGAGAAGTAGTAAGATATGATGCGCAAGAGCAAGGCTAAGGGAGATGAGAAAAACTCGGCATTTGGTGCGGACCCGAAAGAGCGCGCTGAGGACTTTCGGGAGGCCAACGAGTCCGGTGAGCGGTCGGAGTCATCCTCTGCCGCTGAGACAGCAGAGCCATCGGAGACAGATATCGCCGAAGCCGACAGTTTAAAGCAGCAAGTTGCTGAGTTGGAAGATAAACTGCTTCGGGCGGCAGCGGAATTCGACAATTTCAAGAAGCGAACAGCCCGGCAGTACGAACAGATGGTTGCGTCGGCTGGTGATCGAGTGCTGGGCGATCTGCTTGAGATCGTAGATAATTTTGATCGCGCTCTGGCTCACTCAAACGGTGAAACGGACAAGGAGGGGTTGCTGGAGGGGATGAAATTGATTGGCAATCAGATGAAAGATCTGCTCAAAAAGCATAATGTAGAGCCAATTGAGGCGATCGGCGCCGAGTTTGATCCTTCGCTGCACGAGGCTATGATGCAGGTGAATTCGGACGAGTATGAGTCCGGCGTGGTGGTGATGGAAATAGCCAAAGGATACAAGCGGGGAGATCATGTTGTACGCCACAGTCGTGTCGGCGTGAGTTCCGGCCCTGCCCAGGAAGAGAAGAACGAACCGGAAGAGGGTTCATCCAAATAAGAACTGATTATGATGATTTATAGTTACGGAGGCATTGACTAAAATGAGTAAGATTATTGGAATTGATCTGGGTACGACTAACTCCTGTGTGGCCGTTCTTGAAGGAAAAGAACCGGTTGTCATTCCCAACCAGGAGGGGGCCCGCACAACGCCATCGGTAGTGGCTTTTACGAAAGATGGTGAACGTCTGGTTGGGTCACCGGCCAAACGGCAGGCCGTAACCAATCCCGAGAACACGGTCTTTTCGGTCAAGCGGTTCATGGGCCGAATGCATGATGAAGTTGGCTCCGAAGAAAAGATTGTTCCGTATACGATCACCGAGAACGATAAGGGTGCGGTCCTGATTAAAGCTGGCGGTAAAGAGCATACACCTCCTGAAATCTCCGCCATGACCTTACAAGCGCTTAAGAAAGCAGCCGAAAGCTACCTTGGCTCGGAAGTCAAGCAGGCGGTAATTACTGTCCCGGCCTACTTCAACGATGCTCAGCGACAGGCGACCAAAGATGCCGGACGTATTGCCGGTCTGGAAGTTCTTCGCATCATCAATGAACCAACGGCCGCATCTCTGGCCTATGGGCTTCAGAACAAGGGAAGCCAGAAAATCGCAGTGTATGATCTTGGCGGTGGCACTTTTGATGTCTCAATCCTGGAGATAGGGGACGGCGTTTTTGAAGTCCGTTCCACCAACGGTGATTCGCATCTGGGTGGTGATGATTTTGATCAGAAAATTATCGATTGGATGGCCGATGAGTTCCTCAAAAGTCAGGGGATTGACCTTCGCAAAGACAAAATGGCTCTTCAGCGCCTCAAGGAAGCAGCGGAGAAAGCCAAAATTGAATTGTCGAATACTCTGCAGACCAATATCAATCTGCCCTTTGTAACCGCCGATGCCTCAGGGCCAAAACATCTTGACCTGACCCTGACCCGCTCCAATTTCGAGCAGCTTTGCGATGACCTTATTCAGCGGACCGTTCAGCCGTGCAAAAGCGCTCTGGCCGATGCCAAACTGTCTACCGGTGATATTGACCAGGTTGTCCTGGTCGGCGGTATGACCCGTATGCCGAAAGTTGTTGAGATGGTCAGCGAGCTGTTTGGTAGGGAACCGCACAAAGGGGTCAATCCCGACGAGGTTGTAGCTATCGGTGCTGCAATTCAGGGCGGCGTGCTCTCCGGCGACATGCAGGATATCGTGTTGCTTGATGTTACCCCGCTGTCGCTCGGTATTGAGACACTGGGTGGAGTGATGACCCAGCTAATTGAGCGGAACACAACTATTCCGACGCGAAAGTCACAGATCTTCTCCACCGCGGCAGACAACCAGCCGGCCGTTTCCATCCATGTATTGCAGGGCGAACGGCAGATGGCCGTTGACAACCGGACGCTCGGTCGGTTTGATCTGGTCGGGATTCCTCCCGCTCCGCGCGGTATGCCGCAGATTGAAGTCGCATTCGACATTGATGCCAACGGTATTGTGCATGTTTCGGCCAAAGACAAGGCAACCGGTAAGGAACAGTCTATCAAAATAGAAGCCTCCTCCGGCCTGTCCGAAGAAGAGATCGACAAGATGGTCAACGACGCCGAAAAGCATGCCGAAGAAGACAAGAGCAAGGCTGAGTTGATCAAAGAGAAAAACGAAGCCGATGCTTTGGTCTACAGCTCAGAAAAGACGCTCAAAGAGCATGGTGACAAGGTCTCTGAGGAAGAGAAAAAGAATATTGAGACGGCCATTGAAGGACTCAAATCCGCTATTGCTGCTGACTCTCTGGAGCAGATCAAAACGGCCAAAGAGACTTTGATTCAGGCTTCGCACAAACTGGCTGAGGAGATGTACAAGGAAGCTCAGCAGCAACAGGAAGCCGCCGGTCCGGAAGAACCGGGTGCGGAAGCCGAAAGCTCTGAGCCACCTTCTGACGACACCGCGAAAGATGGCGCCGTTGATGCCGATTTTGAGGTTGTTGACGACGACAAGAAGTAAGCTACTTGATGAGTAAGCGCGACTACTATGAAATCCTCGGTGTTGATCGTTCCGCCGATGAGTCGGCGATCAAATCCGCCTACCGAAAACTGGCCATGAAGTACCACCCGGATCGCAATCCGGGTGACAAGAGTGCCGAGGACAGTTTTAAGGAAGCGACCGAAGCATACGAGATACTGAAAGAGCCGCAAAAGCGGCAGGCGTACGACCAGTACGGCCATGCCGGAGTTGGACAGGGGAGCGGTTTCTCGGGCGGTTTTGGCGGCGGCTTTGAAGGTTTTGATCTCGGCGATGCCTTACGCGCTTTCATGCGTGACTTTGGCGGCGGTGGCGGAGGATCGGTCTTTGATGACTTTTTTGGCGGCGGCATGGGAAGCTCCGGCGGACGACGCAGTCGCGGCGAGGACCTTCGGATTAGAGTCAGGCTGACCCTTGAAGAGATCGAATCCGGGGTGGACAAATCGGTCAAGGTCAAACGCCTCGTCAATTGTGACTCCTGTGCTGGGTCCGGAGTGGCCGCTGGTTCTTCACGCAAGACCTGCGGACAATGCAAGGGAGCCGGGAGAGTTCGGACGATCAGCCGTACCTTCCTCGGCACGGTGCAGCAGGTCCAGATATGTAATGTCTGTCGCGGCAGCGGCGAAGTTATTTCTGATCCCTGCAAGAGCTGCCACGGGGAAGGACGTGTACGCGGAAGCTCAACTGTGCATGTCAACGTTCCTCCAGGCGTCTCCTCAGGCAATTACATGACCGTGGATGACATGGGGAATAGCGCTCCCAACCGGGGGGAAGCCGGTGACCTGATCGTTGTCTTTGAGGAAGAGGAGCATGCTCATTTCACCCGCCATGGTGACAATGTCCTGTGCGAAGTCCCCATCTCCTTTGTGACGGCTGCCCTGGGCGGCGAAGTCGAAGTGCCGACATTGAAGGGTCCGGAGATGGTAAAGATTCCAACCGGAACACAGAATGGCAAAGTGGTCAAGATGCGCGGCAAAGGGATTCCGCACTTGAATCGATCCGGTCGGGGAGATCAGCTGGTGCAGGTTGTTGTGTGGGTCCCAACTAAACTGAAAGAGGATGAAAAGAAAACGCTGCAAAAATTGAAATCCTCGGACTCGTTTGATCCGCCTGAAGGGGGCAAGTCATTTTTTGAGAAACTCCGCGAAACACTGGGGGTCTGATGCCGCACAGGGACAAGGTTGTTACTTACCGGGAGATCTCCATTGTCATTGATAGAGAAATCCAGGATGTAGTCTGCGACTACATTATCGAACATGTCTCATCCGGGCTGCTGCTTGAAGATGAAGATGGCAGGTCCCAGCTAACGGTAAAGTTCTATCTGCCCGACTCCGATGAGCGTGACTTTGATGAAGCGCTCAAGTGTTTTATAGAGGAGCTTGCCGAAGATCACGGTCTGCCTGCCCCCACCCTGTATGAATGCAAAGTCGAAAACGTCTCATGGGAAGAGGAGTACCGCAAATCGGTCAAGCCGGTCACCGTGGGAGAGGATATAATTATTCGCCCCACCTGGGATGCATCGGTCAGTGAGCACCCCTATCAGCTGCTGATCGAACCAAAAATGGCTTTTGGAACCGGCACGCATGAGACAACCCGATCCTGCCTTCAGGCTATTCGTGACCACCTGGAGCCGGGGCTGAGCTTTCTGGATATCGGGTGTGGCTCCGGGATACTCTCCATTCTGGCCGACAAAATGGAAGCCTCTTTCATTAAGGCGGTCGACTACGATGAGATTGCCGTAGAGAACAGCCGCGAGAATTTCCATTTGAATTCAGTCACAACTGAACACGAGATTCTATGCGGCACTATTGATATTTGCGCCGATGATGAACCGTACAATTTTGTTTGTGCCAATATAATCAGGCAGACCATCATTGAGATTCTTCCTCAGCTTGATCGACTGACTTCCGAGCATGGAAAGCTTGTTCTGTCCGGCCTGCTTGAGATGGACCTGCCGGAAGTCCAACATGCGCTTAGAGATCAGGGATTGACTGACCTGCAGATTTACCCGGACAATGAGTGGCGCACAGTTATCATTTTCAAAGGGTAGTTAAATGTCGGCTCCTTTGTTTTATGCTTCACCTGATTCTTTTGAGAGTGACCGCATTACGCTGGGCAAGGAGGAGTCAAATCATGCTGCCAGAGTCCTGCGCCTCAAAGCGGGAGCGCCGGTAATTGTTGTCGACGGCTTAGGGACAGCTTATCGTGGCGAGATTGTTAAATGCACCGGGCGATCACCGGTTCAAATAAAATTCTACTCCGAAATTCGCAATTTTGGTGAGCCTTCGGTCAGACTTACTCTCGCCGCCGGGTTTAGTACGGCTGACAAATTCGATACGGTTATTCAAAAAGGGACCGAACTGGGCGTCAAACGCTTCGTTCCCCTGGTTACTTCAAAGTCAAAAGTCTCTTTGGATGATCCCAAGCGCGCCCACCGCAAGGTGCTCAGACTTGAAAAAATCGTAAGATCGGCCGTCAAGCAGTGTCGGCGAAGCTACTGTCCGGAGATCTCCGTCCCGGGGACAGTTACTAACTTTCTGAATCAGACCGACCGGGAAGCAACCAACCTGGTTTTCCACATCGGTCCAAACACAGTCCCGTTTGACAGACTTGAATGGGATAAAAAACCAAAGCGGGTCTCTGTTATGGTGGGTCCTGAATCCGGTTTCTCCGACGAGGAAGTGGAAGCGGCAGTTGAAGCCGGTTACCGGGTGATTTCACTGGGAGAGAGAGTTCTCAGGACGGAGACCGCAGGTCCGGTAGTTTGCGCACTGATTATGAATGCTCTGGGGGAGTTGAGATAGTTCTATTTTTGCCGATATTCTTGTCATGGAATACAAACTAGGACTACTACTCAGTCTTCTCTTTGGGCTGATTATCGGATCATTTCTGAACGCGGTTATTTATCGACTTCCCCGGAAATTGAAACTTACCTGGGAGCGTTCCCACTGTCCGAGTTGTAAAGAGCAGCTTAAGTGGTATCACAATATACCGCTCGTGAGTTACCTCGTCTTGAGGGGGAAGTGCGGTTTTTGCCAGGAGTCAATCGGCTGGCGCTATCCTCTGGTGGAATTGCTAAACGCGTCTGCTTATGTTCTGGCCTTTGTGACTCTTGGACTCGGCTGGCAGTACGCGGCCCATCTCTTTTTGGCCTCGGTCCTAATTGTCATCTTTTTCATAGATATTGATTTCCAGATAATTCCGGATTTGATCACGCTGCCCGGCCTTGTTCTTGGCCTGGCTTATTCTTTGAGTCCGGGTGGGATCGGCTTTGTACCTTCTTTGATTGGATTGTTGGTAGGTGGAGGCTCTCTATACCTGGTGGCCATTTTGGGTGACTGGTTATTCAAGAAAGACTCCATGGGGGGAGGGGACATAAAAATGGCCGCCATGCTGGGTGCCTTTCTCGGCTGGCAAAAAGTGGTCCTGGTTTTTATGGGATCAGCTGTCATCGGACTGATTGTCTCCGGGGTGATCATGCTTTTCTCCGCCCGTCTGAGGAAGGAAAGAGTCATTCCCTTTGGTCCTTTCATTGCTGCTGCTGCCGTAGTAGCTATTATTTATGGCGAGCAGATTATCTCCTTCTATGTCTCCAACTACCTGACTGTTCGGTAATTACAGCCGGTTCAAACTCGCCAACTATAAGCCGATACTCTTTGTATGGCTACCATCTCTCGTAATCATAAGTTTGGCTCGACCGTTCAACTGGGGATTTTTACAATTGTAATCCTCCTGCTCTTTCTGAACGTTAGCGCCAATTATATAATCTATCACATTTGGGAGATGCATAAGACCCAGATCTCACTGGCCATGAATCATCTGGCCGTAGAAATCTCGCGTGAAGTTCAAATGCTTGATGAACCGGTCCTGGGTGAGACGATGTCTTCGCAAATATGCCAGTCATTTGAATTATCCGGTCTGGCCATCCTGCCATCGGTGCCTGAAACCGATGATCCTTCGATTCGCTGGCGGTGGTACCTGACCGCGACAAAACATCTCAATGTAAGTGAGCTCAATAGAATCACTCCGACAGTCCTGTATGCAAAATCCACGGAACTGATCCCGGGTGAGGGAGACGTATACAGTCTCACCTATATTTTCCCGGCCGGCAATGAAAAACATCTGTTGGTCCTCTACAAAGAATTTCCAACCCTCAGCTATCTCGATACTACTTCGCGCCGGATGATCATATTCAATCTTGCTGCACTGGCTATAATTATGATTCTGTCGCTGTTGCTGCGTCGGTACATTATGGCTCCGTTTAGAAAGATGCGCCAGGCGGCCGAGGAAGCCGGACGGGCTCAGGCGGCAGATGCCGACGAAGTTGAGCTGGTGGTCGAGGAGTACCGCAATATGATAGGCGAACTACGGGAGAAAGAGACGCGCCTGGTGGAGATGAACCGGGTTATCAGCAGTCGGGCGGACCGCTTAGAGCAGTTCAACGCCCATATCCTTGCTTCCATGAATTCAGGTCTGATCAGTGTCGACCATAAAGGGATTGTGAATTCCATAAACATGGCTGCCGCCGATATCCTGGCCGAGAGTGTGGACGGTCTGATCGGGAAGCCAATTCTGTCAGGTGCCGGATCGACCAACGAAGTCATCAGTGCCATCAGTCTGGCCTACCAGGAACGTAAAAGTAAAAACTATACCGAGCTTGACCTGACTCTGCCCAATGGGGATATACGAAAGATTGGAATCACAATCTCGCTGATTCAGGATGAGAAGGGGAGCTTCCTCGGTATTACCGCTGTCATTGCCGATTTGACCGAGCTGTTCCAGCTTAGAAAATCACTGGAGAGAAATGATCGACTCTCAGCATTGGGAGAAATGTCGGGTGGTCTGGCCCATCAACTGCGGAACACGCTGGGAGCTATTCTCGGGTACAGTCGTCTGGTTAGAAAACGGCTTGTAGCAAATGACCTCTCTTCTGAGTACGTGGAAGCGATTGAGCAGGAGGGGACCGAAGCTGAGAACATGATTGAGAAATTCCTCAGTTTCTCCAGACCTTTTGAATTCCAGCCAGCCGAAGAAAACCTGGCCGAGTTGCTGGAGGATGTCCGTGCGTCTGAAGGCGCCAGAGTCAGATCAAACCATATCGGGATATCACTGGTGGTCCCGGACGATCTGCAGGTGATTTGTGATCGGCTCCTGATAAAGCAGGCACTCTGCAATATAGTCGATAATGCTATCGGAGCTTATCATGGTCTGGCTGGCGAAATCCGTATTGCCGCCGCTGCCGAGGCTGAAACGATACAGATTTTGATCGAAGATTCCGCCGGTGGAATACCTGAAAGTATCCAGCACAGAATATTCACGCCGTTTGTCTCTTCCCGTCCGGGGGGAACCGGTCTGGGGTTATCCCTCGCGGCCAGAATCGTTGACTTACATGAGGGAAATCTCCGACTGAAAAAATCAACTCCTCAGGGGACCGTTTTTGAGCTTTCACTGCCAGCCCCGGTGAGTAAAAACGGCCATCAGAAGTCGGAATCTATCACCGCCAGAAATTAGTTGGGTTTGTACTCATTTTCCTTATATTGACCTCCAGAATTTACAGGAGGATTCATGTTTTCACCGTCGGATTTTAGAAAAGGTCTTCGTATTCTGGTTGATGGCGAGCCATACTATGTTGTAGAGTTTCAGCATTTTAAGATGGGTCGGGGCAAAGCCAACATCAGAACCAAATTAAAGCATATCAAAAACAGCTCCGTTGTGGAGAAGGTCTTTTCCAGCAATGACAGCTTCAAGCCTCCTGATATGGAAGAAAAAAAGATGCAGTACCTGTACGAAGGGGAAGGGGAATTCCACTTCATGGACTCTCAGACATTTGAGCAGATTGTCATTCCGGTTGAGAGTCTCGGCGATGCCAAGTGGTATCTGCTTGAAGAGAGTGAATACCGGGTCCTGTTTCTTGACGGCCAGGCTTTGTCTGTTGATCTTCCTGCATCCACTATTCTGGAAGTAGTGGAGACTGAACCTTCGGCCAAAGGGGATACCGTTTCAAACGTAACCAAACCGGCCAAATTGAGCACCGGCCTGACAGTCAAGGTCCCTCCCTTTATCAAAGAAGGGGACAAGGTCAAAGTTGATACGCGCACCGGTGACTATCTGGAGCGAGCCAACTAAAGAATGCCAACCGACCGTCTGGTAATCGGTATTGATGAGTCCGGCAAAGGGGATTTTTTTGGGCCGCTGGTGATCGGGGCCTTGTTAGCGCCGGATTCTGCCACGAAAGAGCTGGAAGCGATGGGGGTGCGGGACAGCAAGAAAATCAGCGATGGAAAAATCCGGACGATTGCATCCGAATTGATTGCGCGTTTCCCCAGTGCCGTGGTGGTAGTCTCTCCCGAAGAATACAACGACCGATACGACAAGATCAGAAACCTCAACAAGCTGCTGGCCTGGGGGCACGCCGAAGCCATCGAACGGATCGTCAGAGAGCATGCGGCAGACCTGGCCATCTCCGACAAGTTTGGAAAGATCGACTATATCGATGGTGAATTAAGGCGCCGCGGGTGTGACATACAAGCGGTTGGATATGAAAAAGGGGAGAGAATACTTCAGGTGGCAGCGGCTTCCATTCTGGCTCGATCTGAATTTGTTAATCAGATGCAGAAGCTATCAGCAGACATCGGTTATCTAATTCCAAAAGGGGCAGGGCCTCCGGTAGACAAAGCCGGGCGAGAAATTGTAGCTGCAAATGGAACTCAGATTCTCAGGCGTATCGCCAAGCTCCATTTCAAAAATTATACTCGTGCGACTGACCTGAAATTAATATGAAAAGAGGCTGAACCAAACCGGTTCAACCTCTTTTTGCTTTCTTATCGGTGTGAAAGTATATCTATCGCGGCAGACCGTAAGATACGAGTTCGCCGAGAGTTGAAGTTCCCCCTTCGGTCTGAACGCCAATCTCAAACTTGACCAGACCAACATTCTCAACGTACCAGTAACGATTCTCACGGGAATCGCCCAGATCGTTCTGGATCAGGTAGGCGTTGGCGTAAGACTGTCCGTCGCCCAGCTGAATACTCTGGATCGCTGTGACATTCATGGTGGCATCGCCGGAAAGAGGCAGGTTCTTGCCCAGCACGATTCCACCTTCATTCTGATCATCAGGACCTTCAGACTTGTCATCGCCGCCCAGATCGTCGCCGAAACCGCCGCCATCACTGCCGCCGGTCCCTAAGTCAGCATATCTTTCCCAGTAACTGCCAACTTCGAGAGGGAACTGAAGAATTCTCTCGGCTCTTGACGTGACACTGGAATAGTAGTCGATTCCGTCGACTGCCACCACTATGTAAGCTGTGTCCGTTCCGCGGCTGTCATAGGAAAACCACTCAAAAGCGGTCTGTCCGCCAAAAGCCACTTCGGCCCCAACTTCGTAGGTCACGAATTCAGGATCGGCTAAGGTTGAAGAGATTTTGTAAGTGCCTGTGTAACCTTCATCCAGTGGGAAGTAGTTAGGCTCAGGCAGAACCTCATCGTCGATGTTGATGTCATCGACAGCCTTGGTGACGATAACTTTGTCATCACCGGAACATCCGACCAGCCCGATCATAAGGGCGAGGATTACTGTCCCTAATACAGCGATTGTTTTTTTGGAATGCATCTCGTTCTCCTCCCTAAGTATTATGGAGATTTCTGTTGTTTCTTTTTTCTCTGATTGAGAATAATGCAACTGCAATGCCAAACGAGTCCGGTCAGCGTAAGGTGTTGTAAGACAACCGTGTATGGGCGCGGTGCCCCCTTGCGCCGACCTGCTTGAAAACTCAAATTGGGGGAAAGTCTCCATACTCTGTAGTCTGCTGGCTCCGAAAGCGGATGGCCTAATCTAAGTGAGAGAGGTGCCGATACTTATATGGAACAGACGGTGTTTAATCAGGCAGTAGACAGCCCGGAGGAGTATATGATCGGTTTGGAGATAGAATTAGCCTTAGCCTTTTTTTTTCTGGCCGCTTTGGTCTTGATCTCAAGGTTTCGCGATCAGTTTCTTGAGGAGGAGAGACATGGATATCAGCAGATATCCGCCTCTGTGTCAATTCTATCCCTGATCGCACTGCTGAAACTTGCAGCCGCAAATTCGGCCTTCTCCAACGTGTTGTTCCTTTCAGACCCCGGCGCGATACAATTGCTGGTCCTGGTGGGATCAGCCACCGGTATTGTGTTGCTAATGTCCGGTATCTCGGTCTGGCTGCCTGCGGCCAGAGTTCACCGGGAGATAGGGCGTCAGAGAATAGAGAGACTGGAAGTTGTCCGGAAAGTCCTTCAATTGTCCCGGGTTGAATCCAGAATAGTGAAACTTCTGCAGGGAGGACTTAAATATGCTGCCGAAGGCTGCCGGTTTGAGCGAGCCGAACTCTATTGCTGCCCCCCTTACGAAAAATCGGTGCAGTTCATCTCCGGCTATTCAGCTACCGACAGTCAGGCAACAGGTCAGGGGATGGTTCGGTTCAGTCCGACCCTCTTCTCCGAACGCAACCGTCATCAGGCTTTCGACTACTCCGAACTCATCGACAACTATCCCCCCGGTCAGAACAAAGTCTCGCTGGTGCAGCCAATCCTTGTCAAGGGGAGGGTGGTTGCCCTGATGCTCTTCTGGACCGGCAAGCAGGAGCAGGTTGGGACTGAGACCAGATCAATTGTCAATGCGGTGGCCAATCTCCTCTCACAACAGGTGCACGGGCGATTCCTGGAGCTTCGGAACGAATTGCTGGCCGACTCCAACGAAGTCGTTCGGAAGCTGTTTGCGATCAAAACCGGTGATAACGAAACCCGGTCATTTGTGACTCAACTCGTTCAGTATTTCAAAACGTATCTCAGGTTTGATCAGATGTCCCTGACTCGATTGAACTGTTCGGGGGAAGTCCGAAGGTACAGCGTTGGTCTCAACGGCGCTATTCTTGAAGAATTGAACCTTGATGAAAAAGAGGTGTTTACCTCCAGAGAGACGCTGATATCCAGCGGTGGAGTTGCCAGTACCGGACCTGGTTCGCACGCTGAACCTGGGCGAGGTGAATCTCTCTTCAACATGCCCCGCATGAATTCGCAACTGGTCGGGTTGATCGGTGGCGAGAATGGTGAAGCGGCGATAGTCCGCTTTGGCTCCGCCAAAAGCAATCTCTACCGGCCATGTCAGAAACAGATATTACGCACCGCCCTGCCAGTGTTGAATGAAAAACTCCGGCAATTGAGCAGGCATGAGGATACAGTCGGGTATACCGATCAAATCAAATCTATCGCTCGCTTGATCGGGTACTTTGCGACCGAGAGTGAATTCGGTCCTTTTGCCAGCCGGGCGGCGGAAAGCCTGTTGGCCGTTACCGGTTCGGATATGGTGCGCGTTTCTCTGGCCGACAAACGCAGAACATTCCTGTCATCATCGGCCATGCGGTTGTCCCGATCGGTAGAACCACAAACACCTTCCAGGGGGCATATGATTCTTGCTGTGATGCCACATCATCTTCGCGTCTTGAGCGGAGAGCCGGGGGCAGGCTATCACCAGATTGACTACTCGCAACCGGAAGAAGCTGCTGAGTGGTCCCAGGTACTGGCGCCCTCGATATGCCGCGCCATGATATATCCGTTTGGTACAGCTGGTACACAAAGCGGGACAATCACAATTGGGTCCGTGGATACTCAGAAGAAATTCAATGAATCTGACAATTTCGTACAGATTACAGCTCACCTCCTGTCACTCAAACTAATGGGTAGTAAACTGCCAACCTCCGGAACAATGACCGTTACCGAAGGAAGAGGAATCTCCGTTGTTGAAGGGTCTTCTACGTCCAAAGCGAAAAAAGTCCGGATGGCTATGACCGGGCTGATGGATTCTATAGCAATACTTGAATCGGACGCAGAGTTTGAGTCGGGCACCAAAGATCATCTTCAGAGTATGCGCAACGAAGTTAACCAGCTGATTTCATTGACCTCTGATGCTGCTGCCGGGACCGACCGCTTTGATCTTGGCTCCGGGCAGCAACGGATTTCAACCAAGTTGATGGAGTCAATCTGATGCAGGCAATTCTGGAAAGAGAGCGGACCGAAGACCTAACCTCGACGTCAATGGTCGGATTGTCTGAAACTCAGAGATTGCAGGGGCTGATGCTGCAGAGGATGGAGACTGTCCGGCGGCTTTCCGAAGGTTGCTTTCATCGTATGCGCTCAGAGCTCTCAGTTTTAATGGGCCAGCTGGAATTGGCCGATCAGTTAAGGAGTTCAAACGGCAAGCAGTCGGAGTCTGAGTTCCATCCGATTCAAATCAGCAAAATCGCCAGCGGACTGGCTGATAATATCGAGACATTATCGGGAGTTCAGCAGTTAGCATCCGGGAGCGTCGGCAGACTGTCGGCCCAGGAGGCGGCGGATCGACTGGAAAGTATGCTGAGCGGAATGGATCGATGGGTGCGGGATAGTCGGGGCGTCTCGATTGATATTTTGTCCGGTCCTCACAGTGGTCCCGATTTCCCGATTGAGACGGAACTGATCATAGACTTCCTCTTTCCGCTGTTGATTGAAATGATGTCCGAAGCGGTTTCGTCCGGACTGATAAAAGTAAGGGGGATAAACAGGGATAATAGGCGGGCTATTCAGGTAGAATTCTGCTGTAGCCTGGTCAGCCATGTTGACCTCCAGCAAACTCTCAGCAATTCCTGTCGCTATACCGCTGACGTTCGGGAGGGGAATCTTTATTCCCACCTGGACAGCTGCGCTGTTATCGGGAAGTATTATCGTAAAGAGGGCGGCGAGTGCGTGGTGGAATTTTTTCATGCTTAGCAAAATGAACATCGGACTGCAACCTATGAGAACTTTACCGGAGACCATTTAATGTCGACAACGAATTTGATTCAGCAGTATTTCAGCAACAGTCAGAGTCACCGTATGGAGCAGATCATTGCCCAGATAGATTGCCTGGCCGAGTTGGCTTTGGAGATCTCCGAAGCTGACTATGTCGCGTTTTTCTACCGGCCGTCGGCTAACCGTTCTCTCACCCCGGTTGCGTTTTCCGCTGCTTCGCAATATGCCGCGCTCAATCCTGAAACGATAGATGACAATTGGGTAGACAGTCCGGACCTGCTGCGTCAATCCGGCCATAAATCAGCTGGCGACGGCCAGAAGACATTCGCCAGCCGTAACCAGTTTGGTGACTCTCTTATCCTTCCGATAGACGAAGGGGAGGTAGTCAATGGCGCTATAGCTTTCTTCTGGAAAGAGAACTCGGGCAGGAACCAGATACGAAACAGCCACGCCATTGAACTGCTCAGCCGAGCCTTTGAAGCGCCCATGAAATCGATAGGGGAAGTTCACAGTTTTACCGACCACTCCAAACGACTCTCCGGTCTCATTGACCTGTTTTCGCTCCCGATAGAGAACTATCGATTCAAGGATTTCGTCTCCGAGCTGACAAGAAGGACAGCGGCTATCATAAAGGTCGAAGGTCTTTGTCTGCTCAAGCAGGATGTACGCAGCGGACGTCTGCAACTGCAAGAAGTTGTCACGCGGCAAAAACCGAAGAAAGAGTTCCTGAGTGCGCTCCCCAAACTGCTTCAGCGTGATCAGGAAACTCCGGAGCATGCTTGCGGCCATCGTACACAGATCAGGGATATATCGGCGGAGTTCGAGACGGACTATGGCGCGGTCATGGCTATCGAGATAGCGCCGGACAAGTTCTACCGGTATGAGCTGGTTGCCTGGGATAGTGCCGCAAAGGAGCTGTCGCGCAACGACCGCGAACTGCTTTCCGTTTTTGGAGTTTTGGGCGGAGCTATCATCCGGAATGCGATCCTTTTTCGCCAGGCCAAGAAGGCGCGCAGAATCATGGAACGGAATTCATCCCTGATGGCCGACATGGAAACAACGGCCGCGTTGGCGGATATGACCTCGGGAGTCGCTCATGAATTCAACAATATTATCGGAGGCGTTCTGGGCCGTCTGCAACTGATTAAGATGAAGCATGAGGATGAAAAGCTGCTGGCACAGATGGACCAGATTGAGAAGATGATTCTTGAAGGGGCGGCCACCATCAGGTCGATTCAGGAGTACACGGTCGGAGCGGAGTACAAGAGTCTTGGTCCGGTGAACCTGGGGGAAGTCGTCAGAGATGCTGTGGTCGGTTCGGACAGCTCCTGGGTCAGCGATGCTGAGTCTCGCGGAATCTCTGTTCAGACAAACCTGGTCGTCTCTGATGCCGTGGTCCACGGCAACGCCGATGACATTGGTACTGCGGTGGACAAACTGGTTCACAACGCGGTGGAATTCTCACCGGACAACGCCAGAATAATGATCTCTTTGGTACGAGCGGAAAATTCTGTTAAACTCACTATTGCCGACAGCGGCCCCGGAATTCCCAGGGCGAACAAGCAGAAGATTTTCTATCCTTTCTTCTCAACCAAGAATAGCCGCCTGTGCGGACTGGGTCTTTCGGTAGTCCACGGCATAGCAACGCGTCATAAAGCCAAGATATCGGTGAAAGATAATAACCCGACCGGAACCATTTTTGAACTCCGGTTTTCGGAGATTAACGCTGTTGCCGACTATTCAGATATTACCAGCCAGACCAAAAAAGTAGAGGCCCTCCGGATTCTGATCGTAGATGATGATGAGCAAATCCGGGAAGTCCTCCGGGATATGCTGTCGATGAAAGGGCATATTCCAACCGCCTGTGCCGATGGCTATGCCGCCCTTGAGGCGTTGGAGAAACAGAAGTTTGACCTGGTCATAACCGACCTGGGGATGCCCGGTATCTCCGGAATAGACCTTGCCCGACAGGCCCATGAAAGTCAGCCGGAGTTGCCGATTGCCATGATCACGGGCTGGGGCTCGCAGTTGAATAAATCTGAAGTCACCGAGAATGGAATCAAGGCCGTCATCTCAAAACCGTTTCATTTGCAGGATATACAGGTCCTAATTGAAGAATTAGTTTAAGGCACGTCATCAAAAAAAGGGATTGCGTTTTAGGAGCGGTCCCTTATATTCAACGTCAAATAGAATCTTCGGGGCGAGGTGTAATTCCTCGATCGGCGGTTAAAGCCCGCGAGCCGGAACAACCCTATTCTCAGGGTCTGGCAGAGTCTGTGAAACTCAGGCGCCGACGGTTAAAGTCCGGATGGGAGAAGTCAGTCAGCAGAACTGTGTTCTGTTTGCATGCCCCGAATTACATTATTCGGGTTTTTTTATGAGTCTCGCTGAAGACAGAGAATATATGCTTAAGGCGATCGGCTTGGCCGAGCAGGGGCGAGGTCTGACCAAACCGAATCCATTGGTCGGGGCTGTTATAGTCAAGGGGAAACGGCTGCTGGCCGCCGACTACCACCATAAGGCGGGCCAGCCTCACGCCGAAATTCTTGCTATCAACAAAGCCAGCGGAGTGCGAGGGGCCACTCTGTATGTTAATCTGGAGCCCTGTTGTCATACCGGGCGAACCGGACCCTGTACCGAAGCCATCATCAAGGCAGGCATCAAAAGAGTAGTTTTTGCCATGACCGATCCGGACCCCAGGGTGTCAGGCAAGGGAGCCAGAACTCTCAGGAAAAATGGCCTTCAGGTCAAATCCGGTGTCGCCAAACAGGAAGCTGAAAGA
>JARGFS010000031.1 GCA_029211095.1 bacterium | reverse complement strand
AGCTCAAAAGCGACTGTGATGGGGAGGTCCTTATCAATCACCCGGTTAAATACTTTTGGGGCATATTCAATTACAAGCAGGAACGTGATCGCAAAGAAAGCGAAAAAGAACGGCCCTATATGCTCTTTCAATATGTATCTACTGAGTAGTTTCATAAGTCACGGCTAATATATTGGTTATACACATCCGGGCAATTTAAATTCCCCAGTCCACAGTTCCTCGGCCCGAACAGTCGCGGCCATACTGCTGACCACTTTTTGCAGACAGCACAAAATATACGGGCCGTGAAATCTAACCACTAAATAGTATTGTGCCGGCCTGTTGAACTGCGTAATTTGCCATTGAGAACGTCAATTCATTTCTGACATCTGAACAACGGAACCACATTTGTCACGGGAGGATTTATGTCACTCAACGTAAAAGCTATGGCGCTTACAATCGGTCTGATCTGGGGACTGGGGCTCTTTTTCATCACCTGGTGGATCATATTGTTCGATGGCGCTACATCGGAGCCAACTATTATCGGGTCAGTGTATCGCGGCTATGAGATCAGCGCTCTCGGCAGTCTCATCGGTCTGGCCTGGGGGTTGGTCGATGGCGCTATTGGCGGAGCCGTTTTCGCCTGGCTGTATAACTATACCAGCCGCTGTTTCACCAAAAGCTGAGCCGGACCAAATTCAAATTAGGCTGTACCCTTTAGTGGCCACGCCGGGAGATTTCTTCCGATTGACCTGACCAGCCGCAAACGTTATAATTCGGCATGGCTGAAAAGAAGATCAAAGACTATGTCGTTGAAGACAACATCACCGGCTTTTTTGTCGTCCGCACTAAAAATGTTCGTGAATACACCCGTGGTCAGTACGTCCAGATGGAACTCGGCGACTCCACCGGTCGCATCAGCGCCAACATGTGGGAGCCGGACAGTTTTGCCCTGAACGAACTTGAAGCTGGATTTGTAGTCAAGGTGCGCGGTCAGGTCGGCGAATACCGAAACAAGCTTCAGCTCACCGTTGGCCTCATGCGGCTGGCCACCGAGGATGAGTACGCCATCGAGGATATCCTGCCGCATTCCACCCAAACGTATGAGCAACGCAAAGCGCGCATCCTCGCCCTGACTGAGAAGATTGAAAATAGCTATATCAAACAGTTGGTTCAGCTTTTCTGGGATGATGAGCCGTTCTTTGATCGCTTCCTCACCGCCGCCGCCGGAAAACTCTGGCATCATGCCTATGTCGGCGGCCTCTCCGAGCATTCGGCCAACCTGGGGGAACTGGCTCTTCGCGTTTCCGCCGGGTATGACTATCTGGACAAAGACCTGCTGATATTTGGCGGCATCTTCCATGACATTGGAAAAGTCGACACCTACACGGCTGACATGGCCATCGACTACACCGACCGGGGGAGACTGGTGGGGCATATCTGTATCGCCGATGCCTGGATTGCGGAACGGGCCAAACAGATTGAGAACTTTCCGGACAACCTGCTGACAAAACTTCGCCACATCATTCTTTCCCATCAGGGGCAGCTTGATTACGCCACCCCGGTGGTACCGCAAATGCCCGAAGCGTTTGTTGTCTACTACTGTGATGAGATTGACAGCAAGATGGGGGCGATCGACCGTATCCGGCAGCGTCAGGGAGGCAAGGGCTGGTCGGACTGGGTCAACCTGCTCGGGCGGCATCTCTACTTTGGCGAAGCGGAAGATTAAGGTCGACTCAATGAGCAGACCGATACTGGAGTCAATCAATCTAACTCGCACCGTCTCTATTGATAACAAGCCCCGTACCATTGTCGACAATTTCAGCTTCCAATTTCAACAGGGCGGTTCATACCTGATCATTGGCCCTTCGGGGGCGGGGAAGTCTTCGCTCTTGCGCCTGTTCAATCGCCTTGATGAACCGACCACCGGGACAATCCGGTTTCATGACAAAGACCAGTGCAACTATTCCCCCTGCAAACTACGTCGTTCAATCGGCTACCTCTTTCAAACGCCGTATCTCTTTGAAGGGAGCATCATCGACAATATCCGCTATGCCGACAGTGAACTCTCCGATGATGACATCACCCGCCTGACCGACATGGTGCACCTTCGGAGCAACCTGATTCACTCAGGCAGTTCACGGCTATCCGGCGGGGAACTACAGCGCGTGGCAATGGCGCGGCTGCTGGCCATGTCGCCGGAAGTGATCCTGCTGGATGAACCAACCTCCTCGCTTGATCCCACCCATACGGAGACAATCGAGGAGCTAATCGGGGAGATTCGGAGGAAGCATTCCGTGACGGTGATTGTTGTCAGCCATGATCCGGCCCAGGCTCTTCGGATTGGAGGGGATGCGCTGTTAATGGTCGAGGGCCGTCTGATCGAGACCGGTCCGGTTGAACAGATAGTCAACAACCCCCAAACGGAATTTGGGCAACTCTATCGTGACAGGAAACTAAGTTGAACAACCCCGCTCTGACAGAAGTTGTTATCTCACTTTTGTTAGTGGTAGCTTCTCTGGCTATCACGCGCTACTGGAAGATAAATGTAGCCAAAGATATCAGTCTCGGATCAGTGCGGGCTTTTGTTCAGTTAATAGCTGTCGGGTATGTCCTGCAGTTGGTCTTTGATATTGAATCGGTCTGGTTGGTTCTGCTCTGTCTGGCCGTGATGATCCTGATCGGCGCTCAGGCGGCGGCCTCAAGAATCAAAGGTTTCAGGGGGAGCTTTGCAATAACTCTGCTGGCCATGACGGTCGGCTCGTTTTTCACCCTGGCCTCCATGCTGGCCCTTAATATTATTACAATGGAGGCGCGCTATATCATACCGCTGGGGGGAATGATAATCGGCAATTCAATGAACGCCACCGCCCTGACTCTGGACAGACTCACTTCCGATGTAAAAAACAACCGCCTCGCCATCGAAACTTCGTTGGCCCTTGGGAAAAGCTGGCGGGTAGCATCGGTTGGGTTCGTTCGCTCAGCGGCCACTACCGGGATGATTTCTATTCTGAATTTCATGAAGACGGTTGGCATCGTGGCTCTTCCGGGGGCCATGACGGGAATGATCCTGGCCGGGGCCGATCCACTTGAAGCGGTCTATCTTCAGATAATCGTTGCCTATATGCTTTTGGCGGCGGTGGTTGTAACTTCGATAGTGACGGTCGAACTCACCATTCGCAAGTTTTTCACCCGCTTCCACCAACTCACGTTAAATGATTAGTCCTCATAGTCTTGATGAGGGTTTATGGTTGAATCTGATCTCTTTTTTCGGTCAGAATTAGCCCTTGTCTTTTTATTCAATTGCTGTTTATTAGTGAAATCCGCGCAGTCGGACAATCGAATTGCTTTCAACGGAGAGGTGGCCGAGCGGTTTAAGGCGCACGCCTGGAAAGCGTGTATAGGTAACCCCTATCCAGGGTTCGAATCCCTGCCTCTCCGCATGCATGGTATATTGTTTCGCACCTCACTGAAGGGCTGGATGGCCCACCTTTCAGGTGGGTCTCTCTACCATCGGGCTACCCTTGCCAAAGCCTACTCTTCAAACCGCCTGCGGAAGCCAAAGAACAAGCCGGCTACCAGTATCAAATAGAACGAAGTAACCAGAGTGATTATACGACCGGTTGCATCCATCTCTGATTCATAAACAAACTTCACGCTCTTAGCCCCGGCCGGTATCTCCACCGCCCGGAATGTTCCGTAAGCGCGAAGAATCTCCGAAGGCTGACCATCGACATAAGCATGCCAGGATTCGTAGTCATTGTCGGTCAACACCAACAGCTTGTTTGTACTTACAATTAGGCCGATAACAATTGAATCCGCCTGATAATCAACAAACCAGGCCGAGTCTGCGGACAGACTGTCGGGCGTAAGTTCTATGATCGGCTCCTCTTGCAGATAGACTACATTTCGAAAATCACCGGGACCGCGTAGAACTTCCTCTTTCATACTGTTGGAATCGACAATGACGCGATACTGATCGGCCAGATAGGCTCTTGGCAGCGCGTTCGGATTCAACAATACGCGAGCTTGTCCAAAGTTGACCGCCTCAGTGAGCGGCTTGTCGCCGAAATAACCGGGGGGGAACTGGGCGTTGGCTGGCACTAAAATGTATTTCGCCCCGGCCAGGTTGAGCAGGTTCGCATTCGCCTGTTCCGGCGCTCCCGGTCCACCCAGAAGTTTGTCGTACCATCGCAATTGATTACCGTGGTAACCGGTCACCAGTGAGATACCAAACTGGGGGAGGAAATTCTCTGACACCACGCGCGCAAAACTCATGACCCGGAACTGTCCCGGCTGACGAACAAAAAAGTCAGAAACGGCATTGGAGTTCCAGTATGGCTGCGGGTCCACCGTTTCCACAAACCGTTTGTCAAAGCGAATGTCATTGACAACCGGAATCAGCACTAGCGCGGCCAATAACCCCATCCCCATCTTACCCTGACGGTACATCCAGATCAGAAGTGCGGCGGCCGCCACAAACAGGAAAGCCCACCACGCCCCGGCTTGGATAGCCGCCAGGTTTGTATAGGCCACATCCAGCTTGGTGACTCCCTGTGCTACTTGAGCACGGCCAGCATCGCCAAAAAAGAGCCATGTCCAGCTGTTTAGTATTCCCCGGCCATTCATTCCAAACGCCGCGGCCAGTATCAACATCAGACCGGGAAAGCCAAACAGAAGGTACTTAAATTTCTTCTCCGACTCCTGGCTTTGCGCCTTTGATTCGATCAGCCATTGCACCCCCATTCCGGCCAGCAGCGAAATTGAGAATGAAAAGAGGAACATGATCATTGAGGGGGCTCGAAGCGAGCTCACGTTCGGAACTAAGTAGAAAAATAGTTTGAACAGTGGCGTGGTTGCCCCCAGACCATACAGGAGAGTAATCACCGCCATTCCACCCATGAAGAATCGGTGCCGCACTCGTCCAAAAAACAGGCCGATCAACGCTATAAAGATAGCCACCACACTGACCGACTCCGAATTATCTTTGAATGCATTCTTTCCCCAGTAGGCGGTTTTTTCTTTGGTGGCGGAAACACCGGAAAACTCCGGGATCAAAAGGGAGAACGCCTCCTCTTCATGCATAGACCAGGAAGTGGCCCAGTCCCATCCTTTTTTTGAATCAGCGCGCGGAGAGAATTTGGTCGTGTAAGTATAGCCGGGATAAAACTGAATTGCTGAAAGGGCGAGTCCAATAATAACCGCAAACGCGGCCAGCGATGCTGGACGGACCAGGGGCATGACGGCCTTGTTCTCCACATACGCCCGGATAAGTTTGTACAGGGTGTAGGCGCCCAGTGCCCAGAGCGTAAAATAAGACATCTGTGCGTGCGGTGACAGGATGATAAAACCAATTCCCAGTCCCATCATGGAGAAATTGAACAGGGCGTGCAGCCAGGATTTGGATTCAAAGCCGCGTTCCAAAAACAGGAACGCTACCGGAAAGAGAGTCGTGACGTAAATTTTCCCGTCATGCCCGGGAGCGACTAGAGAGACCAGGTAAGGGGCAAACATGTAGATTGCCGCGGCCATGACCGAAGGAAGCTTGGACAGTTTGAATTGGCGGGCGCAGAAGTACATGAAAATACCGGCCAGAAATATATGCATGACCAGTATCAAGCCGAGCATGCGGTGCAGCTGCCCCACAAACTTCATGACAGAAAGGGGGTAGAAAATATCTCCGTGAAAGGCATCGACAAACGGCATCCCTCCAAAAATATACGGATTCCACTGGGGGATGGAGCCATGACTGAGAACATAGTCGACCAGGTAAGAGCGGAAGAAAATACCGGCATTCAGCATATCTGATCCGGCCAGCATCTTGTTGGAAAACAGGAACTCCGCAAATAGAACTATCAGGGCCACCGCCAGGACCGAGAAAGCTGCCGGGGTGAAGTACTTGTTGCTTTCTATATCTCCCATCCAAGATCTGGTTGGACCGGATGAGTTCTTACTTTTCTGTTTCTTCATTTCCCTCTTCCCGTTTATCTGTTTTTATACTCAAGGCAATAAAGGCCGACACTATCTCAATCGCCAGATTCCAAAACCTTGCGGCCAAAGCCACCCCGGCCGCAATTGGCCCGACAAAAGGGGCCAGCACGCCGGTTAAAATCAATTCTCTTATTCCTATTCCTCCCGGCGCAAAAAGAGCCACATAGCCAAGCTGGTATGCCAGGACAAAAGCCGTGGCGGCTTCGGCCAGCCCAATCCCGGGATTCGGAAGGATCGCATGCAGGAAGAGCCAGAACGAAAGTCCATATGCTCCCCAGCTGATAATATATCCCAGGTAGACTTGCACCGCTTTGGCGCTGGTCATTTCAAAAGTTACTGTCTTGCGCCCCACTTTCGTAAGCACCTTGTTGAGTAAAAAGAGCAGCTTGGCCGGAGCTGTCACCAATACGATTGAAATCAGAAAGGTCACGGCGGCAAGAACAATAACCCCAATTCTCAAAGCAAAACTCAAGTGGTCCAGCAGAAGGTCGGGGTAGAGGAGGATCCCAATCAGACTGGCCAAAAAAGCGGCAGGCAACGCAAACAGCTGGGCCACAATCCATGAAGTCAACGCGGACTCTTCGCGAACGCCAACCTGCTTAGCATAATGTACCATTCCAAAGACAGGCCAGATTTTCCCCGGTATATAGCGACCGAGATTGGTTATATATGAAATCTTAAAGCCGTACTTGAGCGGCACTTGGTAGCCAAAACCATCGATAAGCAGACACCAGACCCTTGAAAACAGTACTAGCGTCATCAGATGAGCCACGGCCGACAGGGTAAACCACCAAATATCAAAGGTCCACTCATAGCTGACCAGTTCATCCCAATTCAGATAGACCTGCCGACCGACAAAATAAAGGAGGGCCAGCACAAAGAGAGATTTTATAAGATTTTTATAACGGCTGTTCATCCACCATATCTTTCCGGGAATAGGCCCTCAGTAGCCTATCAAATGCTTATGCGACAATGAGTACCGGGAATAAACCGAAATTGTGTAGTACGAGCAAGAACAAATTCCAAAGCCTGATTCCGGAATGAGAACTTTGGGGCTACCAAGTCATTTTCCATAATCCCTTTTACAGATTGTGACAGCAAGCGGGTCTGGCTCTGTTATATTGATTCAATGAAAGAGAACCGAAAATTGGCCGACCTGGTTTCGGTAGGACCGGCCACTCTGAGAGATTTTGAAGAACTCGGGATATCTGAGGTGGAGCAGCTAATTGACAAGGATTCTGTAACGCTGTTTGAGCGGTTGGAAAAAATCAAGGGGCAGAAACTGGATCGGTGCTGCGAGGATGTCTTCCGTACCGCTATAGAGCAGGCGCGCAATCCAAAGCTTCCCGAAGAAAAAAAGCAGTGGTATTACTGGTCGAGAGTTCGAAAAAACAAAACAGCCAAGTAATCAGGAACTCCGTCTCTTTGTGGAATAAAAAAACCCGCGACCAGAAGTCACGGGTTTAGTATCGTCATTGATTGAACGGTCTAATTGAGTGTTCCGGCCGGGGAGGGTTGCTGCTCACCCCCCTCTTCTTCATTTTCATCGTCGCCGCAATGTCCCGGACCAATTATTCCATTGTTGTAATCGTCCAGCATATCTTTCCAGCCAAGAACATCTTTCTGATTCTCTTTGTCCAGGGAATCCCAGGCTGTCCAATCATTGGCATCGAGGAAAGAATCGGCATCGGAGATGACGTCGTCAACATCCGAAGAACTGGCCCCATTGGCAATGTTCAGTTTTGCGGCCAACAGCTGTGCGTACAGTTTGGTTATACCGTTTTTTGGTGCGCCGTACACTTTCTGTGACAGGTAATCGACGGCCACTTGGGCATCGGTTACATCAACTGAGCCGAGTGACTGCGGCAGGTGCTGACTCAGCATGTCATCCTGCGGACCAAATCCGGCATGGTTCTTCCAGTATCCTTTGCTGTAGGTGCATCCGGAATCAACTATTTCATAGTACATACCGGCGTCAATAGAAGTTATCACCATTCCGTCCAACAGCTCAAAGCAGGCAGTGGAGCCGGTAGTCGGATCGGGATCGCTGTCCGAGTTTATATCGGTGGCCTGCTGAGGGCTGAACAGGTAACCGGCCGGAACAAAGAACTGAACAAAATATTCACCGGCGAGAAGAGAGTCAAACTTGTAATAGCCGTTGGTGTCAGTGGTAGTAGTTAGTGTCAAGGGGTCGACAAGTGTATCTTCGGTGCAACCGGTCAGGTTTATCATAATGCCGGCCAGGCCAACTTCACTGCTGTCCTGAATGCCGTCCATGTTTTCATCCATCCAGACAAAGTCTCCAACCGAAGCTACCTGCTGAACGACCGGTACATCAAAGGCCAGCAGGACTTCCGAGGTTGTGTCCACTGTCCCCAGCGGTCCCAGCGTCATCAGCGGCATGCCACCATACATTACATCCGGCATGGCCGAACTGATCGGAGCATCCGCGGCGACATCAAAAGTCATGCAATTGGATGTATCCGGCGTAGTGTAGCAGATTTCAAGATAGGCGCCGTTGGTGACGGATTCCCGACCGGAAACAAACTCCGGACGGAGTTCTTCAACAGGCAGTCTGAGGAGGAAGCCGTAGTCCGGAACGCCGTCAAGAAATTCGGGGGCATAGGAAGAAAGATCAAAAGAGAAGTATCCAATATTATCAAACAGCGAAGAAGCCAGCATGGTAGCTTCGGAAGCTCCCCCAAAACTGTTCCAGGTTACGGTAGCTTCATCCCAGGGAGCCGTAACTTTGTGGATCTGAACCGTGTGGGTGTCAAGGGTAGGGGTGTGCACCCAGAGCAGGGCCGAAGTAATTGTGGCGTTGGAGGGAATCCCCATCAACTGATTGGATACCGCCGAAGCCTGGCTGTCCGTAACAATCGGCGAGTCATTTGAGCAGCCCATGACCAGAGCCATGATTGCTACCGCCAATAGGGCAAATACAGAAATCTTTTTCATAACACGGATCCTTTCGAATTTGTCCATAGATTCCAATGACTATAAGGCCGCCATATTTCCGGTGGGCGGCTCATCTCTTCCAATAGTCGGGTCCTTATTATATTATCGACACGTACTTAGCAGGAACTGAGAGGAAATATAAAAAACCGCAATATCTTTGTAAAGCCCTTTCTATAACGGATTTGTGGCTTGCACCCATATATAAAGCTACCTGAAGCGGGTGGCTTTCATAATTTTGGAGAAATCTAAAATGGCAACCGGTTCCATTGATTTTCAGGAACCGGGATAACAGTTTGAGAAATCGGAAAGGTCCGCTATCTTAAGGAGACCATTAAATCTATAAAATTCGTTTGTTGATTGACCCCGGTCCGACAAGAGGTAGTTCTGATTATGACCGAATCCGGCGACTTTCTATCATTTGCGATTGTTGCAGCTATCCTGATTCTGCTCTTTGCAGGCTGCGGCTTTGTGATCAAGCGCTTCTTTTTTGATAAGAAATACATGGGCGGAACTCAGATCGTTGGTCGTCAGGTATATGAAAGTTTCCAGAATGCAGATCGCCGAGATTCAATTGAACATGTGATCTATATGGAAGAAGAGGAAGGCCAGCAGGATTTTTCAGATCGAGACCTGGGTTCAGACGGGAGGGCCGGAAAATCCGACCCGGAGTCAGGCTGAGACGAAATACTCTTGTTCTTTATCCGCTGATCTCAGGCAATGAGCTGGATTTTTCAGACCATTCCGCTACAATCTCTTCCATTATGCCCAGCTGATCATCCTCGATATTGTGGATTTCCAAACCGGCTTCATACCAGTCCCATTTGTCATGCTTGCGGCACCAGATAATCCGGGCTTCAAAAAAGATATTTCTCACCAGTCCAATCATCCGTGGAAGAGCCAGGCGGCAGGGGACAGTGACATTGGTCACGATATCGGTCTCGCACATAATCATGGCCCCCTTGGTGGTCAGGTCCATAATGCGGCCCATGAGGATATTGGGGCCTACTTCGTATAGCAAAAAGTAGTCGCTGGTCGATTTTCTGGTATGATTTCGTCGGTTGCTCATAATTCTCCGCCCTCAAACATCTTATTATTCGTTGATAGATATATCGACCACTTTCTGAAAATCCTGACCTGTTCAGGAGGAGCCGCGGTCCGGGTCAGAATTGCAATCCGGCGCAGAATTCAGCGTTTTCAGATCAATATTTGGATAAATTCTCGCACTCAGCACAACTTTCCATCCCACCATGCGTACAAATGACCATGAGCCGGTTAAGGATAAGTGTGCCTATTATTCCCGATTACTGTCAATATTCCAAAATATCTATAATGCAAAAAACCATAGGAGGTCTGGGTTATGGCCAATATTTCACGCCGGAAGTTTGTTAAGACCGGCGCAGGATGGGTGGCGCTGGCCAGTGTTCCCACCATTCTGCATCTTGATCCCGCCCGCATTTTTGCCATGCCGGTACAGGGAGGAGAACTATCTGATTATATGGGGCTGTTCAGTGTGGACCGGCCGACTATCAAAAAAGTGATGGCAGCGGCTCTCGCGCACGGCGGAGATTACTGTGACCTCTTTTTTGAACATCGTATCTCAAATTGGGTCGGCCTTCAGGATGATGCCGTAAATCGCGCCTATTCCAATGTCGATATGGGGGTCGGTATCCGGGTTCTCAATGGAGACCAGACCGGCTACTCCTTTACCGAAGAATTAACTCCCGATGCTATGCTCAATGCGGCCAAAACGGCAGCCAATATCGCCAACAGCTCGGCCAGAAGTGTGCCGGTGGAGTTCAGTCTCCATAAAACGCCAAACTACTACCCCATCGAAGAGCTCTGGGACAAAGTTGGGATTGATCAAAAAATCCCCTTCATCCAGAAACTGAATCAGAGAATGCGTGATGCTGACAACAGAATCATTAAGACCAGAGTCTGGTACGGTGACTGGAGTTCGCATGTGCTGGTGGCTAATTCGGAAGGGCGCGTCACTTATGATTATCGCCCCATGGCTGAAATCCACGCCAGTTGCTCGGCCAAACAGGGAAGTGTGACCGAAGAGGGATCATACAGCCTGGCCGCTCGTAAAGGGATGGAGCATTTCAGCGAGAGCAATCTCAAACTGGCCGCCGACAAAGCCGTCAGCCGGACCGTTGGTCAGTTTGAGGCTATTCAGCCCGAAGGAGGGGAGATGGAAGTTGTTCTGGCGCCGGGAAGTTCCGGGATTCTTCTTCACGAAGCTATCGGCCACGGGATGGAAGCGGACTTCAACCGCAAGAATGAGTCCATCTATTCCGATTCAATCAACAAACCGATCGCCGAACCAATGGTCTCCATCGTCGATGATGCTACCTGGGAATATGCGCGCGGTTCACTCAATGGAGATGACGAAGCCAGCGACACGGAAAAGACCTTCCTCGTCCGGGATGGAATTCTTCGCTCCTACATGCATGACAGGATCAGCGCCAAACATTACGGTATAAAATCGACCGGAAGCGGACGCCGGGAATCATTCCGGCACTCCCCCATGCCACGCATGCGGTGCACTTACATGCTCCCCGGACCACACAAACGGGAAGAGATTTTTGCCAGTGTCAAAAAGGGAATCTACTGCGAATCATTCACCAATGGGGAAGTTCATATCGGTCCGGGAGACTTCACCTTCTATGTGAAAACCGGAAACCTGATCGAAAACGGAAAACTGACTCGCCCGATCAAGGATATCAACATCATTGGGAACGGCCCCGAAGTTCTCAAAAATGTTGTCATGGTCGCCGATGACCTCAAGATGTCGGTCGGCAGCGGCATGTGTGGCAAGAATGGCCAGTCTGTTCCGGTTTCCATGGGACTCCCCACGGCCAAAGTTTCAGCTATTACAGTGGGAGGGACGGCATGATCCACGCTCCTCTTCAATTAAACTGTGATTCTGATAACAAAATCCGAGGTTGTAACCATGAATAGCAATAATAGAAAAGAACTGGCCCATTGGGTCGTCAAACAGGCCGTTTCCGATGGTGCCGATGAAGCATCGGTGGATCTGGCCAATAGTCGGGACATCGAGATCGAAGTCCGCAAGGGGAAACTTGATAAACTCCAGGAGTCTACCCAGAATTCCCTGAGTCTCTCAATCTATGCCAATCATCGCTATTCCAGCCACTCCACTAATGACTTAAGGCGGGAATCACTCTCCCGTTTTGTCAGCGAAGCAGTAGCGATGACCAAGTACCTGACCGAAGATGAGTTCCGATACCTGCCGGAGCCGAAATACTGTCAGGGACAAAAGCAGATTGATTTGAAAATCAACGACAACTCCTACAGCGGACTAACATCAGAAGATCGAGTCAAGTACGCCACTGAGATTGATGCCGCGGCTCAGGCTGCCAGTCCAAAAGTGGTTACCTGCACGGCCGGTTTCTCAGATACATACTATGAATCAATCAAGGTGCATAGCAACGGGTTTGAAGGCTCCAATGCCGGCACGGTCTTTTCTGCCGGGGCGGAAGCTACCGTTGAAGGAAAAGGGGAAGGTCGTCCATCCGATTGGGATTGGCGCACCTACCGTTTTCGGAAAGAACTTCCATCTCCGGAAGTGTTTGGCCAGGGAGCGGTCCAGCGCGCCCTGGGAAAAGTTGGACAGGAGAAGATCGAAACCGGCAAGTATGACGTGGTCATTGAGAACCGAGCCGCCTCCCGGTTTCTCGGAAATATTCTCGGCCCCCTGAGTGCCTCTTCAATCCAGCAGAAACGCTCTTTCCTTGAGGGCAAACTGGGGGAAAAGATTGCCTCCGATAAATTCAGCTGGATCGATGATCCTTTTGTCCCCTCCGGCCTCGGCTCCCGGCTCTACGATGGCGAGGGTCTGGCTACCAAAAGGAGAGTGATAATCGACAAGGGGGTTCTGAAGTCGTTCTACGTTGACACCTACTATGGTCGTAAACTCGGCTGGGAACCGACCGGCGGCGGAACCACAAATCTGGTCTTTGACTATGGAGATAAATCGCTCGATGAGTTGGTCGCACAGATGCAGAGGGGTATTCTGGTGACCGGCTTCATCGGCGGTAATTCCAATTCCGTAACGGGTGACTTTTCGGCCGGTATTTTCGGCAGCTATGTCGAAAACGGGAAGCTTGTCCGACCGGTCAATGAACTGAACATTTCCGGGAACCTCATGGAGGTGATGGGTCAGATAGCTGAACTGGGGAACGATCCCTGGATCTATTCCGCCTGGCGGTGCCCCAGTATCTACCTGACCGAATTGCAGATCAGCGGCGCATAGACCAATTGCGATTGGCTTTTCATGCGCAACACTCACAGGGTGGTCAGTTAGGCCACCCTGTTTTAGAATTCAAATTCCGGACCAAAGACCGGATGCATGGTTCATTGGTAGAGTATGTCCTGCGTCTTTTCGGTCTCGTTCCAGTAATAGATGGCAATATTCTCCCGGCTGTACAGATTCCAGATGGAGACATCGACCGCCAGGTTTGAATTGCTGTAGTTAAATCTCCAGTCTACCCGGAAACCGTTTCTACTCCGTACTATTTCTCTCCCTGACCGGTTAAGCACAATCTCCTCATTGCGCACGATTCATACTCTCACATTGATAGGGTAAGTTTCGATATTATTGTCCAATTGTTTTCTGCTGCCCTTATTTAAGTTGACAAAGTTGTCCGTTACAGGAAAATTCAATTGAGAAGTGGCAAGGTTAGGAATCGATGAGGAGCATCGTTCAATGGTCAGGTTGTCAGGAAGGGCCGAATGAGTTGTGGACGAAGGGGATTGTGGATTGTAGTTACCTTAATCACAATCCTGCTCGCATTACCTATCGCCGCAATTGATCTGGACGGTTCCTTCTCTTCGCAATTGTACTGGTACGAAGACGCCCAGTTTGTGCATATCAGACCGTACGAGTCGCTTCGCCTGAACTGGCATGCCTGGCAGGACCAGGAGCGTGAACTTAGTTTTCACACTTCTGCTCGCTACACCACTGACCTGAATGACCGCTTTGCCACCGATCCGCAACTGTTTATCCGCAGCGCTTATCTTAAATTCCGCTGTCGCCCCAACCGATTCCAGATCAATCTTGGCCGCCAGTTCGTTTATTCTTCGGCGGGCAGTGCCCTGATTGACGGCGTCCGGCTAAAATTTAACAAATACCGACCTCTGGAACTAAACCTGTTCGCCGGAACTTCGGTCAGCCGACTGGACCCGGAGAAAGTCCGCTCCTTTTCTGACTACTTGGTGATTGGCGGAAGAGCGGCCTACAAACTGGGGAGATCGTTCCGGCCCGGAATCAACTGGATGATCGAGAAAAAGGAAGGCTCCCTGTCGTATCATCGTCTGAGTCTTGATTCTCGCTACAATTACCAGCGCTGGCAGATGTACGGCCGTCTCGGCTATAGCCCGTTGAATCAGAGTTTGTCGGAATTGCTGGCCCGATTGAGTTGGTCTCGGACCAAATGGTATCTCTCAGCCGAGTGGCTGCAGCGTGACCCGTCAGTCAGTGATAATTCAATTTTCTCCCTGATACAGTTTGATCAATACCAGCTGATCCGAATCCAGGCCAGGCGGACACTCACCCCGGGTCTGGCCGTTTTCGCGCACCAGCAATACTCAATCTACAGCGATGACAACAGTTATGAAATCTCAGCAGGCCTTCAAAAAAATGACCTGTCTATCGGCCTCAGACATCAGAGCGGTTACGCCGGTGATTACAACTCTCTTTTTGGGTCGGCCAGGGTGAGCGGATCATCGGAATGGGCGGCCTATTCCAGTTTCAACCTGGGGCGGTACCAGGTGCAGGAATATCAGGAGAATACAATCGATTCATACTCAGCCAACCTTGGTCTGGAACGAAAATACCCTTCCGGCCTAACCTTGAGTGCGGAAATCCAGTTCCTTCGCAATGGCCTTAAATCGGATGACTGGCGCACCTTTTTGCAGCTAACCAAAAACTTCCAGATGAAAGACTGAGTGAATATTGATGCTCCGGAATAAGCCAAAACTAATTCTTACCGCGCTCGGACTTTTGCTGTCGTTGTCGCTGATCCTAAAAGCATTCCCACCGGCCACCCTTGAAGTTCCTCCCAGTGACATAATATTCTCACACCAGTTTCATGTGGGAGATCAGGAGATCGATTGCGAATCATGCCACACGGAAATATCAAGCTCTGACAAGGCGGCCACACACAATCTACCCACTATGGATGAGTGCTCTGCCTGTCACGATGTCGAAGATGACGAGACCTGCGGGATTTGCCATCGCAATAGCGAAGAGCCTTCCGGGTTCTCAGAACCGGAACGTTCTGTTCTTTTCAATCATGCCAGGCACTTGGAAAACGAGATAACCTGTCAGAAATGCCATGCCGCGATTGCGACTTCCGAAAAATCATCCAGCGACAACCTCCCCAAAATGGCCCTCTGCATGAACTGCCATGATGGCGGCAAGCTCTCCAACGACTGCGCCCTCTGTCACGGGGACCAGTTAGTCCTTGAGGATATTCATCCGAGCGGATGGAAAAATGAGCATGGGGATCGCGCCGCAGTCGAACGGGAGTGGTGCACCGGATGCCACCGGGGAGAGTCCAGTTGTCTGGAATGTCACCGGGGAGACAACCTCAACGGGAATATCCATGACCTGAACTATCGTTACACGCATGGATTGGAGGCCAAAGGAAAATCAATCGAGTGCAGCCGATGTCACGAGAACAAGCAATTCTGTGTCAGTTGCCATGAAAATGAAATCAGGATGCCGCTTAGGCACTCACTATTGTCATGGCGGACCAATCATGGCCTGGCCGCCCGTATGGATGTTGAAAATTGCGCCGCCTGCCATGAAGCGGGTGAGACCACCTGTGCCCGTTCAGGCTGTCACACTGACCGTGATGGGATTCGCGGTACTGACAACAAGATCCATGATGCCGATGCCGGGCGTTTTTCTTTCGGCGGAGAATGGCATGATGATAACAGTTATTTCTGCTACCAGTGCCATACAAACACCAACCAGCGCGGTGACCGCTTCTGCGGCTATTGTCACAATTGATACTGAATATGAAAACCAGATTGAGTAAAACTCCCGCCCTGTTAATCCTGCTGCTAACACTGACGCTTTTTATCTCCTGCAGCACCGAGCGCGATCCGGGAACACTCCCCAATGTACATCCTTCTTCCTGGAGTGACACTGAATCTGCTGATTTTCACGGCAAGGCGGCCACTCTCAATGGAGTCATTGCCTGCCGGATTTGTCACGGGCAGGACCTGGATGGCGGTAAGGTAGAAATTTCCTGTATCGATTGTCACGCCTCCACTGGAATCTGCAGTCGCTGTCATGGCGGGCTCAACGATGATTCCGGCGCTCCCCCTTATGGTTTAGAGGGTGAAAGAGACAGCACTGCTCTGGCCGTTGGTGCGCATACCCGCCACCTGATCAATCCAAAAATGTCGGCGCCGGTTGCCTGCCAGACCTGTCATCTGGTTCCGGTCATGATGCTGGACTCAGCCCATCTCGACTACGGGCAGGGGGGTCTTGACTCAATTGCGGAATTGCATTTTGGTGTCCCGGTTGATTCGGACACAGCCAAATGGGATCGAACCGCCGGAACTTGCAGCAACATCTATTGCCATGGGCAATTCGAGGGCGGCAAAAAAGATAACGCCCCCGTTTGGAATCAATCCGGTCAGGCCGTCTGTGGCTCCTGCCATGATGTCGAAGATAACCCTGATCAACTCGGCTGGAAACATGACGAACATGTCCGTCTGTTTGGACTCCTGTGTGTGGATTGTCATCAGACGGTGGTCGACAGCGCGCTCAACATTGTCGGTCCGGAATGGCATGTCAATGCAGTCGCTGACACTTCCATTCTCAACCAGGCTCTTTGTGATGATTGCCACGCCGGGGGAGGAGCCTCCTGCAGTCTCTGTCATGGCGGCAAAGATAACAACAGCGGCGCCCCGCCATACAGTCTGAGCGGTGACAGTCTCCGAACCGTAAGAGCGGTGGGCGCCCACACGGTGCATTTATCAGGGGACAGGCTGTCCACCGGGGTTATGTGCGAAGATTGCCATATCGTCCCCACTGGTGTCGGAGATCCCGGGCACTACGATACCCTTTACTCTGCGGAACTAACGTTTAGCGCTCTGGCCAACCCGGCTACAATCTGGGACACCCTTGCGTCCAGTTGTGAAAACAGCTACTGTCATGGCAACTTCGCCGGAGGGTATCCCGCCAACACCCCAATCTGGACCGGTGACAGCAGTCAGGCCGTCTGTGGCTCCTGCCATGATGTCGGCGCTAATCCGGCTGACCTGAGCTATGAACATCTCATTCATACGACCGATTTTCAACTCCCCTGCTGGAGTTGCCACAACTCCGTGGTCGATATAAACAGCGAAATAAAAGAGAAGTCGTTGCACATCAATGGCGTGGTAGATACTGAAAGCGGTGCCCAGCACGTCTGCGATGGTTGCCATACGCCGAGTGTAGCCATCTGCACCCAATGCCATGGCGGTCTCAACGGACTGTCCGGCCTTAACGCCAGCGCCCCGCCCCATGGACTGGAAGGGGAGACCAGCACCGGTGATCTGGCTGTCGGCGCGCATACTCTCCATCTCAATGGAAACTGGGCCTCCAACGGTTTTGACTGTTCGGAATGCCACACCGTTCCGTCTATTGTATCTGATTCGGGGCACTATGCCGTTGATTCGGTTGCGGAACTAAATTTTGGTCTGCTGGCTGATCCTTCGGCGCAATACGATTTCGGGAATGGACAGTGTGATAACGTCTATTGTCACGGCAATTTCACCAATGGCTACAACTTCTCACCTCGTTGGAATACCTCGGGTCAGGCCGCCTGTGGCTCCTGCCACGGAATTGAAGCTACTGCCGATGATCTGAGCGGGAGACATGGTAAACATGTCATTGACAAAAATAAGTTCTGCTCTGACTGTCACGGTTCGGTTGTGAGCGCCGGAATTGATCCGGCCATAATCGGCAAAGCTGTTCACGTCAACGGCAGCATTGAGATTGAATTTGATAACGGTCAGGGAACCTGGGACCCGGTCTTGAAAACATGCTTCAACAACGGGGCCGGTTGCCACGGCGACTTGTACTCCTGGTGACGAACAAGTAGATGAACGAAAAGGTCGGATTGCTCCGACCTCCTGACAGTGCTCACAGGAAGCAGTTAGTCGTCAATAGGGGTCCTGTCTGATTCTTGGATCAACTTTTTGCAGGCACTGTTTTTTTGGCGGGCAGTCCGGAGATTATCAGGGCGGCAAAAATCAACGAACCGCCAATTGCCCCACTGAGAAGGAGCTCCTCCCCCCCAACTGTCCAGGCAAATATTCCGGCAAAGACCGGCTCCAACGCAAAAATCAGCGAAACTTTGAGCGGCGAAACAATCTGCTGGGCCAACATCTGTATCAGAAAGGCAGACAGCGTAGGGAAAAGAGCCAAAAACAGGACCACCCCAAAAGTCTCAACATTGCCGACCGAGAGCGGCAGGTCAAACAGAAGAACCGTTATCAGGCTGTAAATTCCCACAAACAGAAATTGCTGACAGCTAATGACGTACGGGTCAATTTTCATTTTCATAAACTTATCACTGTACAGCAGGTGCAAAGCGTAACTCATAGCCGCCGCCAGGGAAAGCAGGTCCCCGATATTAACCCTGGTCATTCCCCCGGTCAGAATCCAGAGCCCGATCAGGGCCACTACCGAAGCCAACACTTCCATCCGGTTTGGTTTGGTCTTGAACAGGGTACGGAGAAAAATCGGGACAAAAATAACAAACAGGCCGGTAATGAATCCGGAATTTGAGGCGGTAGTGTATTTTAGGCCGATTGTTTGGGGTACATACAGTGTCCAGATTATTCCGGCCAGTAGAGCCGCTCTCTTCCATCCTTCAAAGACCGGCCGACCGGTTACAATCAGAAAGACTAACAAAACCGATCCGGCAATCAGAAACCGGTATGCCACCATTGTGATCGGGTCAATATGTTCCAGCGCCGCTTTGACGATTATAAATGTGGAACCCCACACGGCGGCGGCGTAAAAGAGCCCTATATCGGCAAACAGGAGATGTCGTTTGGATGGGGAGGAATTCAGATTCATGGCCAACAAAAACTACTCACGCCGACCAAATGTCAATTGGTTTGTTAGTCGGCGCTTTGCACTTTTGTTGGAGTGGGGGCGAGTAGGGCGGAACTCTTCAGCAGTTCCGCCACAGTGATTGGCAGGATCACAGGGATCCTGCCCTACTCCGACATCAACTGCAGGTCCTTATCATTCAGTTTGAAACCAATGCCGTTTCGTCACAATTTCCCCCACAAAATCCCCACTAAAAAGCGAATACCTCCCCATTTCGGAGAGGTATTCTAAATCTTAATTATGGTTTGTAATGCCAGCGCCTCACTTGTCACTTCTCGTGGCGGGAACGAAGTCTCTGCGTTCCCAGGGGCGGACCTTACATTTCCAATATCGACACAAAATCCCATTTTGTCAAGGGAGCATTACCCCCTTTTTCCCTCTTTACGAAAAGATCGCCAAAATAACGGAGTAGGACAGAACCCTTTAGCGGTTCTGCCGCACCGAATCCCCCCCTATTTCACTTGAAATATATTGACTTCATGTGTACTTTCCTCTCCTGAAATAAACAGAGAACCGGACAAAAACAGTGACCGATATAGACAGCAAAAAAGAGCAGACCGTAATGATCGGGAATCAGCTGTATCAGTATACCAAAAAGGAGCTGGACTATCTCCCGATCTCCAAAGCTACCGATCAGACCTATGCCGATCTTGGGTTCAAATGCGGTCTGGAGATTCATCAACAACTACTGACCGATCAAAAATTATTCTGTCGCTGTCCGGCCGGAATTTATCAAAAAGATGATGACTATGACGCCGAGCTAATCCGCCACATGCGGCCGACTCTATCAGAACTGGGCGAATATGACGGCACCGCCCTGATGGAATTCCGGACCCGGAAAAACATCATCTACCGGATCAAGGATGAAAACTCGTGCACCTATGATATCGATGACACCCCTCCGTTCCCGCTCAACATGGATGCCCTTGAAAAGGCGCTTGAAATCAGTCTTCTGCTGGGCTGCAACATTGTCGGCGAACTGCATATTGCCCGGAAGCAGTATCTCGATGGTTCCATTCCGGCCGGGTTCCAGAGGACCGGTATTCTAGGGATTGAGGGAGAAATTCCAATCGCTAACAAGAAGATTCGCATCATTCAGATTTCTATCGAAGAAGACTCCTGCCGCGAAGTTTCCGATATCGGCCACTGGCGAACCTACCGGACCGACCGCCTCGGCATGCCCCTGATTGAAACCGTCACCTACCCGGACATGCTCACCCCGTCCGAGTCTGCCGAAGCTGCCCAGTATTTGCGTTACCTTACCCGCTCATCCGGCCAGGTCAGAACCGGGATTGGAGCGGCGCGCGAAGATGTCAATGTCTCTATCACCGGCGGCACCCGCGTTGAAATTAAAGGGGTCGCCCATATCAAATGGATTCCGGAGCTAACCCACAACGAATCCTTCCGGCAAAAGGCGCTTCTGAAAATCGCCCGGACCCTCAAGGAACGGGTAGTATCTCCGGACAGCTGGGACATTAAGTCGGAAAGGCTGGATATCGATGGCGCCAATTATCTCTCACTGACCGGAATCTCTGACTATGAATTCCACGCCATCAATCTTGCCGGGTTTGGCTCGCTGATTGGTCACTTCACTCAGCCGGGACAGACTTTCGGGGACGAATTGGCCCAGCGGCTAAAAGTAATCGCCTGTATCGATCATCCCAACCTGGCCAGTTCAGAATCTGACAACCCGGAATTGCTACACAAACTGTTTGATACCGTCCGGGACCTGTTTGGCTCCACCGAGCAAGATGCACAGCTGATAATTTGGGGACCGCCCGAAGACATCCCGACCGCCCTGCTTACTATCAAAGAGCGCTGCCAACTCGCTTTTGAAGGCGTCCCGAACGAGACCCGCAAATCACTCCCCGGCGGCGTAACTATTTTTGAGCGCGTTCTTCCCGGCCCGGACCGGATGTACCCGGATACCGACTCCGCCCCGATAGCTATTGGCGATGATCTCATTGAATGCTGCCGCGAACGGATGGTCCCTCCGGTCTCTGACCGTATAGCGCAGCTGAACGACTGGAAAATCCCTCTCCACATGCACAACTACCTGCTCAAACGAAACCTGGTCGCACTCATGCAAGCGGTCATTGACCGTTTGTTGGCAACTCCTATTTTTGTAGCGCGGTTGTTGACCCAGGAGTTCCGTCGTCTCGACAACTATGCCAAAGGACGAACCCTGCCGCTGTCCCGCCTGACGGAACTGTTTGAGTTCATCAAAGAGAAGAATCTTGCCAATGAGATTCTGTTTGAACTGCTGCAGCCGGCCCTGATCAACAACAAAACATCACTGTCTGAAATTCTTGAACAGTCTGACTACGAGCCCTGCGCAACCGAAGAGATCACGGCTCAGATACCTATGCTCATTGAAGAATACCACCAGCTCTGCCCCAAAAAGATCGGTAATCTCTCAGCCACCACCAGGTGGATCATGGGACAACTCCGACCGAAAGCGATAGGAAATATGCCATTGGCACAGCTTTCTGAAGCGGTGAGAAAAGGGGCCGATAATGTCGGCTGACTTTAAGGGGTACAAAGGGAAAGCGCTTGAGACGCTCAAGTCGTTCAACACCCCTGTCTGGTCCGACACTATCGTCAAAACCACCCGTGGCGACTTTCATGGTATCATTCTCCCGCGCTCGGAGAATGATAATGATCATCATATCGTCCTTAAACTGATAACCGGTTACAATGTCGGGATAGAGATAGACACCATCACCGACATGACCGCCTCTTCGGTCAAAGAAGCCAACTACAAAATCCCGGAAAAAGAATTCCCGGTCACTCCCGGCCTCCCCAATCTCAAATTGTTTGGCACTGGCGGCACTATTGCTTCCCGCTTGGACTATCGCACTGGTGCGGTCATTCCCGCTTTCTCTCCCGGCGAACTCTATGGCGCCGTCCCGGAACTGGCTGATATTTGCAACCTGAGCACCGAAAAACTGTTTGCCGTCTTCTCAGAAAACATGGGACCAAAACAGTATACCGAACTGGCCAGCGCTGTTGGCCGTGAAATTGAGAACGGGATCGATGGTATCGTTATCGGTCATGGCACCGACACCATGCACCACACCGCCGCCGCGCTCAGTTATATGGTCCAGAACAGTCCGGTTCCAATTGTTATGGTCGGCTCCCAGCGCTCCTCTGACCGTCCTTCATCAGATGCCGCCCTCAATCTGCAGTATGCTGCCAAAGCGGCCGGTGAATCCGATATTGCCGAAGTCATGGTTTGTATGTTCGGTCCGACTTCCGATGAGTATGGCCTCCTGCATCGCGGCACCCGGGTACGCAAAATGCATTCCAGCTACCGCTCAACTTTCCGCACTCTCGGTGACACCCCGCTGGCCATGATTGACAAACAGAAAATCACCCCAATCAAAACCGACTACCACAAACGTCGCACCGACCACAACGTTACGGTCACGCCGGTATTCGAAGAAAAAATCACGCTTTTGTATTACTACCCCAACATGCAGCCGGACATTATCGATTCTCTCGTGGACAACGGCTACAAGGGGATTGTCATTGCCGGTACCGGCCTGGGGCATGTCAACAAACCGGTCTATCCGGCTATCGAGCGCGCCGTGAAAGCGGGCGTACATATTTTCATGACCGTGCAGACGCTCTGGGGATACGTACACATGTTTGTGTATGACACCGGCCGTGATCTGATGGCCAAGGGGATTGTTCCGACTGAGAACATGCTGCCGGAGGTAGCCTATGTCAAACTTGGCTGGGTCTTAGGGCAGACCGATGATCCCGAAAAAGTCCGCCAGATGATGCTGACTCCGGTTGCCGATGACATCACACCTCGCGAACCTTACAATGGATATTTAGTTTACCAGGGCGGCGTCCCCGAAGTGGAAGCCTTTATCAAAAGAATAAAGAGGTAGGGTGAAGTGGGACTATCCGAGGGTCAACTTGCTCAGGTCTCTGGTGAGTTGTATTACGAGATCCAGATGGTAAATAGAACAGCGAGATTGATGCTTGCAAAGACCTACGAGACGAATAACGTCTTATCAACTGTGCTCATTGAGTCCTTTCTAATTCATTTCCGGCTGCTTGCTGAGTTCTTGCTCGACAAGAAAGGCAAGAGAGATACTGTTGTTGCGCAGAGTTTTTGCAATTCTTGGAAGCCTTATGATCAAGGTACGTGTAGCAAAAATCTCAAGTACCTTTACGATTTGAGAAAACTCTGCCATAAGCACTTGGCTCACCTGTCAGAATCAAGAGCATGCGGCGTAAATTGGCCAATAACAGACATGATAACTTGTTTATGCACTGAATTGAGTCGTTTCTTGAACTGTACGGACGAGGCAAGATTCGGCAAATATGGAAATTTGATAGTCAGTGAGGTGGAGTTGTGTCTCTCTTGCCTAAAGGCGTAACTAATCCCGTACCCCACCTAACATCTGGGATCATTTTTCCCTGACGTAATCTGTCAATCCTGCATTCATTCTTGAACCAAGCACTGGATTCCCGCGTGCGCGGGAGTGACGTAGGGGGGAAGTCATCGCGGGAATGACTTGTGACGGAGGGTTGCGGGAGGGACTGGAATTTGAAATTGTTAACGATTCACTGACACTCCGTGTCCCCGACCATTCTTATCTTACAACATAGAGAACGTGAAAGAGGGCTGACCTCTTCGTACCAAGTATAATTGACAGTTGTAAGTCATCCCCGATTTAATCGAGGATTCAGGTTCTTATGGCCAAAACATTCTATGTCTACGTAATGGCAACGGATCGTATCGGCACTTTCTACTGTGAATATAATACAGGCTGTAAGTTGTCAAAGAGATTGTGACTGCTGAGTCGTCAAGGGAGTGGGTAGAGTAAACAATACGAGGGACCATACCTAAATGTGTCATCTGGTCGGATGAGTTATAGCAAATGTGGCAGGCGGTGTCTGGAAATATCGGTCAAGAACTATGATGCAATAAAGCAACGGCGGTGCATCTTCAACACACCGCCGTCTTAGAAAACGATAATTAAGCGAGACTACGCGCCAGCTTTGAACAGGCCGACCGCATTTCCATCCGGATCGGCGAACATGGCAAACGACCCGGTTCCCGGAATTGGAGTTGGCGGTACGAGCATCTTGCCCCCCAATGATTCAGCCTTATCCAAAGATGCCTGCAAATCATCAACCTGGATGTAAAAAGTCAGACCGGGCGGACTGTTCGGATTGGCTCCAACGCCGCCGCCAATGGAACCTTCGCCAGCCGCCTTGACCAGTCCGTAATCCATGCCCTCCATAACTTGGAAGTCCCAGTCAAAGAGCTTGCCATAAAACTCTCTGGTCTTCACCCCATCTTTGCCCATGATCTCAAAGTGCACTACTGGCTGTGCCATAGGATTCTCCTTTAGTTGTGTGTGTGAACATAGTTAGTTTGCACCTAACTTAACCACGTTAAGAGAAAATGGCAAGAGCGCCTACATCACTTTTCAACCTGACACGGGACGCAAT
>JARGFS010000030.1 GCA_029211095.1 bacterium | reverse complement strand
AAATGAGCCGTGGGTGACCCGATCACAATTAAGACATTCCCCCCCGTAGGGCGGGAGGCTTGTCCTCCCGACAGTTGTATCGGAATTGTCGGGACCGCAAGGGTCGCCGACCTACAAAGAGCTTGAGACTTCAAGGCACAAAAAAAGGCGGGCCGAAGGGACCGCCTTGGGTCGTACCGTAATCTAACCTGTTACCTATCTGCCCGGTCGCACATGAGACAGAACATACCAGCTACAGCTTGGCTGCTACCGCCTCGGCAACTTCGAGAGTCGTGTTACTGCCACCCATATCATAGGTGCGAACCTTCCCCTCTTTGATTACATCGGCAATCGCGTTTTCCAACGCTTCAGCCTTGTCATCTTCGCCCAGCCAATCCAGCATCATCTTGGTCGTCAGCAGCATAGCCATCGGGTTGACCTTGTACTGTCCGGCATACTTGGGAGCGGAACCGTGGGTCGGCTCAAATACGGCGTAGTTGTCACCGATATTCCCCGAAGCAGCGAAGCCAAGACCTCCGACCAGCTGCGCGCAGAGATCAGAAACGATATCTCCAAACATGTTGGAAGTGACCAGCACCGAATAATCAGATGGATTCTTTACCAGCCACATGCACATGGCATCAATATTAGTTTCCCAGAGTTCAATCCCGGGATAGTCTTTGGCCACTTCGCGAGCCGTGCGAACCATCAGGCCGGAAGTTTCCCGGACCACGTTTGGTTTTTCGACCACGGCCACGGACTTGCGGCCGGTCGCTTTGGCAAATTCAAAAGCATCGGTGATAATATTGCGGCAGGCCTGACGTGTGTTGATCCGCAATGATACGGCTATATCTTCACCGGGAGTGCTATCAAAGCGGGCCATCTTCTTATTGTTGTTTTTCAGAGCCGTACGGACCTCGTCCGGAAGCGGGTGAAACTCCACGCCGACATACAGGTCTTCGGTATTCTCACGGAAGACAACAATATCGATATCTTCTTTGTAGTTGAGCGGATTACCCGGATACGCTTTGCAGGGGCGGCGGTTGGTGCGCAGATTAAATTCCTGGCGCAGGCGCACGATTGGAGAGGAATAGACATGCCCCTTCCCCTGCAGTTCCGGAATGAGTTCAGATTCTGATTCCTCTTTGGGAAGCGAGGTGATGGCCCCAAACAGGGCGCAATCAGTGTTTTTCAGAAGACCCACCGTACGATCCGGCAACGGGTTGGCTTCTTTTTTCCAGAATTCCCAACCGATGTCGCCGTGGATATACTCGGCATCAAGGTTGATCTTGTCCAACACAATACGTGCTGCTTCCATAACGTCATTGCCAACGCCATCCCCGGGTAACCAGGCAATCTTGTATTTCGGCATTTCTACTTTCTCCCCAAACGGGTTAGATTCTAAAGGTTAAGCTAAATAAGTGTGAAGTTCCAAGGTTGTGAGAGTACGGCACAAAACCGTAATCGACTGTTACTGAACTGTGCAGAAAAGAAGCCCCGGCGGTGACATTCTTGGTGTCATAGCCAATCATGTAACCGGCGCGAAGATCAAACAGGCGGTGAACATGCGCTTCGGCTCCGAGGTGGGCATGGAAATCATCATCAAGAATTACAATATCGGCGGCTGTTTCATACCGGTCGAACCGATACAACCCTCCCACGCGGTAGGTTGTTGGGAGGCTGATATCCCGCGAGCCGACGTGACCTGATTTTTCAAGTTGGAAACTGGATCCGAGATTCGTGATCGAAGCGCCAATCTCTTTGGAATTGTCAATCTTGTATTGCATCCCAAGATCAAAATTAAAGGCGGAGCCGCGCCAGGCTTCAATCTTCTCAAGGAACCAGCCAAACGCTATCCCTACCGCCAGCTGTTCGCTCGCCTGGTAAGCCAAGCCGGACTTGATTGAGATGTCATGAGCATCAAAGTAAGCATCGGGAACGGTGGTCGCGGTCTGACGCGCTTCAAGATCATTGACTCCGGCCAGACGAATACCGCCGTGCAGATTCCAGTTTTCGCTCAGGCCGGTGGCGAAAAAACCGGACTCAATCCGGATATTCTCCCAATAGCTGGTATGACCGAAGGTCGCGCTGAAATCATCAAATCCAGTTGCTGCCGCCGGATTGTAAACGACAGCGTCCGGAGAGGAGTTCTGGGTCACATAGGCTCCGCCAAATCCGGCTGCTCTGGCACCATGCTCCACTTTCATCAGCGCGAGCCCATCGACAGTCTCACTTTGTGCCACAACACCAAGCGGCAATGTGATCAACACCAGCAGGTATGTAATACTACGAATCATCAGAATATCAAATCAAATGAAAAAATATGTTCAGATCCTTCGCCAACCTTATCAGTTGTGAAGGCGTAATCTATAGCCAGTCCTTTGCTCCCCAGCTTGATCAGGTAGCCGGTCCCGGCGGTGAAACTTCCATCGGATAGTCCGGCCCTGAGAGCAAACTCCGGATATACAAAATACTCGGTGCCGGAATACAGCCTGAAACTCTGCTCGGTGTTTTTAACCAGGTCAGAGGCAAGCACCAGCTTGCGATTCAAAAAACGGGCCGAGCCGGAGAGCGCAAACTCCAGCGGTACTTTGTCATCCTGAATAACACCGATATTACCGGCGATATCCCCGGTATCCCAGCGATAATTGGAATTGAGATTTTTGACCGTCAGACCAAAACGGATATCCTGGACGGACATTGTCTCTCTTGTTTCGCGATCAAAAAAGTGACTGGCATAAAGGACAAAGCCGACATCGATTCCGACTGTGAAGGTTTTCAGCTCACCCAACTCCGAATGGAGGTAAGAGATTTTTGCACCGGCCGAAACGATCTCTTCAAATCTTTTGGCAAACACAACTCCAATGGAGTGATTGTTAGCGCTGATATCGCTCCCTAACAGGTCGCCATCCTTATTCCGTGCGGCGACATTTCCCGATCCTGAGAAAAGCCAGTTGACCCCAATCACGGCCCCCCGGCTGGTCGGGAACAGACCGGTTATATATCCCAATGAGCGATCCAACTGCATTACCCGGTAGGCGCTTGAGAAGATCGGCGAAGGTAGCGAAGCCACACCGGCCGGATTGTAGAGCGGACCGGCGCCATCATCGGAGATCGAGCGGTAAGCCCCACCCAGGGCAGCCGGGCGCGCTCCCACCGGGACCTGCATGAATGATCCGGCGTAGCCGCCGTCGGCTTCCTCCGCAGAAACGGGACAGGTCCAGAGCAGAGCCAGAATAATCGCTCCGCCTGTAACGTAACGCATTATGTTGTTCCTCATGGCATCACCGCCAGTTTTCCCCACCGCTCCTGGCCGGTGGAATAAGAGACTTTGAAATAGTAAACACCGACCGCGACATCGTCCCCCTTACCATTTTTCCCATCCCAGACAACCCGACCGGTTCCACTGGTTGGATAAATCCCCGCCGCATACGGTTGATTATCAATTACTCTTCTGACCAGGTTCATGGCAAAGTCATAAATCTCCAGCGTTATATCGGCATCTTTTTCTACCGTGAAATGGAAATCAAGCGCATAGTCCGAAGTATGACTGTAGGGGACGGGGAAAGCGTAGACTTCGTCTGCCGGTGTATCCGTATCGGTCACATAGAATGTCTTGTCTACCAGAAGGGTAGTAAGGTCCACCCGTACGGCCCGATCATCAGTTGCTACCCAGAGCCAGTTTCCCTCCACAGCAACACCGTAGACCGCCACTCCGGGAAGGATCTGCTCCACTCCGGCATCGTTGACAAATCTCAATGTGTCCCAGTTCATTTTCTCGCCCGTGGAGTTGTAAATCAGGCCGCCGTTAGTGGCCGCAAAAACGGTACTGTCATGGAAGGCAAAATTCCAGGCGTATCCATCGTCATAGAACAGTTCAAAGTTCCTGATCGTCACGGCGTTGCTGTCGACCCCGTTCAGATCGGCAACCCAGGCCAGCGTGTCCAGGACGCCGCGACTGATCCCAAAACCGAGAGTGTCGGCCCCTCGACCGGTAGAACGACTGGAGACCCAGACGACATCGGCGCTATTGGGAAACTGCTGAAGTTCCATCGCCGGAATCCAGTTGCCGGTCAGTCCGGCCGTTCCGGAACAGTTAAGAAAGGAACTGGCCACCGTGTATAGCTGGGCCGAGTCCGGTACAAGAGGATCAAGATTAGGACGAACTATATCAAATGAAGTTCCGGCATCAAGTGAAAGCGCGAATCCGCTATGAGTACCGAAGTAGATGATCGAATCAGTTGTCGTCACCGTTGTCACGGTATCAAGGTGCAATGAATCGGTCACATATCCGGGCAGAGTGCTGTAGACGGGGAAATAGTTGTTCTCCCCACCAAAGGCAGTACTCGACGAAATTGCCGCAAACCTCCAGATGCCTTTGCCACCTCCCATGAAGACTTCGTTACCGACGACCGAAAGATCGTTGGTCAGAGAATCAACCAGAAAACGCTGCCACGGGGCGGCTGTCCCGATAGAGTCAAGATGGTAGCGTCCAACAAACGGATGCCCGGCTATGGTATTAGGCTGGTTAACGGTCCAGATTATAGTTGAATCCAGAATGGCCCCGGTGGTGTCAAAGAACTGCTGAAGCTCAATATCGACGATTCTGGACGCAGTAGAGTCGTTTTCGACAAAGCCCTCAAAAGTTGTGGTCACCACCGCTCCGGCCGGATCGAGATTCAATACGACCAGTCCGGTGTCAGTTCCTACCAGCAGCGTGTCTTCAAGAACAGCCAGGGCATGTCCGCCATAGCCGACAAGTGATACAAAAGTAAGACTGGTATCAGAACTAACCATGATTGAGTCTTCGCTGGCGGCATAGAGTCTTCCCCCCGCTTCAATTACCGCAAAGTCAGTCACCGGTGAGCCGGTCCAAATGGTGGAACCGGTCACAGATTCTCCGTGATTATCAGAGAGAGAGAGAGCTGCGGAACCGGATTGGTTGTCCTCGGTACCTATAAATAGGTAACCGCCATACTCGATTAGAGCCGTAACGGAGTTATGCGGAAAAGAACCCGGATCATCTGAGAAGCGAGAAATATACGGTCCACCATGGACGCGCGGATGGACCACCTGCCAGCAGGGGTTTGCATTAATCGTCACAAACCAGGGATTGGCCAGACCGCGTGAGAGACCATTGTCGCTGCCGATAAAGACATAACTGGAATCACTCCCGCCACAATCCAGACAAAAGGCAATATCATTTACCTGGCCGGACTGTGGCTTCACATGCCGGTCAGCAAAAATCATTTTGTAAAGGCCACCGGCTGTTCCGGTCCAGAGATAGATTGAATCATCCCAGGGAGTCAGGGGATCAAAGTGCGAAGTATCAATACTGTTTGAGAACTGGCGGTTCGGAAGCGATATTTCCACCAGTCCAAGATGCCCATCGTAGTAGTTGATTGAGTCTGCTCTTTTTGCAAAGATGCGGCGCCAGGTCAGTCCGGCATCGCGCGACACCAGAAGCCCACCCGCAAAAGCGCTGGCCACCACCCAATCGGCGTGGCCGGTAATATCAAAGATTGTCCGCTCACCACCCGTGGCATACGGAATATCAAAGGCATCAAAGTCAATCAGGTTCCAGTTGTCGCCACTGTCATCGGTGTACTGGAGGCCATCGGAAAGACTAACACTCTCCCCGGCCACTATTCCGGTATGTCCACTGGCGACCCAGACACGGTTGCCGACTGAAAAAATGGATGAAATGTTGTTGCTCATGAGTCCATTCTTGCTGTCATACCTGAGCCAGGTAAGTCCGTTGTCGGTTGTGAAATTGACCCCTTCGTCAGTCGCCATCCAGATGGTCCCCAACTGGTTGTGCAGATCAATAGAGACGTTGCTGGTGTAAATCGTATCAGGGGGGTCTTCGGTCGCCAGATTATCGCCAAAGACGGTCGGCGCCAGTGTAAGGAGAAAAACGAAAAGAATTTTTCGGGTCACACAGTTCTCCAACAAAATAGCCGTACGTCCTCATTGAAGCACGGCGGTTATATTTTATCCGACCTTGGCCGTTTGCGGGCATCGGACTAAACTGACCGGAAAATAGTCAATAACTGAGGCTCAGGCAAGCCAAATTGGACCGCTCACCAAAGGCTGCGAGCCCGGTCTAAGATTTTGTACTACAGGGGGATAAAAGAGTTCCGAAGATTAGTCAATCAACTGCTTTTCAAAAGTAATTGACTTCAGCACTGAGTCGACATAAAAGTAATTTTCAAGACTAAATGGGGCATAGATTATACCGGCTGAGACAGGCGTGAATTCCTCGTTCACAACCTTGCTTCCCCCGGATTTGACCAGTTGCTCCCGGAATGCGAGCAAGTTCATATACCTGACTCCCTCGGCCGGGGAGACCTCGATCTGTCCATACCCTTTGGGGTTGCCTTCCAGTGGCTCAAATTCCAGTCTCGTCTGAGCAAAGGACATTTTTCTGGCCAGCCGAACGAGCGCATCATAATTTGGCCCCTTAAATGCGGGCACCACCATGCTCTCAGCCATATACATCCCGCCAAAAATAAAGCGCAGTCTCTTCGCCTGCTCCGGCGGCAATTGGAATCTCCAGAATGGCAGAAATTGGCTGGATTTGGTGATCTCTCCCCGGCAGGTCAGGATTGGCTCCAGTGGAAACTTAATCTCTTCAATCGCCTTCAGTTCGTGACAGTTGCTGCAGATATAGATAGGAGACTTTGTCTCCGGCAGATCGACCCCGCAGGTAGTGCACCGATGAAGTTCTATGCAGAGATCGCCAAATTCAAGGGCTGTTTCTTCCTCTGCATCATTGAGACCTTCAATTCCGATATCATTGGCTTTGCCGGTACTGATAGTACGCACTGCCGCCGCCCCTCTTCCCTTTTCAAAGGAGACGTCCAGATTGGCCGCCGCTCTTGACAGATACCGGGCGGCGTGGGTACCCTCTTCGGGAGGGTCCTGGTTCATCGGGTCATAGCAGTGCAGAACTCTTGAAGAGAGTCCATCGACAACGAACCTCAGATAATCTGATCCTGAAAACGTATCTACCAGGTAATAAGGGAAGTAGATCACGGAATAGTCCGGGTATAACATATCCGTTCGGTTGCGGCCAAAAGCCGGTGAATCAAAATCCCCCAAACTCAACACGGCGTACACAATCCTTGTCTTTATTTCAGACCAGGGTCTATCGATCTCCAGGGCGTCAAACTCATTCTGTTGATTCTCTACTGTAAACGGAAGTGCTTCAATTGTCTGACTTCGCACGCCCAAAGACTCAGGAACGCCCGGTAGACGAGGACCGGAAGCAATGGTGACGCTGTAAGGGGAGATTCCAATGTCGGTTTTGTCTGATTGACTGACAACTTCCGGACTATCTTCGGAAGCTACCTGTACAAGCCTTTCTTCTATCCTATTGCGTACTTTCATCAAAAAGGCGTCAACCTTCCAATACGGGTAGTAGATGCGCTTGTACTGGAGTGAAGAGTCGGTCAACGGTCGGTCCAACTCTTTGAGATGCCGGTCAATTGAGAACCGAATCTCACGTTTTTTTGTTTTTGCCTGAATTAGCCAGGCCGGAGGAAGGTCTGGCATTTTGATGCGAATAACGGAGTCACAATAGTCGCAGGTCAGGACAAAAAAGTCCGTATCGATGGTAAGACCTGCCCCGCACCCGGGACAGGTCACACTTACAAAAAATCCGCTCTTTTGACTAACTGTTGTCATCATCCTTCCGAACCGACTTGCCACAGTCGCCGCAGAATTTGGAACCGGGGACCAGATCGGCGTTGCAATGAGGACAACTGACCTTACTGTTCAGTTTGAGACCGCACGAAGAACAGAACTTGGCCTCCACCGGCAGTTCCACATGACACTCAGGGCAGGCATTCTGAGCGACCATCTGGTGTCCGCAACGGTAACAGAAGCGTGACTGCTCCGGCGTGTCGGTGTGACAGGTCGGGCAGGTCACTGTTGCCAGCGCTTCCCGTTTCAGCTCTGTCTGGTCGGGGGAGAATACTTTCTGCATCATCCCCGGCATCATGATCCCCACTCCGGCGGCCATACCAAGCCCGGCTCCGGCCTGTCCGGCTCCCGAAGAAGCTCCCATGCCGCGGGCCATCTCATACTTCATGAATTTGTCTACATCCCCCACCGCTTCCATACCGGAACGCTGGTCGATCATCTTGGAGACCTCTTCCGGAGGAGTGATTGAGGAGATAAAGAAATCGACTAACTCCATTCCGTATTTACTGAATTCGTTGCTGACGACTTCTTTGAATTCCTCGGAGAGTTCCGTGTACTGCGATGGAAGATCCAGAACTGACTCCAGCTTCTCACCCAGCAGATCATTCATGCGAGCCACAATCACGTCCCGAAGGTAGTCCTGAATATCACCGGTTGTGTAGCGGGACTGCCGACCAACGATATTGTTCAGAAAGAGTGAAGGATTCACGATACGGACCGTGTAGGCGCCAAAACCGCGCAGCCTGATCAGCCCCAGCTTCTCGTCTTTGAATGTCACCGGGTGCTTGGTTCCCCACTTCAGATTAGTGAAGACCTTCTGATTTACAAAGTAGACCTCTGACCGGAACGGTGAATTAAACCCAAACGGGAAAGCGAGCAGACGGGTCAGAATTGGCAGGTTGAGGGTTGAGAGGGTGTGGCGACCGGTTGTGAAAACATCGGCGGCGTGGCCATTCTTGAAAAAGATAGCCGTCTGGCTGTCACGCACTATCAGCTGAGCACCCATTTTGATATCGGCAGAACCTTCCTGAGGGATACGGAAGATCATTTCCTCTCCCGAGGGGTCCATCCATTCCAGGACTTCAATTAAAATAGACATATTTCTCCCTGAGTCTGAAAAGTGGTTTTAATTCTTTTTCCCAATTTCGTCAGGAAGTTCATTTTCCTGAACCCTGAGACTTTTTCAGGTGCTATAAGGGTTAGTCTCAATTGACCGGTCCGGGCCAGGACCACTCCGGTTGTCCCGGAAAATTATAGATTGACACGCGCCCCTGGGTGAACTTATATAAACTGTTGAACCGCTTAGATTAGGATAAATAAATGAAACTCAGATCATACCTGCCGCTTCTTTCGCTGGTCATAATTCTGATAGGTCTAACTCTTCCCGGCTGTGATGAATTGGTGACCGAAACAATCAACACTACCGTCATTGACTCCGGACTGGGGGTGGGTTGCTTTGAGTGCCATACCGATGATAAAAACCTCTTCCTGCGCCCCAAAGGACAATGGGCCAATTCCGCTCATGCCTCGGCTGACCTGATCGACATTGCGGCCAATGACTCCGACCCCAGCTGTGTTAGCTGCCACACCCACGAAGGATACATAAACGAATTTGACAATGCCGGATTCACCGCCAACTCATACTCTGTAATCGGTTGTTTCACCTGCCACGCCCCGCACAATGAGGATTTTGTAGCCTGGGATGACAGCCTGTTGAACGCGCTCAGGGGGAATGACACCACCGGTTTGACGGTACTCAAGAACGGGCAGGTCTATTTCCAGTTCAAAGGGGACAAGTCCATTCTGTGCGTCAATTGTCATCAGGCCCAATTTGATCCTTCCCGACCAACTTCGTCAAGCACGGCCTCATTGAAACTGCCTGAAAGTTGGGGACCTCACTACAGCGGACAGGCCGATGTTATCATGGGATCCGGCGGCTACCGTTTCACAGCCCAGCCGGTCGACACTACTCATCTTGATCCAACTGTCGCCCGAGGGGGCGGCTGTCTCTCCTGCCACTATGGCCAGGGTTCCGGGTACAAATTCGGGGAGCATACGTTCAGGCTCCATGATGAGACTGATAACAGCCAGTACGTTGACAATTGCAATGTCAGTGGCTGTCATGCCAATAGCAATAAGGTTGATCTTTATTCTGACTCTATCACGCAGGTTATTATGGCCAACGCTGATACCCTCAACCAGTTTCTCACCGCCCAGAATGTGTGGGATTCAACCGGTATTAAGCATAAGACCGATTATGACTTCTCCCCCAATCAGGCCAGGGCGCTTTATAACTACCTCCTATACAAATCCGATGGTTCCCAGGGTGTCCACAACCCGGCCTTCATGAACCAGTTGTTGAAAGAATCAATTGACTACCTTCCGGTCATGGCCAATCTGGTGCTGGATGTAAACTCGGCCGAAGCTTGCACGGCGTCGGTTGTCACCGCTCGTGATTCTTCGGTCGGAAGAATCGACTCGGTGATTGTTATTTTTGGGGATGACACTGTCTACACCGGAGCTCCTGACTCTGTCTATACCCACACTTTTGACACGGCCGGTGTCTTTGATCTCAAACTTGAAGCCTACGGAGTGATCGCAACCAACTTTAATAGTGTTGTTCTCTCTAATGCCGTTACCGTCTTTGACTCTATCCCGGTACCAAAATTTGGTGTTGATTCTATTGATCTGATGGAGCGAGCTTTCCTTGACAGTTCCCTCTTTGCCACCGGCTGGCAGTGGGACTTTGGTGATCCCAACAGTACCGATGACACATCCTCCGCTCAACTACCGCCAAACTGGATATATAGCGACACCGGTACCTTCACGGCCACCCTGACGGCCTCAAACCCGTGCGGTGACAGCACCATAACCATGCCGGTTGTGGTTGATACCACTGGCACCCCCTGATCTTCTTTTTGAATAGAGAATAATAAAAAAAGCCCGGCTCATCTGAGTCGGGTTTTTTTGTAATTCAGTTGGCGAAAGCTATCAGCCCTGAAGTTCCGCCTTCAGTTTTTTAGTCAAGGCCGGAACGACTTCCAGGGCATCCCCAACGATACCATAGTTGGCTACATTGAAGATTGGCGCGTCCTTATCTTTATTGATGGCCACGATAGTCTGCGAAGTCCGCATGCCGACCAGGTGCTGGATCGCTCCCGATATTCCGACCGCAAAATACAGTTTCGGGTTGACCGTCTTACCAGTCTGTCCCACCTGGTTGGAATACGCCGTCCAGCCAGCATCGACAATCGCACGAGAGGCGCCAAATGCTCCCCCCATACTGTCGGCCAGTTCCTGAACCAGCGGGAGATTCTCGGCAGCCTTCAGTCCCCTGCCCGCGGCGACAATAATATCCGCTTCATTCAGATTCACGGCTCCGCTTGATTCAACCTTACGCTCTCTGATTTTCATCTTCCCATTGAGCAGTGAATCATCCATTGCCTCTGTGAGGACTTCGCCTGCCCCTTCTTTGGATTCGGGATACATTTTTGGACGGACGGTGGCGAAGAACGGACCGCCCCCTTGGGGAGCCAGCTCTGATATAACCGCCCCACCGTAGTGAGAACGGGCGACCGAAAGACTTTCACCGGAGCTGTTTACCGAGTTTACATCGGAAGCCATCCGGCCGCCAAATTTGGCCGCCAGTCGGCTCACCAGCGCTTTGCCATAAAAAGTAGCCGGACCTATGACCAGGTCAAACTTATGCTTTTCAATCAGACTGAACAGGACGTTGGCATATAATTCATCGTTGAAATGTTGAAGATTGGCATGAGAGACGGCGATAACTTTGCCACCCCCGCGCGAGACCAACTCTTCGGCGGCTGACTGAGCATTCTGGGCCAAGATGGCCGTAAATATTTCTCCGCCAATTGATTTGGCTGCTTCAATAAGTTCAAAGGAAGTCGAGATGTTCTTGTCATCTTTTTGCAGAGCAATGGTCAGTATCTTCACGGGACGGTCCTCAAATCTACACAAATATAGTTTTCATACTTCCGCCAATATACGGTCGCGGGAGTACTATTGGCAACAATTTTGGGCAGATCAAAAGAAGATGAGGGCTCATTTTTTGCACATATTGCTCAATGCTCAGTGCCTCGGATCAGAACCAGTTTTGTCAGTATTTAGCTGCCTTAAGTTTCAACCTTATAGACCGATATAAAAACAAGGCCAAAAGCCGACCGCCATTCTGTGGGTAAATAGGAGTATTCAACAGGTCGGGCCAGTACACGGCCGCCGAACATGAAAATTATAAGTTGGATAGTCTTGAAAGGAATCTACCATGCCGGAAATCGTTGTCAAATATGAAGAAAAGGTCATTGAGAGAATTGTGACCGAAAAGAAGCGAATTTCTATTGGCCGAACCAACGACAATGATGTGGTTCTTGAAAACCGCGGAGTCTCCCGGAAGCATGCCATAATCGAATTTAACAACAATGCCGCCGTTATCATTGATAATGAATCGTTAAACGGCACCTTTGTGAACAATCGCAAAGTTAACGAAGAAGTCCTGCGTGATGATGACATCATCATGATTGGAAAATATAATCTCGTCTACCATATCGCTTCCCCGCAGGGAGAATCTGATGCCGCCGACTTTGATGGCACTATGGTGCTCAACACCAAGCAGCAAAAAAAGCTGCTTGAGAATGATCGGGTGGAGAGAGAAGTTGTTAGTCGACATGGCGGTACGGTTCTGATTGGCGAAGAAAACGCTGACTTCAACGAAACCAGACTGGACCGTGATGTCACTACAATTGGCAAGGCAAAATTCTGCCACATTCATGCCAAAGGTTTCTGGATTTCCGGAATTCAGGCTAAAATCGCCCATGAAAACAGAACCTACTCACTGATCAACCTGGGTAGGCGGGGCAAGACCTTTGTCAATGGTGAAGAAGTTGAGCAGTACGTGCTCAAGAACGGCGATCTCATTACAGTCGGTAAGACAACCTTCAAGTTCGTAGAAGGTAAGGAATAATATGCGAATTGCGCTGCTCTCTGACATCCATGGTAATCTCGAAGCGCTGACGGCGGTTTTGGCCGATATCAAACTGCAGGACATCGACAAAGTTCACTCTCTCGGCGACGTGGTGGGGTATGGTTGCAATCCTATCGAGTGTATTGAACTGGTGGAGCAGTCCTGCGACATTAAGCTCATGGGGAATCATGAGTTCTTGGCCCTCGGATTGGCTGACGAAAAGAAATATAACCCGGCTGCCCTGGAGTCTATCAACTGGACCCGGGAGAAACTGGGAGACTATGATATCTCATTGCTGGAAAATTACCAGATGGACGCCTCCGATGGCGATTTCTACTTTGTCCATGCCTCCCCATTTAATCCGTCGGAGTGGAACTACATCCTCAATCTGAATCAGGCTGAAAAAGCCTTTGAGAACCTCCGGCAGAGAGTCTGTTTCTGCGGCCACTCGCATGTCCCGATGATATTTCTGGAAAATCCGGAAGGTCCGCCGCGGCAGAAAGCAGGACACGATATCCTTATGGACCCGGACTATCGGTACATCATAAATGTTGGCTCCACCGGCCAGCCGCGCGATAACGATCCGCGCGCCTGCTACGTGATCGTGGATTCAAAAACGAATGACCTCTCTTATCGTCGGGTGGAATATGATTACAAATTCACTCAGGAAAAGATGGCCGATGCTTCCATTCCTGACGTGCTCATAAAACGACTGGAAATAGGTAGATAGGAATCAAGAATGTCCAAGTATTCATCTTACATACTGTATATGCTGACCTCAATTCTGGTGGTACTCCTATACGTTAACGATTTTGGGCCGTTGAATGACCTGCAGCGTTCTGTCGATGACATGCTGTGCCGGGTAACCGCCCAGGAAGGACGTCGTCCGAACGTGGCTATCGTAGCTATTGATGGGGCCGCCCTGGATGAATACGGACAATGGCCTTGGAATCTGGACCTGGTTGGTGATTTGACCGCCGCCGTTGGCAATGGCGGGCCAAAAACGGTAGTTCTTGATCTGGACTTCAATGAAGACGCCAGACAGGACTCCGCCGGGTACACCAAAGTACTGGCTGAGCAGATCAGCTGGGTGGAAAACGTGGTCCTCCCCTATGATGTCGCCCTGGCCACCTACCGTTCCGAAAAAACCAACAACCCGGAACACCTCTTTGATTTTTCCCTAAATATTGAGAGCCCGCTCGGAATCATGGATGAGCGATCCAGCCTGCAGGTTCGGAAAGTATTTCTGCCTGCTGACAAGCTGCTCAATGAAAAACCGAACATTGGCTTCAAATACCAAATGCCCGACAATGACCGGGTACTTCGCCACCAGTCGCTGACCATGAATTACGAAGGCTACTACTATCCTTCAATGTCACTGCTGGCTGCCGCTAATTTTCTGGATGTCAAACCGGCCAATGTATCGGTGGTTGAAGGCAAAGTGATCAAAGTGGGCGATAGTCGTACGGTGCCAATAAATTCTCATGGTGAAATCTATATCAACTACTCGGCAGACTTCCCATTTGCTACTTACTCGGCCGCGCAGGTTTTGTCCGAGGGATTTAATCTCAAGCAGTTTGAAGACAAGCTGGTTGTAATCGCACTGGATGATCCCGGTCAGACTCTCTATTTCAAAACCCCGGTGGATGATGATATCCCGGACTACGTTGCAAGGGCATCGGTCATTGAGAATATTATCAACGACAATATGCTGGAGCATAAAAGCGATATGTCCGGCACCAGCATGCTGATTCTGTTCGCCATTGGCGGACTGTATGCCTTCATCCTTTCCAGGGTTTCACTCCTGTATCGGATGCTCATACTGTTGGGCAGTCTGGTGCTTCTGGCCAACGTCAACTATTTCATAATCACCTCCATGCGCATGATTGCGGAAACTGTCTATGTCGGCTTTGAAATACTCCTGTTCATGCTGGTCGCACCGATTCTCGATACCCGCCTGATTGCCGGAGAAGAAGAACAGTCCAAGGCGGTCAAGCAGAAACTACCGAAAGTGGATTTGGAAAAAGGGATGCCGGAGAAGTCAGTGGAGCCGCTCCGTCCGCGCAAAATTATTGAAGCCCCGGATGATCCTGCGAATCAGCCAACTTCGATTATTCCTACTGATACCGAAGTACCAAGCGATCACCAGTCAATCAATATCGATGGTGTTGACATCGCTTCAGATGAAACCGGTGTCGTTGAAACCTCGGAAGAGAGCACCACCGCCCTGGAATCCGGCACAATTGATGACGCCATATCCGTTGACGCCGACTCCGAAGAACCTGTAGTCAAAGCTTTGTCTGACTCCGACGGAGTAATTGAACAGGTCATGGAAAATTCCACTCCGACTCCTATTCCGGGATCCAACGCTCCGTTGACACAGTTGGGTCGTTACCAGATCACCGGTACCCTGGGCAAAGGCGCTATGGGGCATGTCTATCGAGGTATTGACCCGGCCATTAATCGACCGATTGCTCTTAAGACTATCCGCCTGGACTTCATTAGCGATCCGGAAGAGATGGAAGAACTGAAAGTTCGGTTGCATCGCGAAGCACAAGCGGCAGGTAAGTTGTCACATCCGAACATTGTCACAATCTATGACGTTGGTTCTGATGGCAGCCTGCAGTATATCGCTATGGAGTATATCGAAGGCCAGACTCTTGAAGAAATGATCAAGAAAAAGACCAAATTCAACTACAAGATAATTGCCCAGATAATCATCCAGATCTGTTCGGCTATGCAGTATGCTCACGAGCAGAACATTGTCCACCGCGACATCAAGCCGGCCAACGTGATGATTACCAAGGACTATCGGGTCAAGGTTATGGACTTTGGAATCGCGCGCATTGACTCCAATTCCATGACCAAGACGGGTATTGCAATGGGAACCCCGAACTACATATCTCCGGAACAGCTTCAGGGTAAGCCGGTTGATCGAAGAGCGGATATATTCTCATTGGGAGTAGTGTTATATGAACTCCTGATCGGGAAACGCCCCTTCAAGGGAGAGAATATAACTTCCTTGATCTATTCAATCCTGCACAAAGAGCCGGAAAAACCATCCAATCTGGTTCCCTCTATTCCATTCCTGTTTGACCAGATAATTGGCCGGGCTCTGGAGAAAGACCCCTCCAAGCGGTATCAAACAGCGGCAGAGTTGTCAGATCAGCTGGGAGCCTTTATTGAGGCGTTCTCGACTAAAAGATAATGTTTCGAGGTGAGAACCTGACAAAAAAAACCGCTGCCGGGACTCGGCAGCGGTTTTGTCATATCCAAGCTGATTTCGCTGCAACTACTAATCCTCATCCGGCTTACGGTTGGTGAGAATCTCTTCGGCCAGGGATAGAGCAACCCCGGACAACATAACTTCCACTCCAAGCTGGGTGAAGTCGGATGAAATCAGTTCCCGGTCAATTCCGGCATACAATGAACAGGAAGCGCCTCGTTCTACCACCAGACCGGAGAGCCGGCCTTCTGTTTCCGCGATCATGGTGACTTCGCACAATTCTTCGGAGATTACAAAGCCGGTGCAATTGTGCAGTTGAATATGGGAATTGCCGGTGTAGACAACTATTAGCGTCCCCCGGGAATTTCCCAGCGAGGTCTCGGGGAAGACCTCAAGGACCAACTCTCTCTTTTCTTCGGAGTTGATAATCTTCAGCCGGTAGTGATCGGTGTGGAAAGTTATTTTATCGCACCCGATTACTTTTGCAATTTCCTGAATCGCTTCTTTTGTAAATAGTTGCTTCATGCAGCCTGTGATGATTTCGGTCTTGAACTCGGCCGGGGCAGCCTATTTCTTGGACGAATTATCATCCTTCTTTTCTGGTTCATCTTCCAACGAACCTTTAATTTCGTCGGTAGTGTCCTTCATGGACTTCTTGAATTCTCGGATTCCCTTGCCCATGCCCTGAGCAATTTCTGGAAGCCTCTTTGCCCCGAACAGAAGTAGTATCACCAAAAAGACTACTAACAATTCCCAGGGACCCATGCCAAACATCTATGCCTCCGATCTATGATGGGATTACAAATACCACCACTTAAAGTAAATCAAAACCAGCAATATAAACAAGATCGACATGAAATTAATTTTGATAGTCAGGCCGATAGTGAAAGCGATAGCATAAAAGTCAACTTTGATCGTGTTAAAGCCAACTTCCAACGACTTGGTGAACAGGGTCTTGGCTGCGCTGGCCGGGAGAAAAGTACCAATAATATCTCCCACCAACCCGCCGACAATTGCTCCCAAAATAAGAGCTACGACAACAAACGTCAGTTCACGTCTTTTCACTGGGCATCCGCCGTTGTCATGGTTGATGTTGCCAATCGGACCGATTCAAATAGCCCCAGACCGTCGGTGGAACCGAGAATCTCTTCGACTGCCCGCTCCGGGTGTGGCATCATTCCAAATACATTCCCACGCTCGCTGCAGATACCGGCGATATTGTTCAGCGATCCGTTCGGGTTGGATTCGGCCGTTATCTTCCCCTGTTCATCGCAATACCTGAAAACGACCTGCCGGTTGGCTTCAAGCTTCTCTACTTCCCCATCAAAATGGTAGAAGTTCCCTTCGGCGTGAGCTATCGGGATTCTCACCACCTGCCCTTCTTTGTAGCAACTGGAGAAAGCCGTTTTATTGTTTTCCACCCTCAGGTTGACATATTTGCAGCTGAAGCGCAGATGGTCGTTTCTCATCAAAGCGCCCGGTAGAAGTGAAGATTCCGCCAGAATCTGGAAACCATTGCAAATACCGGCTACCAGTCCCCCCTCGTTGGCAAACTTGATTACTTCCTTCATGATCGGGGAGAATTTCGCAATAGCTCCGGCTCTCAGGTAATCTCCATAAGAAAAACCGCCCGGTAATATAACCAGGTCGGAGCCCATAAGATCGTCTGACTTGTGCCAGAGGAAATTGACCTCTTCATTCAGGATATTCCGGATCGCAGCATAGGCATCGTAGTCACAGTTGGAGCCGGGGAATGTTACCACTCCAACTTTCATCAGGCTTTCTCCACCGTAAATTTTTCAATTACCGGATTGGCCAGCAGTTTGGTGCAGACTTCGTCAATTCTCTGATCTATATTGGCGGCGTTGCCGTCAATCTGAAGTTCAAAAAAACGGCCGGTTCTGACTTTTTCAATCTCATCGTAGCCCATCTGTTCCAGTGCTTTCTGAATAGTGACTCCCTGGGGATCCAGAACGCCCTCTTTCAGCCTGACATATACCACCGCTTTTTGACTATCTGTCATTATCGCTTTCTCCATCGCCGGCCTGGCGATTTAAGTTCTTTCCGGTTACTTTTCCCACTCCAACTGTCGAAAGACGGTAGAGCTCTCTAATCATGCCGTACAATATATACAATGCAAAAAATGGAAACAACAGCAGTCTTGGCTTAAATACCATCGCCAGCCCGGCCAGCAGGAGAATCATCAGCTTTATCCGGTTCTGAGGCGTATTGAAGTGGTCCGGAAAGGAGTCATACTCAACCTGCGACACCATCAGGAACGAGAACAGGATGATCATTGTGATCAAAAGTTCGGCGTACTCCAGTTGATCCCAGAGGAAATAGCTGAAAATTATAAAGCTAACCAGGGCCAGGGCCGCCGCTGGAACCGGAAGGCCAAGGAAGTCCTTCTTTTCTTCGGTATCCGCCAATACGTTAAACCGAGCCAAACGATAAGCCGCCGCCATGATATATACTATCGAGATTACCCAACCCCACTTACCCAGAGTATTCAATTTGATCGCAAATACCAGGGTTGCGGGCGCAACGCCGAATGATAGAAAATCGGCCAATGAATCAAGCTCAATCCCAAACTGACTGCTTGAACCACTCAGGCGGGCAATCTTCCCATCCAGAACGTCAAGAAATGCGGCCAGAATAATAAACCAGCAGGCGGTGGTAATATTCCCTTCAAAAGCTGACATTATCGACAGAAAGCCACAGACGACATTTCCCATAGTAAATGTCCCCGGAAGCATCCCGCGATAGTTTACAGCTTTCCTTGGAACGCTCATGCTATTCTCACTTCTCTCCAGATTCAGAGAGATAGCCAATTATAGAGGCCGCGCCCGCTACTTTATCTCCCAGCTTGACCGCAATCTTGCTGTCCGCCGGTACGAATAGTTCTGTCCGCGAACCAAATTTGATCATTCCAAATCTCTCACCGGCTCGAACAGTCTCTCCCTCTGCCAGGCGACAAATAATCCTTCGGGCGATCAATCCGGCTATCTGCTTTACTACTACGCGAGAACCGGAAGAAACGGTCAAACCAATTTCAGTCTGCTCGTTCTTTTCTGAGGCTTTTTCCTCAAAGGCGGCAAAAAACTGTCCCGGATTATACTTCACATAGTCAACCGTTCCGTCCATTGGAACCCGATTGACATGAACATCAAAAACCGAGAGAAAGATTGAGATTTTGGTCGCCGGCCCCCCTATATATTCATGATTCTCAAGCTCTTCTATGCCGATTATTTTGCCATCGGCCGGAGAGATCAGAGCCAGCCTCTCCTGAGGTGTATTACGATCCGGATCACGAAAAAAGAAGATGGTAAATATGGTCAGGAATGAGAGAAGAATACTGATCAATAGAAGTGCAAAGCTATCCCATCTGACCGCGGCCAGCACCGTGAGTGCGGATAGAAAAAGCCCTGAAAAGATAAAGAGTAATCCTTCGCGAGCAATCATTTGCGGAACACCCTTGTAAATATTTTATTAACGTTTTTAGTGTAGTACGAAAGATCAAAACAGTTGTCGATTTCAGACTGACGCAAATGGGCGGTAATTTCCGGGTCTTTGCGGACCAGTTCCTTGAACAGTCCCCTTCCCTCCACAGCTTTCATCGCATTCTTCTGGACCAGTCGGTAGGCATCTTCCCGGGAGCCGACAACCGGCGCCAGTTTCAAAAGCAAACGCTGCGAAAAGACAACGCCACCTCGATAGTAGACATTCTCCAGCATTCTCTTTTCGTTAACCACCAGCCCTTTCAGCAGTTCGATAAATTTCTGGAGGCCATAATCAATCAGGATGGTTGAATCCGGAATGATGATCCGCTCTACCGAAGAGTGCGCGATATCCCGTTCATGCCAGAGCGGTACATTCTCCATCGCCGAAAGAGCATAACCACGCATCAATCTGGCAATTCCGGTAATACGCTCGGCTGTGATCGGGTTTTTCTTGTGCGGCATGGCCGAAGAGCCCTTTTGCCCTTTGGTGAACCCTTCGCACATCTCGTTGATCTCGGTCCGCTGCAAGTTCCGTACTTCGGTTGCAAACTTCTCCAGAGATGAAGCCAGCAGGGCCAGCGAAGTTATATAGTGAGCATGGCGATCCCGCTGAACAACCTGGGTTGAAACTTCCGCAGCCTTCAGCCCCAACTTGCCGCAAACAGCCCGTTCGATTTTGGGATCAAGATTGGCAAAATTCCCGACCGCACCGGATATCTTCCCTACCGCAACCGACTTGGCCGCCTCTTTGAACCTCTCTCTTCCCCGGGTCAATTCCGTATACCAGATGGCAAATTTGAGTCCGACTGTCGTAGGCTCGGCATGCACCCCATGACTGCGACCTATGCAGGGAGTCATTTTGTATTTGCGAGCCAGCCCTTTGATCAACCTGAGAGCTTCGGCAATTTTCTTGTCAATCAACCCGGAGGCCTGTTTCATCTGGACCGACAGGGCGGTATCCAGCACATCCGATGACGTCATCCCAAAATGAATGAACTTCGCATCATCCCCTACGTATTCGGCTACCGAAGTTAAAAAGGCAATTACATCATGATTGACCTCAAGCTCGATCTCATTGATCCGAGCAACATCAAAGTTTGCCTTTTTCTCAATGACTTTGAATGACTTGGCCGGAATAATCCCGGCTTTGGCCATGGCCCGGGCAGCTTCGATCTCAACTTTTAGCCAGGAACGATACTTGCTTTCATCGGACCAGAGTCCGCCCATTTCGGGAAGAGTATATCTCTCAATCATTACCCTTGGTTGGCCTTTCTATAATCTGCCAGGAATTTTTCAAGTCCAATATCAGTCAGCGGATGCTTGATCAATTTGCTGATGACATCAAACGGCATGGTGATAACATCGGCGCCGATCATCGCCGATTCCACAAGGTGGATCGGATGGCGCACCGAGGCGACCAGAATCTGGGTGGCATAGGCGTAGTTGTTATAGATAGTGGCTATATTGTCGATCAGCTCCATACCATGCTGCGAGATATCGTCCAGCCGCCCGATGAACGGTGAGACATAAGTTGCTCCCGCTTTGGCTACCAGTAGCGCCTGCGAAGGGGAAAAGACCAGGGTAGCATTGGTCTTGATGCCATCATTGCTGAGGCTCTTGATCGCCTTGAGACCTTCCAGAATTGTCGGGATTTTGATGACAATATTGTCAGCGATTTTGGCTAACTCGGCCGCCTCTTTCATCATGCCATCGTAGTCAGTGGCGATAACTTCCGCGGAGACATCGCCATCGACGACTTCGCAAATCTCTTTCAGCAATTCTTTATATGGTTTGGTTTCACGCGCGGCCAGCGAGGGATTGGTGGTGACCCCATCCAGAACGCCCATAGCGGCAGCCGCCTTTATCTCTTCAACATTGGCCGTATCGATAAAAAACTTCATTCAGATTTATCCTTCCCATATCCAACCGATCTCAGGTATAATCCATGAGCCGGGGCGGTGAACACAATTCGCTCTTCGTTGCCGGACTGCAAAATATCGGCAAAGCGAGCCAAAGTCAAGTTATGCGGATTTTCATCCTGATCTGTCCGGGCAAGATTGACCATAGCCCCGACCAGCGACCGTACCATGCTGTGCAGAAACCGGTTGCCCCGAATTTCATAGACCATCAGATCCCCCCACCGATACCACCGACTTTGATAGATCCGGCACCGATTATCCTCCTTTTGCGAAGCCACCACGCAGAACGGCCTGAAGTCATGCTCGCCCAGAATCAGGTCCGCTCCCTGCCGGAGCAATCCATAATCCAGTTCTCCCCTCCTTTCCCACCGGAGTTTCCGAAAGATCGCCGTCCGCCTGCTTGAGAGGAGATAACGATATCGCCGCCAGACAGCATCAAAACGGGAATTGAAAGAATCGGCCACTTCAGTTGAACTCTGTACCCGAATATCATCCGGAAGATAGTAGTTCATGGCTTCGGCATATCGCTCCGGTTCCAGTCGGTGATCTATTCTGAAATTGGCTGTCTGTCCCAGCGCATGAACCCCGGCATCGGTGCGCCCCGCCCCGGTGATTGAGACTTCGCAGCCGGTGATCTTGGTCACGGCCTCCGTGAGCAGCCCCTGAACCGTTACCTGCTCCTTCTGAATCTGCCAGCCAGCATAGTTGCTGCCTTCGTATTCAATAATCAGCTTGATATTACGGCCAGGCATTCAAATCTCCCAACAGATAGATACTGACGAGGTAGACAATAGTAAAAGTCAGAAACAGGGTCTCGGGCCAGGAAAACCGGGAAGTCGTATAAAGGGTGCGTGAGACAGAATCAGCTTCCGGTCGGCGGTAACCACGCACTGTAATAGCCATCGCCAATTCATCGGCCCGATTAATTGAGAGAACCAACAGCGGTACAACCAGGGCAACGATTCCCTTGACTCGTTTACGGAAAGTCCCGGAGAAGTCCGCTCCACGGATGATTTGAGCGTTCCTAATAGCATGGAATTCTTCGTACAATACCGGGATAAAACGCATGGCCATAAAAAGTATCAGTGACATCTCTTCAACCGGCAGGCGGAAGCGGCGAAGAGGACGGATCAAACGGGAAAATCCATCGGCCATATCCGAAGGTGATGTTGTAAGGGTCAGGGCGAAAGAGATTAGAATGAAAATGAGTAGCCGAATGGAAAAAAACGAGGCCGAATAGAGTGAGCTCCTGCTGATTTTTAGAAAGGGCAGGTTCACGACAAAAGGCTCTGTCTTCTGAGCGAATAACAGATGAAACAGTACCGTGATCACAACCAGCCAGATGACCGGTTTTAGGTTGCGCGAAAAGGAAGAGATTTCAAGGCCGGAGAATTTCAGCGCGAGCAGTAGACTAAAGGCCAGCATCAGGTAGACCAGGATCGACTCGCTGACCAGGACAAAGAGCATCATAGCCAGAGCGGCTATCATTTTGGCCCGTGCATCGATCTGGTGAACAGGGCTGTCCAGGGGGCAAAAGTGTCCCAAAAATATAGGCTGAGATTGATTCATATTGCTGCCAGATGGGAATATAAGGATGACGGGAGACGGCGTCAATCGGACTTGCGCGTCTTGTGAAGAAGGGGTTTAGTCTGTCCGGGGCGAACCGGGCAATGATCACAGACCTGGTTGGAGCTTCTCTTATTGGTGTAGTGATAGACCAGATATACTGCAGCGGCCAGAAGAATGAGTCCTACGCCTATGTATTGCCAGAGTGAGCTCATCAGTACCAAACCCACTTCATCAGGTTGAAGACAGCCCAGGCGCCCAGGTAGGCCAGCAGCGTCATGTAGCCAAAAACCGCCAACGGGTAGAGATTACCGCCGGTCTCCTGTCTGATAGTAACCAGCGTTGCGCCACATTGACAGCAGAGGGCAAAAAACACCATTACCGACATGGCAACCGCCGGGGTGAAAACCGGCTGGCCCGTTTTTTCTCCGTCATCCCACCTGGCCTTCCGCATCTTGTCAACCAGTGAGCTGGACTGTTCATCAACTTCGGAGCCGAGATTGTAAATCGTCCCCAGTGTTGCTATGACAACTTCGCGGGCCGGGAACGAAGCCAGAACAGCCATGCTGATTTTCCAGTCCCAGCCGAGCGGCTTAAACAGTGGTGCAACAAGTCGTCCCAACTGGCCAAAGTAGGAAGCGGCCAGATTCTCCCCCGCTCTCTGGTTGGCCAGACGAGAGAGGTCGGTTTGGTAGGCTATCTCCACTGATCGACGTTCAATCAGTTGATTTATCAGTTCTCTCTCCGCCCGTACTTCCTGCGGGCTCCCGGTTGGCTGGGGCAAACTGGAAGCAATCTGCAGAACCGCGCCTCTATCCTCGGCCGTGGCCAGACGTTCGGTCAGGTCAGAATTAATTCCCTCCAGCCCGGGATCGGTAACCACAAGCGACATGATTTCTGAATTATGAAACGGCCAGAGCCGGTTGTATCTTTCCTGAACGGTTGACTCCATTCCGTCATACTTGTTTTCAATAAACTCTGACCTGGGAAAATAGCTCAGGGCCCAAATCACAATGGCGATGGCCATGATAACCGTTCCGGCTCGGGTTACAAAGGTCCTGACTCTGGAAAAGACCCTGATCCCAACCGATTTCAACGTTGGGACTTTGTATCCGGGCATTTCCATCAGGAATGAACCCGTCTCTGTTTTTAGAATGGTCTTTTTAAGTATGAACGATACTATGATCGCCACCACAATCCCGATCGCGTACAGCCCGGTCAGAATTAGTCCCTGAAGGTTAATGGGTCCAAAGATGCGTTCGTAAGGTATGAAAGCGGCGATCAGAATTGTATAGACCGGCAAACGGGCCGAGCAGGACATCAGCGGCGCTACCGTAATTGTCATCAGACGAAGTTTCCTGTCTTCAATCGTCCGTGTGGCCATTATGCCGGGAATGGCGCAGGCAAACGAAGACAACAGTGGGATGAACGACTTACCGGAGAGACCGCACCAGCGGAACATACGGTCGACCAGGAATGCCGCCCGGGACATATAACCGGAATCTTCAAGCAATGCTATAAACAGAAAGAGGATGGCAATCTGCGGTACAAAAACCAGGACCGCTCCCACTCCACCAATGATCCCATCGGTAATCAGAGATCGCAACGGTCCCTCACTCATCCCTGAGCCGACCCAGTTGGCCAGCGAAGAAAACGCAAAGTCTATCCAGTTGATGAACGGTTCCGCCCAGCTGAAAATAGACTGAAAGACCGTCAGCATAATTAGCACTAACAGGATTGGTCCCAGTACCGGATGCAGCATCAAACGATCAATCTTGTTGGACCCGTTCTCCGACTGGTTCGGTTTTTTTTTCAGCGCTTTCCCGGTTAGTTGCGCTGCTGTTTTCGTAAGTACAATTGTCTCAGCAGCGCTGAGAGTACCGAATTTTTCCCTGAGATTCTGACGCGATTCATCCAGGAAAGATTGCGAACCGGGGTTGGATGCGGCCAGATAGGCAGCTTCAACCGGTGAATCCGCATCAAATAGTACTCGGAGCATTTCAGCTCTCGTTTTCTGCCCATCGTTTGAAAAAGTCAGGAGCTTGGAAACAATAGCCTCCACCGCCTGCGGATAGACCGAACAGGAGACCTGCTGGTCACCGGTCCCACAAACACCAATGTAATGGATGTCCGCATCCTGCTGCTTGCCTGAAACCGGTTACATCTCGTCGAGCATTTGATTGGCCCGGTTCTTCCAAT